>JADFXJ010000043.1 GCA_015233615.1 Nitrospirota bacterium
AACTTCTTTAAACCTTCGAAAGAAAAGGTTGTATTCGATATAAAAGAATGTCTGGGTGAAGTTGCTTCGATTGTATCTTCACAGTTATCCAACAATAACATAACTATCGAAATACACGAATATCCCGATCTTTTAACGGTATCGGGTTATCCAAATGAGTTTAAGCAAGTATTGGTAAATTTAGTCAACAACGCCAAGGACGCTATTTTAGACAAACAATCGGAAATGATTGATGAGAATAATTATGAAGGCAGAATCGATATAATGGCTTGTAAAGAGGGCGGCAAAGTAATTATTGTCGTTAGAGACAATGGTTGTGGAATTCCCAAAGAGATAGAAAAAAGGATTTTTGAGCCTTACTTTACAACAAAGGAAGATGGTAAAGGCACCGGCATTGGATTATATATGTCAAAGGTTATTATCGATAACAATATGAGTGGCAAGCTCTATTACGAAAACGTTGAAAATGTCGAAAATGTTAGAAATGGTGCACAATTCAGGATTGAATTGAAAGAGGTTTCTCAGGTGGACTTCCCCTTGGCCCACAAAGGACAGGACATACCTGCGAGGGGGATTTTCAAGGGGTCAAAGCCCACTTGAGGCGCCTCTTCCTTGAAAAGGAAGAGGCGGGGGAGATGGATGGCATGGCTCTTATGCCGGTTACCACCATTTATCAGGCAGGCCGCGACAGTCCGGACTTTTCGACAATTGCAATACGATGACACTTTGACATAGAGCATGACTTATGATGGAGAACAAGTTTACCGTGCTAAATCCGCCAGCTTCATTGACTTTTGATGGCCCCGTGCTTTATACTGGTAAGATCTTGACAAAGGAATCAAAATGGGGATTTTCGCTAAATATTTAAAAATATTCCTTAACCCTGAAGGGCGGTACAGGCTCTGGGTTTTTCTAATAGCAATCGTCATATGTGTTGGTATGTCGATAGCCTCGAGGTATAACCAGAAGAGGGCGTGGGACAAGGCACCCGAATTTTTCTACGTACACGGAACACCTATGATGACGACTCTTGACGCATTTTTGTATCTTCGATATGCAAAGGAAAGCAGGGAAGAAAGATACGTTGCCGGTTCCATTGACAGATTAAGGAACTACCCCGGTGGAATGGGAAGGGAAAAACTGCCATTCGTCAGTTACCTCGTAAGCTGGCTCTCCCGGTACTTCGATTGGAATTTGTATCTGGCAGGCAACTACATGGTAATATTTGCAGGCAGCATTTTCATAATCCCTCTAATGCTCTATTTTCACAGGCTCGGCTTACCCGCGGCGGGCATACTGGGAGCTATAGCGGGTTCTTTCAGTCTTATCTACCTAATCCGGACCTCCATAGGCAGGGTGGACACGGATTGCCTGAACCTTTTATTCCCATTCCTGGCATCTTATTTTATTTTGCTTTCGACCAGGGACAAGAGTCCCATTAACGCTATCCTCTTTGGTGCACTTTCAGGCTTATCCATGTACATGTTCATCGTATGGTACGAGCACCCGCAATTTGCCTACCTGTACGGCGTGATATTTGCCGTATACCTGGTGTCGGGAGGTGCCTCACTTACTGCGACGGCGGCGGCGTTGGTTTTTTATACGATTTTTGCATTTCCCACTTATGCGCTGCCTTTACTTTCCAAACTGTCCGCTAAACTGTGCTCCAGGGTGTTTTCCCCCGATGAGATTAAGGCCATGGCGTTTTACGTCTCATCCCTTTACATCCCGGAAATCTTTTCCGCGATGTTTGCGGCACTTGAACACGCGATGATTTCCTCGGGCTTGTCCGGTTTACTTAAAGGCTTACGGGACGACAGAAGGGTTTTTGCTTTTTCGCTTGTATTGACGTTGAGTTTATCGCTCATGTGGTTCACAAGGTTTCAGGTGGCTCAAAGTTCGTCGTTACTTTTCGTTGTCGTTTTTTTGTTTTTATTTGCAACTCCGGGGCAAGCCTCGATATTGGACATATCCTTACGCATATTAGTCCTCTGCATTATTTTGGCCGTGATAAAGATTAAAATTCCCGCTATCGCCGATTTAAGCATAAAGTATTACGATCTAAAGCTTTACCCTGTACTATTAGAAAAATTCGCAATCCTTATGCAATACTGGAATGATGAGGTGATGGTTTTCTACGGTATATTTCTCAAAGCCGGTCTAAAGGTGAAAAACGAGGTGTACGTCCAAATAACCGAGCTTCAGAGAACACCGGCAAGTACCATACTTTCCTACGTCTTCGAAAGGCCCGGGATAACGGCCTTTGGGCTGGGGGCTTTCGGACTTCTGCTGGTTACGCATTTCAGGAAGATGCTGCCACTTTTCCCGTTATTTGCGCTGGGTATACTGTCGCTGGCAGGATCAAACCGCCTGGTTATCTACATGGCTCCATTCGTGGGTGTCGGCTACGGGTATGTTGTTCACCAGCTTGTGTCTGTTCTGTCGGAAAGGTTCAAGATATCGGAAAGGTTCAAGGCATTGGAAAGGTTCGGGGCAGAGGGTTTTGTTATGGAGCTTGCTACCTACGTCATTACCGCAGTCTGCGCGGTGGTGCTCATGCAATGGCAAACGGCCTTTTCCTACATACCAAAGCCCTCCGTAGACGCTGCAATATTCTCGTCTTTAGAGGATATAAAAAAGGAGATTCCCCGGGGCTCGGCCATTTTTACATGGTGGGATCTGGGATACGCAATCGAGGACGTAACTGGTGCAGCCACTATACTGGATGGAGGCCTTCAACAAAAGATCGAAACCGTGTACGTTGCCCATTCATTCGTCAATCCCAGCCAGCGCCTTCTTTATAATACGGTAGTTTTTGCAACCGGCGGCTTAGACCAAAAGGTTATCATGAGCCGTGCCGCAGAGGAAAAGATACTGGATACGGTCAGGGAAAAAGAGATTTATCTGCTATTTACCAGAGACATGATTCCCAAGTTTCAATCCATGTATTCCGTAAGCGGCCTTACCTCCGGCAGAAATCTGAACGTTTCCGACGTAGTCATGACACCGTTGGAATGTCAGGGTGCCGTTAACGATGTATTTTCCTGTGGCGACAACCGAATCGACGTGAAAAACGGCCTGATAAACGACAGTACGTCTATCATCAAGACGGTTCTGATCGAAAAGGGTAAAGTTAAAAAAGAGGTTGGTTACTTCAGACCGGGAAACGTTGCCGGGGGCTTTTACCTCCTTTTGTTCTTCGACAATAACCAGATCATCAATATCTTCTTGCTAAACGAGCCGGCCTTTAACTCGAATCTGGCACAGATGTTTCTTCTTGGCAACTACAACGCGGACCTTTTCGAAAGGGTTTACAGCAACTCCCTGGTGACTACCCTGTACAGGGTAAAAGATTCCAAACAAGTGAATGTGAACAAGTGAATGCGAACAAAAGTGAATTCAGACAAATGAATATGAACAAATAAATACGAACGAGGAAAGTGGATGGAGATAGACATAAAAATTGGTGAGCATTCCATGTCTTTAGAGGTAGAAAATCCCTTCAGGCTAGATATCCTGGCAACCGAAAAAAGCATAAAAGAACTCGCCCTGCGAGTTGGAACAGACATTGGCAACCTGGACATTGGCCGACTTATCGCACGGATGATCAAGGGAGTGGCAGGCTGCGAACACGGCTGCCCGGCTGACGCCAAAACCCTGGTCAGGAGTGGTTTTGGTTCTTTCAAGTTATCTTACATAGATGGTGGTATACTGTCAGCCTTGTGTCCGGTCAATGGCGGGTGTGTCGAAATAAAGGTTTTCCCGGAATTTTGAGAGCATACTTTTGAGAGTATATCTTTGGACGAATACTTTTGACAGGAAATCTTTAAAGCATATGATATCTTCAAGCACATGTCTTAGTGATGCTGCCAGGTCCCGGGAGAGCGCCTGGTGAAAGGCTGGGTATATGGAGCAAACCCGGTGTTGGAGGCCTTGAGGAGCGACCGGATTATACCACCGGTTTACGTGTCGAAGGACAATCGCAGGCTTAGGGAACTCTCTGAGCTTGCGGGAGCGACAGACGTGCGGATAGTGGAAGTGGAAAAGGAATTCTTTTCCCGTTTCAGAGGGCTTACCCATCAGGGTGTATGTGCCAAAGTGAAAGGCTGCGATTACGTACCGTTGGAGACGTTGATAAAAGGCAATCCGGGGACGGGCTTACCGCCGATATTCGTAGTGGTTGACTCCGTAGAAGATCCCAGGAATTTCGGCGCCATAATCAGGGTTGCGGACTGTGCCGGGGCAAACGGCGTCATCTTCCAACCTCATGGCACATCCGGCGTGACCGACGTGGTGGAAAAAGCCTCGAGCGGGGCGGTAGGGCATGTCCCGCTCTGCAGGGTGCCCAACATAAAGCACGCCATACATGACTTTAAGGAAAACGGTATCTGGGTGATAGGTGCCGACGCCGAAGCGAAAGATTCGATTTGGGAGATAGACCTTAGAGTGCCGGTAGCATTTGTTTTTGGCTCCGAGGGGAAAGGCCTGAAGAGGACGGTAAGGGAGCAGTGTGACCTACTGGCCCGTTTACCTATGTTTGGCCGGGTGGAGTCGCTTAACGTCTCCGTGGCGGCGGGTGTATTTCTCTTCGAGTGCCGGAGACAGAGAATTTCCCGGTTATAATTCAGATGATACTTGACAAATTACATACAAATAAGCTAGATTTATGTATCAACGCCAAATATATACTTAATTTCTGGAGTCGGAAAAGTTAAAGGAAACGTACTTAAAATAAGTTAGAAATACTATCAAACAGGTTTTGTCAGGGCAAAATGCAAATTACCCGTGAAACAGACTATGCTATAAGCTGCATCCTCTACATGGCTAAAGAGCCTGAGAAAACCTACATCGTCAGTGAGTTGGCCAAGCCTCATTATCTCCCCGAGAGTTTCCTCGCAAAGATCCTGCAAAAGCTCGTTAAGTCTGGTTTTGTCAAGTCTATAAGGGGCATGAAAGGAGGGTTTCTCCTGGCAAAAAAGCCGAATGAAATAAGCCTTCTTGACGTGGTGGAGTCGATAGAGGGCACAATCGCTATAAATATGTGCAACATTGACGATAGCAAGTGTGCCGTATGTGCCGACTGTCCCGTTCATCCGGTCTGGGCGGAAATAAAAAGCGACGTAGAGAGCAAGCTTAGAATGTATGACTTCGAAACTCTCAGTGCCAGGAGGGAACTCATGGCCAAAGCAAAAGTGAGCCTGCAGTGAGCTTACCGGGACTTATAACGGGAAGTCGTGGGGTGGGTTTAACGGGACATAGTGCTGTGAGCTTATCGAGACGCAGGGGGAGTGAGTTTAACGTTATTAAACCTGCCTGCTGACTCTTAAGGCATCGTAGGAACGGTTATACTTACTTATACGTGCTAATTTAATTATACTAACAAAATGTACTTGCTATTATTATAGAAATATTATAATATTATAACGATTACAATATTAGTACTGTTACAATATATAGTACTATATAACCAGATAGCCTGGTAACATAGTTAAGTATAGCGTCTTTGTTTACTACCGGGTGGTATGGTGGTACTTGATATATAACATATACGGGTAGCAGCGAAAACTCCGTAGGAGATCGCGATCAACACTTATTTATAATTCTGAGGAGGGTTTAAATGGAAAATGTAGCACATGGTGGGGCTCAGGCAGTTCACCACCACGAAGTGGAACTGAGCATTTGGCCATTGATAGTGGGCATAGGCGCGTTCCTTGTACCGATCTCATTCATGGTGCACTTTTCATGGGAGGCCCCGTCTACGTTCGCGTTGTTGGGGGCCGGAGTGGCGGTGGTACTGTTGCTCGTAGGGTTATTCGGATGGGTTAACGAGGTCCACGCCAAAAAGGAGGAAGTTGGTTTAAGCAAAGTAGCCATCGTAGTATTCATAATTTCTGAAGTAGCGTTGTTTGGGGGGCTCTTCGGCGGTTATTTTTACACTATGCTGTTGTCGCCCTCATGGCCGCCGGTAAGTACTCCCGAAGGAGTGCCGCCAATCGAACTGGCGCTTTTATTAACCTTCTTTCTCGTTACATCCAGCGCGTGGATGCACATGGCCGAGACAAAACTCGAACATGGCGATATGGGTGGCTTTAAGACCTGGCTTTCCGTAACTTTCCTGTTTGGCCTGGCCTTTTTAGTGGGTATGGCTTACGAGTGGAACCACCTCATCGGGGACGGGTTTAACATTTCCGTAAATACGTATGGAACGTTTTTCTATACCATAACGGGCTTCCATGGCTCTCACGTTATCGTTGGGTTAGCGCTTCAGGCGTTTCTGATGATACTGGCTTTAGGTGGTAAGATAAGCAAGAAAAAGCAAACCCTGACTAAAGTTACCGGTCTGTACTGGCATTTCGTCGACATCGTCTGGCTCCTGGTGCTTTCGATGATATACGTCATTCCTTACTTCAAGGTAGGACAATAAAGGTGAGGGGTTCGACGGCTGCTTTGGTAGTGGTTGCGCCTATGGTACCGGTTGTGCCTATGGTACCGGTTGTGCCTATGGTACCGGTTGCGGCTATTGTGCTGTTTGCGGCTATGGTGCTGTTTGCGGCTATGGTGTTTGTATTTGCCGCGCCGGGGTACTGTGCCTTT
The DNA here is from genome assembly GCA_015233615.1 of Nitrospirota bacterium. Taxonomy (GTDB): domain Bacteria; phylum Nitrospirota; class Thermodesulfovibrionia; order Thermodesulfovibrionales; family Magnetobacteriaceae; genus JADFXJ01. The sequence continues at coordinate 6,595 of JADFXJ010000043.1, forward strand.
GTACCGCCTGCCGGCACTACTAATTTCGATCCGGCTATTTTGAAGATCAACGAGGACGATTATCTCGGCAAGCAAGCTCCGGATATCGTGATCGTAGACGACCATGGGAAAAGCAGGAAGCTGTCGGATTATGGTAACAAGCCGATTATTTTTTCTATAATCTATTACAATTGTGGAGAGTCGTGCCCCGTTTTAAACGAGGGACTGTCCGAAGGCCTTTCCGGGGTTAGTCTGAACCTTGGTACGGATTACAATGTAATCACACTAAGCTTCGACGGCAAGGAGACGACCGCCGACGCCGCGGGTTTTCGCAAACGCCTGGAAGTGAAGATGAAAGACCAGCTCCCGGCACATTTCGATAAGTGGGTCTTTGCGACTACCACCGACGAGGATGCTAAAAAGCTTACCGGAGCTATAGGCTACCGCTACTTTTACTCCCGGCAGGACAAGGTCTTTGTCCACCCTAACGTATACATCTTCCTTTCCCCCGGTCTAAAAGTGTCGAGGTACATTTGGGGTCTCTATCCTATATCGATGGATCTTAAACTGGCCATAACCGAAGCTGCGAAGGGTAAGATAGGCAAGTTCCCTATACTGAGCACGGTTGCCCTGGCTTGCTACAAGTACGACGCATCTATTGGCGGCTACAGGTTGAACCTGACGGTTGTTTTTGGATTGATGGGAATGTCCTTCGGTTTGATTACGGGGCTCATCGTTTTTCTCTACGCTATGAAATTAAAGAAAAAGAGAAGGGCTGATTTTCAGCTTTCAAAAAATTAGGAGGTCAAAATGCAGCGAATTGTATTGGGTGTTATTAGCGCTTTATTTGTCTTACTGACACCGCTCACAGCCTTTGCACAGGAAAAATTACATGACCCGGCTGCCGGATGGTATAGCCACTTCAATCTTTGGTTAATCATATCTATCGTGATTTACCTGGTGGTTACGATTCCTCTCATATACTTTCCGTTCAAGTACAGGAGGAAAAAAACCAACCAGGATGGGGCTTACATACAAGGCAATACCGCCCTGGAAATACTCTGGATTGTTATTCCTATAATTATTACGTTACTTCTTGGCGTACAATCCTGGGCCCTTTTCACTGAATACAGGACGGTGCCAAAGGACGCATTCGAGGCAAAGAGCGTCGCCTTCATGTACGGGTTTGAGATGACCTCACCCGAGGGCATAACGACAATGAACGAGCTTCGTGTCCCGGTAGGGCCGGTAAAGATGAACCTTACGAGCAAGGACGTCATTCACGACTTCGCTATTCCGCACTTCAGGGTGCGTGAGGACATGCTCCCGGGCAGGACTACTTACCTGTGGTTTAACGCCAAAAAGCCGGGAGAGTACCCGGTTTTCTGCTCTTTCTATTGCGGTACCGGACATTCGGGCATGCTGGCCAAAGTTATCGTCATGGAAAAGAACGATTACGACGAATGGGTAAAAAAACAGAAAGGTGCCTCCGAAGCTGCGGCGGCCTCACCTGAACTGATGGGTAAGGAACTGCTGGATAAGTCGGGATGTACCGGGTGCCACAGCATTACCGGCGAGGTTAAAATGGGGCCTTCACTCAAGGGAATTTTGGGCAAGAAGACTATACTCGCAGATGATTCCACGGTTACCGTCGACGAGGCTTTCATAAAGGAGAAGATTACCAACCCGGAGGCTAAGCGGATCAAGGGATTCCCGCCCGTTATGCCGCCTACCCAGTTGAAACCCGGTGAAAGTGAAGCTATTTCTGCGTATTTGAAAACTTTAAAATAACGAAAAGCCTTAAAATAATAAAAGGAGGTAAAAGTTTATGGCTGAGCAGCCAACTGGTTTAAGATCGTGGATTTTTACGACCGACCATAAAAAAATAGGTGTAATGTACCTTGTAACGGCCCTCGTTTTCTTTGTGGTGGGGCTTCTTCTGGCCGCAGTGATGAGGACCGAGAATCTCGACATGGCAAGGAAGACGATTATTATCGGGCCCTATCTCTATAACGTGTTTTTCACGATTCATGGGGCGGCGATGGTTCTTTTCTGGATGATTCCAGTTCTGCTGGGGTTTTTCGCCAACTACATGATACCACTCATGATTGGTGCCCACGACGTGGCTTTTCCACGCTTAAACGCGTTGAGCTACTGGTTTTACGTTGGCTCCGGACTTATCGCAGTTTGTGGCCTGATACTTCCGGGCAGACTGGACATCGGTTGGACCGGCTATGCGCCATACTCGCTGGTAGGTGGTGCTAATACCGCCTTTTACGTTTTCGCAGTACACCTGCTCGGAGCTTCCAGCATATCAGGTGCAGTGAACTTTATTACGACAATCATCACCCTCAGGGCACCAGGAATGACCTGGGGAAGGTTGAACCTCACCGTATGGGGACTCCTGGGAGCCTTCATCATTCAGTTGGTCGGAGTGCCGGTGCTTGCGGCGGCAGTTACCCTGCTTCTTTTCGACAAGTACTTAGGTACAAGCTTTTACAACGCCTTTAAGGGCGGCAACCCGCTTCTGTATGAGCACCTCTTCTGGTTTTACGGCCATCCTGCGGTTTACGTCGTTGCCCTTCCCGTCTTCGGTATAGTGTCCGATATTATAGCCACCTTTGCGAGAAAGAAGATTTTCGGGTACACTAGCATGGTTATCGCTATAATGTTAATAACCGTTGTCGGTTTCGAGACCTGGGTACACCACCTCTTTGTGGCCGGCACTCTCAACTGGTCAAGGGTCGTATTCATGTGGGCAACTATTTTTATCGGCGTACCTACGGGCATAAAGATATTTAACTGGCTTGCAACCCTTCACAAGGGTTCTATCGAGCTAACGGCTCCAATGCTGTATGCCCTGGGTTTCATCTCCCTCTTTACCATCGGAGGCGTAACGGGCGTTGCAAACGGCCTGGTGGGATTCGATATAAGCGTTCACGATACCCACTGGATAGTGGCCCACTTCCATTACGTTTTGGCCATCAGCATGTCCATGCTTATCATGGGCGGAATCTATTACTGGTTCCCAAAGTTTACCGGTAAGATGTATAACGAAAAACTCGCCAAGTTTGCCTTCTGGCTGACCCTTATTGGCGCAATGGTTGCTTTCTTCCCACAGTTCATAATCGGATACGACGGCATTCCCAGGAGATACTGGAAACTACCCGTGGAGTACACGCCGCACATGAGGATTGCCGCCATATTCTCGTACATAGCGATTATAGGATTTTTCCTGACCCTTTACAACTTCCTGCATTCGGCTATGAAGGGCAAGCCGGCATCGTCTAATCCCTGGAATTCGAAGTCACTCGAATGGCAGATACCATCGCCTCCGCCTTTCTATAATTTCGAGAAGATTCCCGTGATTACCGAAGGCCCGTACGAATATGGCAAACCTGAGGGTGAAGCCCCAAAGGGACATTAATAGCGGCATTAACAGTGTGGCCGATAGTAACGCAGATATGGTAACGTATAAAGTAACGGATAAAGTAACGATAGTAACGTAAATATAGCAAAGTAAATATGGTAACGTAAATATGGATGTTAATTGAGACCTGGTTTAGTGTTCGAAGATTACGTTAAGTTAACCGAACCCGGAATTAACGTTCTCGTTATGCTGACGGGGTTCGTAGGCATGTGGAGTGCTTCCAGGGGATTGCCTCACGACAAGTGGGGCATACTCTGGGGGCTTCTTGGCCTGTGGCTGGCCTCAGCCGGGTCATCCGTGTTCAATAACTACTACGACAGGGACATCGACAGGCTGATGTTACGTACGTCGGCACGTCCTATGCCTGCCGGCAGGATAAGCCCTGGCAGCGCGCTGGTGTTTGGTGCCGTGCTGTCTTGTCTGTCTTTCGCCGTTTTAGCCACCTTCGTAAACATGCTCTCGGCGGTATTGTCGGTGCTGTCGATTTTCCTTTACGCGTACGTGTACACCGTACTTTTGAAGCGCCATACTCCTTATGCCACGGAAGTCGGAGGCATAGCCGGAGCGATGCCCCCGGTTATCGGATGGGCGGTAGTCAGGGGTGACGTCGGCCTGGGTGCGATACTGCTATTTGCGATTATGTTGTTGTGGCAGCCACCGCACTTTTGGGCACTTGCCTCGAAGTACAAAGATGATTATAAAAAGGCCGGCATACCCGTTATGCCTCTTAAAAGATCGGACAGGGAAACCAACGTCAGATCCATGGCCTACGTAGCGGCGCTTGTGTTTTCGAGCTTGATCCCTTATTACGTCCACATGGCGGGCAGGCTTTATCTCATTGCGGCCCTGGCTGCGGGTTTGTTCTACTTTGCTCTGTACGTAAAGGTACTTTTCTTACGGCAGGATCTGAACAGGCAACTGTTTCTATACTCCATAGTGTATCTCACTTTTAGTTTTATCGCTCTTGCAATCGACGTTAAGGTTTGAAGAGGGGGGAATAGTTATTCGAAATGGGGGGGGCATCGTTAGGGGTTATCGTTATTTGAAAGGGAGGATACCGTTATATGATCGAACCGACGTTTCCTAAATCCGGCGGCGTTGCCAAACTTGCCAGGGGCTGGCTTTTACTTGCGATAGCGGCACTGGTAGTTGCCGGGTTGCTGGCCGTTTTACTTGTACTATCCAGAACGCCTTTTATCCAGGGCGTGTTTCCATTGATAGACCTATTTCACGTAGCGCTGGTCATACACGTCGACCTGTCGGTCATGATATGGTTCATAGCCATGGCGGGAGTGTTTTGGACGCTCGTTTCGTCGGAGAAGATGATAAAACCGGGTTTCATAGCCTTAGGTATGGCTTCTTTGGGTACCGCAATCATGGCTCTGTCTCCCCTTATGGGTGCCAACAACCCACTGATGAACAACTACGTGCCGGTATTAAACGACTGGATATTCATCTGGGGATTGGAAGTCCTCTTCGCGGGTTTTACCTTGCTCCTGTTACGGAGCCTGTGTACTATACCTCTTTCCGGTTTGTTTAACGGGGAGGACGGCGCGCTTCGGTTCGGCATGTTTGCCGCAGCCCTGGTGGCCCTTTTATCCATGGTGCTCTTTGTATGGACTTACGCGTCGATTCCTCAAAATATAAAGGGGCTGCGATACTACGAGATACTGTTTTGGGGGGGAGGCCACCTGCTCCAGGCGATGCACTCCATGCTGATGATCGTGGCGTGGGTGGTTTTGGCCAGGGCCGGCGGGGTGAAGTACCACTTCGAACCGGTGGTGATTGTTTTGGTATTTGCAATCGCACTTATAGCCGCTTTGTGTGCCACAGCCATACAAGTAGTGTATCCGGTGGATTCACCCTGGTATCGCTACCTGTTTACCGTATTTATGGAGTACGCTATCGGCCCCTCCGTAGTAATAGCCGCATTCGTGCTGGTAAAGGGAATGTTTTTTCCGCGGGGTAAGGACGCCGGAGACCATGGGCAAAGTACAAGCCATTTAAGGGCCGCATTAATCAGTTCGATGGCGCTCTTTGGCGCCGGCGGGGTTATCGGTTTCCTGATAAGCGGTGTCAACGTGACTATTCCCGCACATTACCATGGTGTGATAGTAGGAGTAACGCTTGCATACATGGGAATCGTATATTACCTGCTGCCTCGGTTGGGTTACGGCGAGCCTAAGAAAAGGCTGGCAACCGTGCAGCTTTACCTCTATGGCTCAGGCCAACTGCTTCACATTATCGGTCTTGCCCTGGCGGGCGAGATGGGTGTGCAGCGCAAGGTTGCCGGCGTTGCCCAGGGGCTGGACTCGATGAAGAAAATCGTAAGCATGGGTCTTATGGGATTTGGAGGCATGGTTGCCGTTGTCGGCGGGTTGCTGTTTCTGATCGTTGCCATTATGGCGATGAGGCGGCCCTGATCTCCGCTTAGTGTTTTTCTATTGTATAGCGCATCAAAATAAGGTACAATAGAGCTATAGTGGCAATGGTGATGGAAAATCTTAACGGTATAAATCATGGGTCGGGCAATAAGGGGGAATCTTACGTGTTATTGTGCCGGTATGCCGCGCAAGCGTTTGGCGATGGCTACAATCCGCAAGTGTTTAGCGATGGCTATGGCACGCAGGTTGTTAGCGGTGCCCGTGACGCTCAGGTTGTTGACGACGTCTATAAAGCGATATGCCTGTACACGTACTGCCGGGCGCAAAGGCGCTCCCTGCCGCAATGGGTTACGGGTGCGGTTATGTCTAAAACGGGTATTGTTCCAAAGGTGGCGACCAGGCTTACGGCAAAAGATCATTGGGAGCACGTAATGTGCCGCGTCAGCGCCTTTCGCCTTAACTATTCGGTACAGCCGGGTCTTTATGCCGTAGGTGAGGCCGGTGATAATTCGGAGGTCCTCGTAACCGCCAATTATAAATATAGCTTCGACTTGTTGAGACAAAGCCTCGATGGGTTGAGTGCGTGGATTCTTGTTCTCGATACGGGTGGAATAAACGTTTGGTGTGCGGCAGGGAAGGGTACGTTTGGTACCGACGAGCTCGTCAGACGGATAGAAGAGGCGCGGCTTTCGGAACTTGTTACACACAGGCACGTAATCGTACCCCAGTTGGGTGCTCCCGGTGTAAAGGGATACGCAGTGCAGAGTGCCACCGGATTCAGCGTTCTTTTCGGGCCGGTTTACGCTCGTGACGTAGTTTCTTATATTAAGAACGGTTACCAGGCTACCAGGCAGATGCGCACGGTTAACTTTACTTTTATAGACAGGTTAATCCTGACCCCAATGGAGATAATCCCGGCAATAAAGAAGTATTTTATCTTTTCCTTATTTATCCTTGTCTTTTTCGGTCTTGGGCCCACTGGCATAATTTTTAACAATGCCATACACCGGGGGCTGCCCTTTTTACTTTTAGGAGCAGCGTCTATAATAGCCGGAGCCCTCTTGTCGCCCATCCTGCTCCCCTACGTCCCATTCAGATCTTTCGCGGCCAAGGGGTGGGTCGTAGGTTTGGTTGTCGTTCACGGATGCGTACACTTAATAAGCCAGCTTGTCCACATGGACAAATTTCTTCTGGCTGCATCATACGTGTTTTTTCCCATGGCGAGTTCTTTCTTCACTCTTCAATTTACCGGATCTACTACATTTACCGGCTTGTCCGGCGTAAAAAAAGAGTTGAAATATGCTATTATCTTTTACGTGGTAATGTCAGCCATTACGCTTGTTGCGTTAATAATCTATAAAGTTAACATCTGGAGGTTTTAGTGAAGTATCTATCAAAGGTTTCTACCCTAAAAGCGTTTCCCGAAAATTGTGCGGGATGCGGCAAGTGTCTGGACGTATGCCCTCACAGTGTGTTAACCATGGCTGCGAGGCGAATTTCTATACATGACATAGACCGGTGCATGGAGTGTGGAGCCTGCACGAATAATTGCGCCTTCGAAGCGTTGAAGGTAAAGACGGGGGTCGGCTGTGCCTCTGCTATTATAAATGGTTTCTTAACCAATTCCGCGCCATCGTGCGACTGCGGCGCCGCGGGATCGGTGGGTACCTGCTGCTAATAAACCTCTCTCTTTAAGCCAATTTGAGTCCCGCGGGAAGCACCGTCGCCAATTCTGTTGCCAATTTTTGTCGACGGTTTTGCAGCCGGTGCGGTTTGTCGGTTTGTCGCTTTTGTTTGCCGTCATTTTGGCTTAACATTTCTATTTTGGTATAACATTTTGTCGTCAATATCTTGATATTGTTAACGAACAATTGGTACAATATCTTCTTATCTTATATTTAAGAGGTGTCCATGGTGAACAAAGTCCATATTATCGACGTCACAAACCGCGATGGCGTGCAAACATCCAGAATTCTGTTGCCGAAGCTCGCTAAGACGATGCTCAACGTATACCTTGACGAGATGGGTATATTCCAGAGCGAAGTCGGGTTTCCAACCCTTAAGCACGAGGTTGGATATATAAACGCAAATCTAAAGCTTTTCGAAAAAGGTGTAATGAAGACGATTCACCTGGAGGGATGGTGCAGGGCGGTTGTGGAGGACATCGAGCTTTCCTTTAAGAACTGTCCCAATATCAAACACCTCAACATTTCGGCTTCTACGTCCGATATGCTGATACGTGGAAAATTCTCCGGGCGAAAGACTTTTGACGACGTTGTAAGGTCCATGGTTGAGGCCGTAAAATCAGCCAGGGCACATGGAGCCGAGACGGTTGGAGTAAACGCCGAGGACGCCTCCCGTACGGAGGTGGGCAAGCTTGAAGATTTCATCCTCGCGGGCAAAGAAGCCGGAGCGGACAGGTTCAGGTACTGTGACACCCTTGGCACCGAAGATCCGATCTCGATTTACGAAAACATAAAATTACTCTCCGAGCGTACCCGGTTTCCCATCGAGATGCACTGCCACAACGACCTCGGCATGGCTGAGGCCATATCTATAGCCGGAGCCAGGGCGGCGCTGGAGTGCGGCACGGACACTTACATAAACACCACCATCAACGGCTACGGCGAGAGGGCAGGCAACGCCGACCTGGTATCTATCCTACTGGCGATAAAGTTTTCGTCTTATTTCAAAGACCGCGCCTTCATAAGCGACAACGTCAACCTTAAGATTTCCTGGAAGCTGGCGAAGTACGCTTCGTACGCCTTTAATCTTCCCATCGCCATTAACCAGCCTGGCGTGGGAGCAAACGCCTTCGCCCACGAATCGGGAATACACGCCGACGGCGCCCTGAAAGACAGGCGCAACTACGAGCTCTACGACCCCGAAGACGTAGGCAGGGGAGAGCCGGACCTCCTGCAATCCGGCAGGGTTATAACTACCGGTGCATATGGCGGCATCAAGGGTTTCAGGCATGTCTACGATAACTTAGGCGTTTACTTTGCCACCGACGACGAGGCCAGAGACGTTCTCGAACTCGTACAGTATGCCAACCTGCACACACAGAAACCGTTAACCGACGATGAATTGCGTTTTATCGCAAGCAACCCGGAAGAGGTAAGGGAGATATTAAGAGTATGGCTGTAACACATAATATTACGCTGATCCCGGGCGATGGCACCGGGCCTGAAATAACCGAAGCGGTCGTAAGAGTAGTAGAGGCGACCGGGGTAAAGATTGATTGGGAAGTTCAAAACGCCGGTACCGACGTTTACGAGTCGGAGGGCAATCCATTGCCTCCGAGGGTAATAGACAGCATCAGAAATAATAAGGTAGCCATAAAAGGCCCCGTGACTACTCCGGTGGGCACGGGCTTCAGGAGCGTAAACGTCACGCTCAGGCAGGAACTCGACCTTTATTCATGTCTGAGGCCCTGCAAGTACTACACCGGGGCCAGGAGTCTCTATCCAAAGGTGGACCTGGTAATCGTAAGGGAAAACACCGAAGACCTCTACGCCGGTATAGAGTTTGAGAAAGGCACGCAGAACGCCCTGGACGTAATAGACTTCATCTCGGCAAAGTCGGGCAAGAACATACGCAAGGACTCCGGCGTGAGCATAAAGCCAATATCCGTTTTTTGTACCGAGAGGATAGTCCGGTTCGCCTTCGATTACGCGAGGGCAAACGGCAGGAAAAAGGTCACCTCCGTCCATAAGGCCAACATAATGAAATTTTCCGACGGACTCTTTCTCGAGGTCTCCCGCGAGGTGGCTACCCACTACCCCGACATAGAGTTCGAAGACAGAATAATCGACAACATGTGCATGCAGCTCGTACAGAAACCGGAGCTCTACGACGTGCTCGTCCTGCCTAACCTCTACGGCGATATAGTGTCGGACCTTGCAGCCGGTCTTATCGGCGGCCTGGGGCTGGCTCCCGGTGCAAATATCGGGGATAATTACGCGGTTTTCGAGGCCACCCACGGCAGCGCTCCAAAGTACAAGGGGTTAAACAAGGTCAACCCCATCGCCATGATGCTCTCGGCCATTATGATGCTCAACTATATAAACGAGAGAGACGCCGCCGCGCGACTCGACAAGGCCATTGCGGATATTATAAAAGAGGGCAGGAGCGTTACCTACGACATGAAGCCCACCCCGTCGGACCCAACCGCAGTGGGAACTTCACAGGTGGCGGACGAGATAATCAGGCGGCTGGGTTAAGCGGTAATGTTATCGGATTAAATATCGGATTAAATAATTGCCGATAGGCAAATAATGGAATGAAATTACCTCTTGCCGGTACGGACATTATGGCGTTAAAGGAATATTTGACAGGCCGAAAAGATATTGCCTTTGCATTGTTGTTCGGTTCTCAGGCGAGGGGTACGGCTACAAAGTTGTCCGACGTTGACGTGGCAGTATATTTCCCACCGGAAGAAAGACATCCCATTTGATATGAAGAAGAGGTTTATTACGAAGAAGAAGATGGGGTATGGTCCGATCTCGAAAAATTACTTAAAAGAGAGGTTGAACTGCTCGTATTGAACAGGGTTTCCGCAACCGTTGCGGCCAGTGCCATACGGGGTATACCTCTGGCAATAAACGATTGGGGATTGTATCTCGACTTCATGGAAACGGTTACTTCGGAGGCAGAGGACTTTATGGATTTTATCATAAATGACTATCTGCAAAAGAGCTCGCTTGCAGAAAGAGGCTAATTTCAGGCTTATAAAGCATCTGGCCTTTCTTGAAAACGAGCTGAAGGACTATTGCATCTTTACATCTCTTTCCTGGGAGGAATATAATAAGGATAGAAGTAAAAGAAGAGACGTCGAAAGATGGATCGAAAACATTATAAACTCATCGATAGATATGGCAAAAATTATCCTTAACGCAGAAGGACACCCACTTCCCGATACTTACAAAGGAATACTGGAAAATATCTCTATCGTCGAATGTTTCGATAGTGAACTTATGGAAAGGCTCTCCGGATGGATACGGTTAAGAAATATAATCTCTCATGAAAATCTCGATATCAGGTGGCTTTCCATAAAAAAGTTTATTACGGAAACTCAACCGTTATTTGAGAGTTTTTACAAGATGGTAAAGAACTATCTTAAAAGTAAACAGGACATTGTGTGAAACATCCACATACAAGGAAATGGACGGTGTATGATAAGTATTACTCTCGATATTTATAAGGGGATAAAGAAAGTAAAGAGCATCGTGCTATCCGAGCCTGTTTCTTTTATTATTGGCAGGTCGAGTGAGTCCCATCTGCAGATTAATTGTAAAGACAGTCTTGTATCGAGAAAACATTGTATGTTGGAACTTCAGACGGGCAAATGTATGCTCGTCGATTTAACCAGCAGAAACGGCACATTTGTAAACGGTAAACGAATCTCGAAATACGTCTTGAACAATGGAGATCAGATACAAATAGGCAGCTCCATCATAAAGGTTGCTTTAACGGAAGTAGCGGTCAGGGGGGTTACCTGTAAGGAAGTAACGGTCAAGGGGATTACCTGTAAGGAATGTGGTAATGACGTTACGGAGGAAGCTCTTATTCTTTTTAACGATAAACTCGCTATCGATAACTATGTATGTACCTCTTGCGTTGGGAAAAAAATCGTATTTTCCGAATCGACGAGTATAATCCGGAAAACCAGAGAGGAAATCAACAAAGGCCATAAGTGCTCTACATGTAATAAGGATATGTCGAATTTGGTTAACAGAGATGGGCTTGCCTACGAATTCGAGGATTCGAAATACATGTGTCGTGATTGTGCACAAAAGGAAAGTTCCTCCGCCAATGCACTTCTTTCCAATGACGAATACACGGTATTGAATGAGATAGGACGTGGCTCGATGGGTATTGTCTACAAGGTGGTGCAGAATTTGACCGGCAGAGTATGTGCTTTTAAAAGGCTTCACTCCTCGGCAATCGAGGACGTCCGGCTTATGAGACTTTTTGAGAGAGAGGTTTCGGTTCAATCGAAAATTATCAACCAAAACCTGGTGAGATTAATCGAAAACGGCGTTATCGGCGATACGTACTCATTCGTGACGGAGTATCTTCCCGGTGGTAATGTGTCCAGGCTTATGGCAAAAGCCAAAAAGAAATATCTACCGCCATCTTTGGCGTGTTACATTACGGTACAGATGCTTAGAGGCCTTTCGGCGTTGCACAACAATGGGTTTATACACAGAGACATTAAGCCGTCCAACGTAGTTCTTTCAGCCCCTGCACCGAATGAATACCTGGTGGTAAAAATATGTGACTATGGATTGGCAAAATCTTTTAAAGGAAATGACGATTCCCTCTTTAGCAGTATAACAAAAACCGGTTGCGACATCGGAGGTTCCATAATGTTTATGTCTCCGGATTTGATCAGGAATTACAAGTACGCTAAGCCTCCGGTGGACGTTTATGCCACAGGGGTGAGCCTGTACTTCATGCTTACCGGAACTTACACCGTCGATATCTCGCGACCGGCAAATGTGATAAACGATATATTCAAATCTGTAAAGCATCAAATCGATGCAGTACTGAAAGAACCACCAGTTCCAATACTTAAGCGCAGGCCGGAGCTTCCGGAAATACTCGCTGCCGTAGTCGATAAGGCCGTGTCAAAAGACCCGGAAAAAGGATTTCAAAGTGCCGATAGCCTTAGAAATGAGCTAGAAAAAATAATAACATCTCAAGGCTCTTTTCCCATTAAATATGCGTAGCGTTTCCATGCCGGGCGAGTGACAATGCCACAAAGGAGAGAATGCCATGAACATCTACAGACACAGATATTTCGAAATCAATATGGTTGTCTTTGGATGATCCTGGAATTCAGGTCTCCACGGGGCCGGTCGTGGATTTTCGTCTGAAAGAGCATCTGCGAAAGATGCCGGAAAAAGACACTGTGCCTCTGCTGTATCCATACCACTTTTCACGCAGGTCAACCGAATGGCCAATAGAAAGCGGGAAGAAGCCTAACGCGATTCTTCTCAATCATGAAACGAAGAGATGGCTGTATCCCGATGGTTTTTACACTGTAGTCCGCCGGTTTTCGTCAAAGGAGGAAAAACTGCGGATCGTCGCAAGCGTGGTTGACCCCTGCGTTTTTCAGGGAGCGGAGCTAATTGGTTTCGAAAACCACCTGAATGTGTTTCATGAAGGCAGGAATGGGTTGCCAGAGGTTCTTGCTAAAGGCCTGACGGTTTTTCTCAACTCGACCGCAGTCGATGATAACTTCAGGCGGTTCAGTGGGCACACTCAGGTAAACGCCACAGATCTTAGACTTATGAAATATCCAGGCCGGGAAGCTTTATTGAATGCTTTTTCGCACAGAGACTTTACAAAGTCGGGGCCAATAATGGTTAAACATTTCAAAGACAGGCTTAAGATAAACAATCCGGGCATGTTTATAGGCGGTGTGACTCCGAAAAATATCCTTCACCACGATCCCGTGGCACGAAACAGAAAGCTGGTCGAAATATTACAGAAAACACGTCTTATAAACAGGTCAAATATGGGCGTTCCCAGAATATTTAGAAACCTTCTCATGGAAGGTAAGGCGCCACCGGAATATTATGAAGATGGTGAGACGATAAAAGTGATTTTCCCGGCAAGCGGGCTTACGGCAGGATTCCGCAATATGATTGCCTATCTTACTGATAAAGGGCATGAGCCTAATGTTGATCACCTGCTTATTATTCATTACCTTATGCGACACCGAAGGATAACTCTTCAGGATACTCAGGAGATTTGTTATCATAGGCCGGAGAGGGTTATGGATGAAATTATGACGGAAATGGAGCGCATGGAAGTTGTTAAGTCTATTGGAAAAGGTAGGGGACGATTCTTCGAATTGACAATGGCTGCCCATAAAATGCTGGTTGAAGGCATTTCTTATGAAAGAGATAAGACACTTGATACAGAGGCGATAAAAATTAGGGTTTTGAGTTTATTGAAAGAACGCCCCTTGAGAAATAAAGAAATCGCTCAAATAGGAGAATTGACACGTAATCAGGTCTTTAAGCTAATGGCAAGTCTCAGAAAAGAAGGACAAGTCGAGTGCAAAGGCCATGGCAGTAGTGCAAAATGGCACAAAGTTTAACTATATGAATTGCGTCCTTTTGCACCTGACGCAATTGGAGACGCAAATATAAACTTTTAATTGCGTCGTAGTTGCGTCCAACGCAAATAGATCTCCTATAAAGACACAGCCTTTCTCGATCCGCTCTTTCAGCCGAGACTTCGCTTCTTCTCGTGGCATAGCGAGTTCACGTCGCTTTAGCTCGGTTGGTATGGTTGTTGGTTTTTGTGCCACAGGTGCTCCTTCTTGAATAAATCGCCTGATAAGTAGGTAAGCACAAATAATTATATGTGCTATCATGGTACGTAAGCCGATTCTCTTGTATCGACATATAATTAAATTTGCTTAGGTACTTAACATTTTGCAGTCATAAAAGCAACAAAAGTACAAGAAATGAGGAGGGGAAAGCCTTCCCCTCGCTTCGGCCGCAAAAGACACGTCCTTTCGCTACCCCTTCTAAGTGTTTGCTCGGCAGCTACTGGCAGTTCCCAGCCACGCCCCCCAAGGACTGCGATTCAATAATCTCATATTACCCTTATGAATGCCACTCCTACTTAGAATTCGATTATAAAATTGTTGCTTAAAAACGGCAAACGGCCGCCTGCAGCAATTCCCGGTATTACCCGGCATCCTCTATTATCTTTTGTAAATCGTTCGGGTCAAACGAAACCGCCCAGATCCACTTTCCAAAACCGCCGTGTTGATTTACGGCGCTGCACCACTCGTCCAAAAAAGCCCGTTTCGTCTGATGCTGCTCGTTATCCATGCCTTTTGTTTCCAGAACCAGATATTTTCCATTTTTAAGCCTGATAATGAAATCCGGGAAATATCTTCTGACTATCCCCTGGTATGTGTAAAATATCGCAAATCCTAAATGGTCGTTCTTCACGAAAGATTTAACCGTTTTATTTTCGTTGATGGTTTTTGCTTCGTAGTATTCCCAGTGTTTGTCAACCACGACAAAGTTCATATGCGATTTCTCGCAGGAGGTACATGGCCTGCTCGTCCACCATGTACGCACGCCGGAGGTCGAACGGATAGGATGTTCCCTGTCAAATACCGGAGTAAGTTGTTCCGTATTTACCGAACGGATTTCAGTCCAGATATGTTGTATAACTTTGTTCATATTCAGCATGATAAGTATACGTTTGCGGGTTTCATCCTTATTAAACAAAGGGTTTTTTATTTTAATCTTATCCGAATAAATAAATTGTTCGACAATTCCGATTAACTGGATGAGAAATGTTTCCCTGCTTCCTTTCCAGTTAGGTTTCTTTTCGGAATTGTAAATAGTGGAGGCAATTCTGAAAATAATGGACTGGAGCCTGAATTTCCCGCCGATTTCTTTCAAGTCGATTTCGGTTAATGCGGCGGGGTTGGGTTTTCCGGCGATAATGGCGGCTAATTCCGTCTCCGTTATCGATTCGTACGGGTCAAGCTCAAGCGGCTTTACTTCGTGTATATCCAAAATGAGCTGCGATTTATAAACGCGGTCTATCCGCAAAACGTTAGGAAAAGATATTTCGTGTTTCGCTTTCTCTTTATCAGGCTCGATCTTTGTTTTAAAAAGCGGTGGTGGCGGCGGGCCATCCGTTGTCCCTTCGTGAGGTAGAAACGTAAAGGGCACCCCGAAAATATTTACGTACTCCGGCTCGAACAATCCGTCCTCACCCACGTCATATGAAGTTCGCCTTAATCCTCTGCCTACGACCTGCTCGCACAACAACTGGCTGCTAAATGCCCGCAATCCCATGATGTGAGTAACAGTCTTTGCATCCCAGCCCTCGCTCAACATACCAACCGATATTACATTTATAATTTGCTCGCCGGGCTGCCCCGGCTTTCCGATTGTATCCACCGTTTTTCGCAATAATTCGGCTTGATGCGTCTTCGTTAGTTTCTTCTCTTTCCCTTTCGGTTTGACGTCGTCCTCGCCGTTATCTTTCTCCTTTTCCTCTTCGTTTTCCGAAGGGCGCTCCTCCGAAGAGCCAACGTCAAAGTTTGCCGTCTGTGCCTCCGCTTTTTCCAAAATACTGCTGTCTATTTGCAACGTTCTTTCGGGAGAGCACAAATCGCCTAACCCTGCAACCGAAAGCATGAAGGCATCGTGGTCGAAGGAGTATTTAATTCGTGACGACGTGTAAGTTGTATTTGCTACGGTAATCATTACGGGCGGGACGTTGTGTCCGGCCCGCTGCCAATCGTCGAACGTGGCTTTCCAATCCTTGCCAAGGAGCAGATAGGCATTTTTTATCAAGTCGGGAAGCGCTTCACTTTCCTCCGCTTTACGGTTGATATTGTCTTTTACCGAATCATCCATGTATATGTGGTACAACTTTGGACGCAGGTCGTCGTCAACCTTTCCATCGGCACGAATTACGACTCTCGGCGTCTTTACCAATCCCGACTCGATTGCGTCGTTTAGTCCAAAATCGCTGACAATCCAGGAAAACAAAGCCTCTTCGCTTGCCTTTTTCCCCGATGGAGCGAAGGGGGTTGCCGATAGATCGAAACACCTGTTAATTCCCCTCGCCCTGTTTATTCTGTCTAATCCGCCAACCCACACGGTGCTTTCCTCGATTTCCTCCTTCTTTACCCCTTTCATTTTGCTATCGGGCGGCAGACGCCAGGCATGGTGGGCCTCGTCGTTAATCACGATAAGATTCGTCGCCGTGGCCATGTCGCCTAAAACTTCTCTTACGTAGGCTTCGTCGCTTTTAGCGCCACGCTTATCGACCGATTTTTTCCTGGACAGCTTTTCCTCCGTATCCCATGTTAGGGCGTGCCAGTTGATGATTTTCACTCTGCCTTGCCGCAGCGTTTCCATCAGACCGGAGGGAAGAATGTTGAATTCATCGTAATAATTGTCTTTGTCCACCGGACTAAGCACACTTAAGCGGTTGCGAACCGTTAAGCCGGGAGCCACTACCAAAACGTTTTTCGAAAATCGCTGGTCTTTGCCATTGGCAACTTTGTTCAACACTTGCCAGGCGACGAGCATACCCATGACAATGGTTTTTCCCGTACCGGTTGCCATCTTGCTGCACCATCTCGAAATGTCTCCGCCGTCGCCGGGAACTTCGATTCCGGTTTTGTCTGCGTCAGGTGCTTCGGTAAGCCAAATCAATGTTTCGATGGCTTCCAATTGGCAAAAGAAAAACCTGTTGTCTTTACGTTCCTCCGGTTCCTGCCAATGGAGCAGCAGCCGTTTCGTAATTCCGGTGACTCCCGGGTAACCCTGCTCACGCCATTTCTTAACGCGGGGGCGAATCGCGTTAACCAATTCGATATGAATAAAAATGCCGGGATCATCAAACGTTTTGGAGTTTTCCAAAGCGACAACGTACCCCGCCGGGCGGCGTCCGCTTTGTATTACGAACTCCCGGGTATTCCTGACGTATTCCCAATACAATTGCGGTTCGATATATGGGGAGTTGATTATGAGTTTATCTATTTTTTCCATTGTGATATTTCAATCAGTTTCAATCAGTTTCAATCGATTTCGTCCCGATCCATTCTGATGATTTTCAGGCTCTCGATTCCCCGCGCGTCGATAATCTTTACGGCTACGGCAAGGCCCGGCGTAAAAGGTAGCGACGTTGTTCCTCTGAATGCTTTGATTTTATCTTCGTCAATCCCGGCTTTCAGATTTTTAGCCAGAGTTGCCCAACCCTCTTTTGCACCAACCATCGGGAAAAACACCTGCGATGGAAACAAACTCCGTCCGTCGTAATCCGTGTCGATCATCCACATGGAAATGTCGCCTTTGCCTCCGCTTTCCACCGTACCGGTTTTGGGGTTGTAGTAATCGAACCCCTGCACTTCCACCCGGTATTTACCTTTGTCATCACCGCTTGTTATGGCCGTCATCGTTACGTCGGGCTGTCCAATTAGCCAGAAACTTTCGCTGCCGGCCCGTTTCTTTTTCAGATCGTCCGTGAAAAGATCGGCGTTCATCTGGGCCTTGAGGAGAGTTACTCCGGGCCAGTTGGTTTCGTCGACGTCTTTGGCGGCTTCCTCGTCAAACTGGAAGGCACAGAACAATACCATCTCCGGGCCGGGTTTTAGTTTGCCTGCTTCGTCTATGGCAAATTCAACCATGCGGGATTGTAGCGGAGCGTGTTCAGGGCCAAAGCATACTAAAACCCGTTTCGGCTTATCTTCCCTGGTTTCCGCCTCCGCCTGCAGATAGTGGGTGCCGCCGATTGGTTCGACCCTGGTAAACTCAATCAGCTTACCGCTTTTGGCACGTACTCCAGAGCGTAAGAGTTCATCCCGCCATTGGCTTTGTCGTAAGGTTTCTCCGCTGCGGGCAACCGATGCGCCGGCCGTTTCGCCCTCAATCGGTGCGTCGTTTGCTACTTCATCGAAGGATTTAGCTACTGGCGCGGGAACTGCCTCCACGGTAAAAGGGCCCGTTACCCGCAGGCGTTTGCCATCGATAAAGGGCTGGTCGTATAGGGTCTCCTGTGGAGCGGGTTCGTTATTGGCGATGGACTTGAGTGTGACGTGCGGCACGGTTTTGTATTTGAACCCGCTGCCTACGCCTTCGCCGGGGTGCGCAAGTTCGTAGTAATCGAAGCAAGCGGTCATAAGCCGCTGCTTAGCTAACGTTAAGGCCACTCTGCTTGTGTCGCAGGTTATCCACCTTCGGCCCCACTCCTCTGAAACATAAGCCGTTGTGCCGGAGCCGCAGGTGGGATCGAAAACAAGATCATCCGGGTCGGTGGTCATGAGAAGGCAGCGTTCAACGGCATTTGTTGAAGTTTGTACTACGTAAATTTTACCTTCGACCCTATTTTGAACTCCGCCTATATCCGTCCAAAGATTATTAATCGGATAAACAGGAAAGTCATCTATAAAACGAAGAAATCTGGGAGAATTTCCTTCGATAACAATTCTTTTAGCTTTAGCCAACTTGTTTAAACCATCGATGGTAGTTTTCCAATGCATTCCTTTAGGAGGGGAAAATATTTGACCATTATAAATAAATTCCGAATCTGACTCCGTTGGACCCTGGGATGTAAGCGAATCGACACTAACTAATTTCTCCTCCGGCCACCATTTCTTAGGTATCGAACTATAATTCCCGACCGGTTTATATTTTGTAGCCCCCTCTTCACCTGCAACTTTAGTATTAAACAGTTGATGATACTTAATTTTTTCGACTTGCTTAGCGTACCACACAATATAATCACCCGCTCGGCTTAACGTTCTTGAAGCAAATCCACTGGTTGTGGAAAAACTTACAAGACTGACAAAATTCTCCCTCCCAAACACCTCATCCATAATACACCTAACCAGATGCACGTTCTCGTCGCTTATTTGTACAAAAACACTTCCGCTTTCGTGTAGCAGCTCTTTTGCCAAGAACAGCCTGTCCCTCAAATACGTCAGGTAAGAATGTATACCCAGTTCCCACGTATCCCTGAAGGCTTTAATCATTTCCGGTTCGGCGGTAAGGTCTTCGTCCTTGCCGTCCTGTACATCCCGCTTGTTTACAAAAGGCTGGAAGTTGGAACCGTATTTGATGCCGTACGGAGGGTCAAGGTAAACCATCTGGACTTTGCCGCCCATGCCTTCTTTTTCAAGGAGGGAGTTCACAACCAGGAGAGAGTCGCCGGCAACCAGGCGGTTACTCCAGTTATCCCTGTGTTTGTAAAACTCGATGGCTTCGCGCAGGGGGCGCTTATATTCTTCGAACAGGGAGAGTTGTTGTTCCTTTACTTCTTTCTTAGCGGTTTCGATAATTCTTCGGGAATCGATGCGCTCGTGCACGTGCAGGCTTACGACGGGTACGTCAAAGCTGGTATGCTCAGCTTTGCCGGCCCACTGCAATTGCGGGTCGATGTGAGGGTCGTAAGCGTAAGTTTTCTTTTTATAACCACCGTTGTCGGTACGTGCGTCAACTAAACCAACTGGCGGGTTGTTAAGCCTTTCCTTGTCTTTATGTTCGTATTGATCTATGATTGCCGGGATTACCGTGTTTTTAAGCGCTTTCGGGTTTTTGTCAGTTGTAATTTTCTTCTTTGCCACTCGGTTCCTCCCGTAATCTTTGTGACGTCGATATTTGGTCTTTATAGAGCATCATCTATATATTAGCATCTACAGAATAGCATTCCCCACAAAATGGAATATTGTACCTTTTATTTGTCGAACGTAGGCCGCGATTTGTCACCGAATAATAAATCCCTTACTGCTTGCATGCCAGCTTTTCCTGTTTTTTTGTTCCT
>JADFXJ010000172.1 GCA_015233615.1 Nitrospirota bacterium
ACTTATGGCGTATTTTGTTTCACGCATAACTAACGCAAAAAGAGCCTCAATTAATCTGCCTCAATTATTTGAATATTTAACCTCCCTGAGAATCCTGTTAACCGTTGCCGAGCCTAAACCGGTTCTTCTCGACAGGCTTCGGCAGCTCCATTTCAAATAGCCGGCGGGAGGGGCTGAATTTGCAAGTTCGATAACTAAAATTTTCCGTTTATAATCGATTACCGGAGGTCTGCCGCGCCGCTGCTTGTCATTTAACCCCTCTATGCCAAAAACGCGATAGCGTCTCAACCACTTTCCGCAATTTTTCTGATTAAGATCTGTCTCCATTGAAATTTCTCTGAGCGATTTTCCCTGGGAAGCCAGCATAACGACTTTGGCTCTAACGGATAGCTTGTTGTCGTCGTTTTCTTCAAACATCATAAGCGCTTCCTTCTCTTCCTCTGAAATGTCTATTCCCTGTGCTTTTCTACCCATCTTCTCTTTTTATCTCCATTTCTCTTTTCCGCTTTATAATGCGTTGTAAAATACGTTATAAACGTTATAATTGTAATAATTTTACAGACGGTTTAAAACCGTAGTTCTTTCTATCAATAGTCCTTTTACCAGCGCCTTGAGTATGATAAAAGCACCGATAAGCAGGGCTAAAACCATAATGGCAAAGCTCGTGCTCTTAAGTCCGGTTATCACACTGCCACTTATTTCATTTCCGCGGATAACCCCCAACTGGGAGAGATAAACCGGTACCATTAAGAGGCGACTGAACATAACCGTTAACATGGTCACGGCCATTACCACTTTAACCATGTACGGCCTCACGTAGGTTGAACCAATTGCCCCCAATTGTGTACCAAGCAACGATCCGGCAAGTATTACCATCGCAAGCCTTATGTCAACCATACCGTGCATCGCATACGTCAACGACCCTCCAAGCCCTACAACGAAAGCAATAACCAGTTCCGTGGCCGAAGCAATTAAACCCGGTGCGCCAAGTACATACATCATGGAAGGTATCCCGACGAATCCCCCAACCGCAACCGTTGCGGCCATCATTCCGGTGGCAAATCCAATGGGTATCGTGAACAGCACCGAGATTTTAGCATCGATACTCTTAAAATAGACCATCGTTCCGGGTATATTGACAGACTGAATCCATCGTGCAAGTCGCGTAACTTTTTCCACTTCCACGTTCTTTGATGCATCACCCGAAGCATTATATGTGACATTATATGAAGCATCATCCGGGGGATTATCCGAAGCATTATCCTTGTTACAATTTCTCACACAGGTTTTCAGTACGTCTTTTAAGAAAATGCCACCAACGACAGCCAGGATTACGATAAAGGCGACGCTAACGTAAAGGTTCGAACCGGCATCGCCAAATGCGGCTCTTATCTTATTTTGTACGTCCGCGCCGACGAGCACTCCCGCCACGGTCGACACTCCAAGAATTGCGGCGAGCTTCATGTCGACCAGGCCATACTTGAGCCGTTTAAGCGAACCAACAAGAGCCTTCGGAAAGCTGAGACACATATTGCTTGCCACTGCCACCAGGGCCGGTATTCCTATGCCCATCATCCCGGGTGTAAGGATAAACGCTCCGCCGGCTCCCATAAAGCCGCACAGAAGACCGCCTCCAAAACCCAGAATAAACAGGTACGCCAGGTTAGCGGTATCCAAGTTGATTAAAGCATTCATATGGCTTGCCATTTCGTGCATTATCGCTTACCTCCTCAGTCTTTTCGATCTGATTGATCCGATTCCAAACAACGACCAGAAATTACCCGCGAACAGACCATAAACCAAAGAAAAAATAATCGCAGTTAATATTGGCAGAAGCGCATAAGTTCCTCCCCGAAGGAAGTAGTCGTTGATGGCTTGCTGGTTCGATAGCAACACCGCGTAAAGTAAAATCGAAGCTACTCCCAGCAGCATAACCTTGAAACAGAGCTTTCTTCTTCTCATCGGCATTGTGGTTATCGTCATTATCATCTTGTTAATATGGTTTTTCATATTTCACCCATTACCTATCAAACGGCCTGAACGATGTCTTCTTTAACGACAACCAACGGGCAATTCAAGTTAATCCACGATTTCCGGGTAGGCTTGCTCTTTACAACGCTCTCCCCCTCAAGGTCTTCTATGGATTCGATAATCACGAATAGCACGTCCCTGTTTGAGTTTGTGAAGTTTAATATCTCCTGCTTCATAGCACCGGACTTTCTTACCAAACTGCACTTGATGTCATTTGCCTGCAGTTCGGACATGAATCGCTCAACCGTAGGATCGATTGGCCCGGACTGTGTACCATACAGGATGTCAAGATTGGCATCGATTCTCTTACACATGTTCATAGCGTAAGTAAGCGTGTGTTTATCCACCTTTATACCACGCAGAGCGAGGAGAACCCTCTTTTTTTCGACCATCATCTCCCTGGCGGTGTCAAACTCGCCGACCTCTGCAAACGTTACTGCCGAAAACATCTTCTCTAATTTTTCCGTTAACTTGCTCATAATATTTACCTCCTCTTTTAAATTGCCGGCCTGTTAGCCTGCCAACCTGTTGGCTTGTTAAGTTTAGTTAACTTTAGTTAAGTTTAGTTTATCTTTTGAATCGATATCGCTCTGGATCTCTCTGGCTGTGTCAAACTCACCAGCTTCTGCAAACGTTACTGCCGAAAAAAGCTTTTCCAATTTTTCTGATAATTTACTCATGTTATTTACCTCCTCTTTTAACCTGCTAACCTGTTAGCCTGTTAAGTTTTGTTTGTCATTCTTAGTTTATCTTTCTAATCTCTCTACTTTAGAATAGTAGCAATTTCCATGCCATAACTATAACACGTTGATATTACTGCAATAGTATTAGATATCTAAGGTTTATCTACGGGAAACGAAGCTCTTTGAAGTTGCGTTATGCAACGTGAAATGACGGAATGCCTTGATAATTGGATTTTTTTGACGTTTCATATATAGATAATGTGTTGCCAATTGCAACGGGTCGTGTTATAATTATTTATGTTCAATTTTCAGCCGAGCATAAGACAGAAGATCATTTCCGGTTATCTAATCATACTGATCTTAATAATAGGGTTTTCTCTTTTTATATTCATTGAAATGGGATACATGGAGAGGAAAGTTCTTGCCGGTGAGGTCATAGCGGAGTTTTTTGAGACTACTCTGGAGATGAGGCGATTCGAAAAAAACTATTTCCTATATAGTGAAGAGAGCGATTTTAAGGAGAATTCCCATTACAGGGCAAAAGCGCTGAAACTACTCTCTGAAAATATCGAGGGGTTGCAAGACGTTACTTACAGCCACCTGATGGCAACGTTAAGAGACCACCTGGGTAATTACGGAGAACTCATGGATCTCTACAAGCAGTATCATGCCGGCAGAATCGGCAGAACCAGCGGTATTGGCGGAACTGCCGGCACCGGTAGAATCGGCAGTACCGGTAGAACCGGTATAAGTGCGGCAGGTAGCATATCGACAGGCAGCGCGGCGGCAAGCAGGGCAGTGGAGGCATCGCAAGACAGGATAAGGGAACTCGGTAAGAGCATAACAACGGACGCCGAGAAAATCTCGACAACCGAAAAAGAGGTGCTGAGGAAATTCCTAAAAAGGTCCAGACGTTTTATAGTCTTGTCAATCCTTGCACTCACTCTTTTATCCCTCGTCACAGGCCACGTTTTGTCGAAAATGGTTGCAAAACCTTTGAAGCAACTACAGGAGAGCATGAATTTGATCTCTGAGGGCGGGTTCAAGATGATTGTCATCGATTCCAGAGACAGGGAGATCTCTTCCCTCATGAATGCCTTCAATAAAATGCTCAGGGAGATGGAACTGAGACGCCGCCATCTGATCCAGACCGAAAAGCTTGTATCCCTGGGAACTCTTCTGTCCGGCGTGGCCCACGAGTTGAACAATCCACTGTCGAACATATCGTCTTCCTGCCAGATACTCATCGAGGAAATGGCCGATGCCGATATGTCATATAAGATGGAACTTCTCTCCAATATCGACACGCAAACCGTAAGGGCCAGAAATATCGTACGTTCTATCCTGGAATTTTCAAGAGATGGAAACCTGCAAAAGGAAAGACTTCCGCTGAAAAAACTATTTGAGGAGACTATTCGCTTTATCAGGGTGCAGTTCCCCGATGGAGTGAGCATACACATCGATATTGCAGAAAGTATAGAGATATTTGCCAATAAGCAGAGAATTCAGCAGGTATTTCTCAATCTTTTGAAAAACGCGGCGGAAGCCGTCGCCGACGAAGGCAGCATTTCGGTAAAATCCACGAGGCAATCTGACGTCGAACTCTGCTTGAAAGGTGTGGCGATCTGCGTAAAGCATGGCGGTGGGTGTAGTTTTAACGGTTGTGCCGTAGATATTATAATAAGCGATACGGGAATGGGAATACCCCAGGATGTATTGCCACATATTTTCGATCCGTTTTTCACCACCAAGGACGTAGGAAAAGGCTCCGGACTAGGCCTGTTTATAGTTCACGAGATAATAGAAGAACATAACGGCTGTATAGCCATATCGAGCGAGCTAGGTAAAGGTACGACATTTTTAATCAGACTGCCCGACGAAAACTTCGCCGGTACGGATGTTGAGGCATAATGACGACGCGGTATAATTACAATGAGTATGAGGTATAATAAGATTAATGCATGACGACGAGGTATAATAACGATTATGATGATTACACCCAGAATACTGATAGTAGACGACGAAAAGATTGCCCTACAGAACCTTGAGCATATAATGAAGAAAGAAGGCTACGACGTAGCGGGCGCTCAAAGTGGTGCCGGAGCCATTAAGATGCTGGAATCGGAGCAATTTGACGTTGTGCTCACCGACTTAAAAATGGAAAAGGTAGACGGTATGCAGGTGTTGAAGAAATGCCACGAAATTCATCCTGACACCGAGGTTATTCTTATAACCGGTTTTGCCACGCTGGATTCTGCGGTGAAGGCAATGAAAGAGGGCGCTTATTATTACATTGCGAAGCCTTTCAGGCTCGACGAGGTAAGAAAGGTCGTCAAAGAGGCTTTGGAAAAGGTAAGCCTGAAGATGGAAAACAGACAACTCAGGGAGCTTGTGGAAACCTACCAGGGGAAGGTCAGGATAATCACACAAGATCCGAAATTGCTAAAACTTCTGGAAATGGCACTCCAGATAGCGCCAACCGATTGCAGCGTCATGATAAGCGGTGAAAGCGGCACCGGCAAAGAGTTATTTACAAAGTACATCCATTTTAACAGCAAACGGGCGCAGCGTCCTTTGCTTGCTATAAACTGCGGTACTTTCACTAACGAGCTCCTGGCTAACGAGCTCTTTGGCCATGAAAAAGGAGCTTACACCGGGGCGGATTCGGTAAAGAAAGGGTTGATAGAGATGTCCTCCGGAGGTACCCTGTTTCTCGATGAGGTAACGGAGATGGCACCGTCTATGCAGGTAAAGCTGCTAAGGGTGATTCAGGAGAAGGAGCTAATGAGGGTAGGGGGGACTGAACCAATAAATGTTGACGTAAGATTTATAGCCGCAACGAATAAGAATATCGCCGATGCCGTAAAAAACGGCCATTTTAGAAACGATCTGTACTTCAGGTTGAACGTGGTCGGCCTGCACATTCCTCCCCTTGCCGAGAGAAAGAGTGACATTCCCCTGTTGAGTTATTATTTCCTAAAGAAATACTCTGCCATCATGGGCAAGGATGTTAAAGAACTTTCCCAGGAAGTGCTTGAAATACTGACAAATTACGAGTTCCCAGGAAACGTCAGAGAACTTGAAAACATCATCGAAAGAGGCGTTGCCCTGACAAACGGAAATTCCCTGCAATCCGCAAACCTGTCCGAGGACCTCAGGGACTTGACCATCAGAACGTTCAGGAAGAAGGAGGGAAGAATTCCCACCCTGGACGAACACGAGGAATCCTACATACAATGGGTACTTAACGAGGTGAGCGGTAATAAGACTCTTGCCGCGCAGGTGCTCGGAATAGACAGGGTATCTCTCTGGAGAAAGCTGCGTAAAAACAAGGCCGACGATGAATTCCCCGAATCTTAGCCGAATCCGTTTACGCATCTGTCCGATCCGCTCTCCCGACACCCAAACTCCGATATAGAAACCGGAGACACTACTGTCCCGTCAAGCGTGAAATGTCGTACTAAAAAGTGTTATAATTTCTTCATAATT
>JADFXJ010000173.1 GCA_015233615.1 Nitrospirota bacterium
ATCCGTAATATACTAACTCATTAAGGGAAATGTCCAATTCCGTCTGAACTAAAAAATCATGACCAAACCGTATTATCCGTTTAAGCCACATTTAGCATTTGTACGCGATATCATAATTGAGCTTGCGTCTGTAAGCAGCATGGGACGATTGTATGATCTGCTTTATATGTTACCTGAATACGTCATTTAAGGGCTCAGGGCACGGACTTACATATGGCCGAACCTCACGAGATGGAGCCCTATTTCCTCTATCATATTTTGGAGACATTGTCAATATCCAAAATCCAGCCTCTTAAGAACGGCAAGGCAAAGGCATATCAGATAAAACAAGTCAGAAACCTGATATTAAAATACAAACTCCATAAAGGAGGATGAAAATGTATAGATATGAAGTGATCGTGTACTGGAGTGATGAAGATGAAGCCTATATCGCTGAAGTGCCAGAATTGTCAGGCTGCATGGCAGATGGCGCTACGTATGAGGAAGCCATAAGGAATGCTCAGGTGGTGATTTCTGAATGGATCGAGACGGCGCAGGAACTCAATCGGGAAATACCCAAGCCTAAGGGGAAGCTGGCATACGCATAGATATGGTACCTGAACCTCGGCATTTGGTATCTCTTTGTATGTGTAGAATATGGCTTTAACTCGCATAATTGACCAATAACGAGTAGATCATAGTTGGCTCCAGACACGCCCGCAAACCCTTTATTCATACGAGAGACGTGCTTTTCTAATCCCACATCTCTGCCAGTTAACTCATTGATTTATATGGATATTATATCTATAATAATAGATCCTGACTCGGTTTTGAGTGCCAATATACGTGGGTAAATCCATCCCTAATTTATTGCGTTTCCCCCCTACCCTCTGTCTATCCATATGTCATAGGAATAACGTATTATATTATGGTGAATTTAAAAGTTTTTAAGAAATACCACGAAGATAAACAGGGAGAACATCAAAAAACACAATATCGACATTATGCTGGCCGGCACTACCAGAGCCGAAGATCATGTCTTAGTAAGTGCTGATACAATTAATCCCGGATTGTTCATTAGAGCAAAGCTTCTAACGGCTGTTATTTTAAGGGAGTAATCGTGACCAGCTCTACGGCATACCCTCCCAGTGAAATAAAGCCCGGATTTCCGGTTCTGGCTTGAACGCTACCGGAGGCATCCGACACCTCCTCAATCGTTACAGAGTAATTCGATGCGGAAAGCCCCGATGTGCCGTCAAATGACAGGGCATAAGCGGTGGCCGCAGACGTCATATTGGCGATAAGAAGGGCAATTTTCCCATCGGTCGACTTGCCTGCAAGTACCCGGAACCCGGCATCTCCCCCCGTAACCGACAGCACTTTGTTGAAGTTAACCATATTTGACCACAGGGAAAATGCCAGAGCGACTTTTTTGTAAGTACCGTCCGCCTTAAACAGGCCGTAAAACTGGCTCAAATCCATCGATGAGTCATTGCCGCGATAAAAAGTCGATATGCTTACGTCGGTCTGTTGAAGGGCTATCCAGTTGGCCGTATTTATTGCCGCCCCTTTGGCATTAAACCTGAGTTCGGTATTTTCGGCCGAATCGGTTCCAATTTCGGTATTCCACTCGGTTACGTGGCTTTCCGATTGGGCGAAACCATATTTATCGAGCAGTGCGCGATAATAATTTGCCGATGCCGTATATTGGTCGGGAACGTTGGTATAGGCGTGCCAGGATATAAAGTCTAAAGGAGCGTTGCCGGAAACCGCAGCGGAAACAAACTGTTCCGTAAATTTTTTCCCGTCATCGGTAAAAGAGCCCGCACTGGTAAAGCCCGAACCGCCGACCTTGAGATCCGGGAAAGCGGTTTTAATTGCTTTTGCCGCTTTAACGTAAAATTGTATAAAGTAATCCGTTGAGTAACCCGGCCAGAACCTGGCGTCGGGCTCGTTCCAGATTTCCACGTACCGGAAATTCGATGTAAAACCGTTCCACTTACCGGACTTGTAGTGGCGTATCACGTTAACCATTGCCGTAACGTAGTTGTCGAGGTTTTCGGGTTGCGGAGGCGTCGGATTTTTCGAAGAGTCGCCGATACGCAGATATAATTCGTGGCCGTTGTCGGTGATAAACTTGTATTGCGCGTCGGTATTTTTAAAATTGAAACTACTTACGTCATCGGGGTTTTTTGTATGGTCATGGTACATCTCGTACATATCGAAGGGGCCCTGAAAATCGTGGGTTCTTACCATGGTTACACCGATTTGTTTATATTGGTTGTTTAACGCCGGACTCCCATGCGTATTTATCATGGGATTACCCGTGTCTCCCGCGGAATCGGGTCCGCAGTTAACACCGGTTAGTTTACGCAAGGTCCTACCGTTTTCCTTACCTATCGTTATAGTGCGTGAGGGTGAAAGACCCGTGATGGTTACATTTTTGAGCGGAAAACCGTAATTTGCGGCCGATTTCATCGATAATCCGTAGTATTTGCCGGAGAGAGATATAAAGGGGACGTTCAGAACAAGGGTTGACGAGTCGAATGTCGATTGACAGCCGTTTACCAGAGATTGAGCCTGAGTAGCGCCGGAAAGGCTGAAAGAATCCCCGTTAAGTTTTAAATCCACCTTAAAATAGATTTTAGAATCGACGACCGCTACCGGTATGTGCAAGATAGTCGAGGTAAAATCGTAATTTGCCTCTTCACAAGCCATTACTCCATAAACCGAAAGGGTCAAAAAAATTAAAAGAAATACGATTTTTTTCATTTTCGTTGCTCCTTGTCCCATTATATCACAGGAAGATTATTTTAAAGGCGTAAGCGTAACCAGGTTAACCGAATATCCGCCCATGGTAATCAAACCGGCATTTCCCGATCTAGTTTGAACCGCGTCTGAGGCATCCGACACTTCAGAAACCTCCATTGAGTAGTTTGAGGTGGAAAGTCCGGTGGATTTGTCGAAATTCAGACTGTAGGTAACGGCAGTCGAAGCGGTGTTGGCAATGAGAAGCATTATCTTCCCATCCGTTGACTTGCCGGCAAGGACCGTAAAATCAGAGTCTCCTCCCGTGGTCGAAAGCACTTCCCTGGAATTAACCATCTTCGACCACAATGAAAAGGCAAGCGCAACCTTTTTGGGTGTACCGTCCGCTTTAAAGAGGCCGTAAAATGATGTCAGAATCATTGAGGAGTCGGTGCCCCGGAAAAAGGTAGACACGCTAACATCCGTCAATTGGAGGGCAATCCATGCGGCGGTATTGATGGCTGCCCCTTTGGCGTTAACTCTCAGATCGACGTTTTCGGGTGTGTCGTCTCCATTTACGTCGGTGTTCCATTCCGATATGTGGCTTTCGGTTGATGTATAGCCGTACTTGTTAAGAATGGTTCGATAGTAACTTGCAGCCGGCGTATATTTGTTAGGTGTGTTTGTGTACATGTGCCAGGATAGAAAATCCAGCGTGGCACCGGATGATGCCAACCTGGAAACGAATTGTTCGACCACCATTTTTTTCGAATCCGTGAGGGTTGCACCCGGCCCAAATCCCGGCCCCCCTACTTTCAGGTCAGGAAAGGCCGCTTTTATGGCCTTTGCCGCTTTAATGTAGAATTCGGTAAAGTAATCCATCGTGTAGCCGGGCCAAAATGCCCCATCCGGCTCATTCCATATCTCCACGTAACGAATGTTTCCCGTGTAACCGTTCCATTTGCCTGACTTATAGTGACCTACCACGTTTACCATTGCCGTAACGTAGTTGTCAAGGTTTTCCGGTTCGGGAGGATAAGGGTTATTGCCATCGCCGACTCTCAGGTACAACTCGTGGCCGTTATTGGCGATAGACCTGTAGCGGACATCGGAGTCGGTGAAGTTGAAGCTTTGCGCGTTATTAGGATCTTTTGTGTGATCGTGGTAAATTTCATGCATATCGAATGGACCTTCGAAACCATGGGTTCGCACCATGGTTACACCGATTTGCTTGTATTGTGCGTCAAGAGGCGGGTTAGTCAGGTCGCCGCTTGGATAAGGTCCTGCGTTTACTCCGGTTAATTGGCGTAAGGTTTTGCCGGTATCTTTTCCAATTGTCACCGTACGCATGGCTGAAAGTGCCGCGGGAGTAATATTTTGAAGCGGAAAACCGTAGTCTGCCGCGGATTTCATAATTACGCTATAGTATTTGCCGGAGACGGGGATAAAGGGAATGTTCAGCGTAAGAGTTTTAGAGTCGAAGGATGACTGGCAGCCGTTTACCAGAGATTGAGCCTGAGTAGCGCCGGAAAGGCTGAAAGAATCCCCGTTAAGTTTTAAGTCCACCTTATAATAGATTTTAGAATCGACAACCACTATCGGTATGTGCAAGATAGTCGAGGTAAAGTCGTAATTAGCCTCTTCGCAAGCCATTACTCCAAAAACCCAAATATTCATAAAAATACAAAAGATTACGATTTTCTTCATTTATATTGATCCTTCCGATTATATCATATATTGTAAGACTTCCTGATACTCCATTGCCATCAGCCACGGTCCTCCTAATCCCGGGAAGCAGGCTTCGTCAGCGGTAAGACGAGTAGCTATTATGTGCGGCCCGTCCGGGCCGGACCGATTAAATAGGGGCGGGGCGACCGTTTGATTAAACATGGACGATTAAATAGAATTTCCCATTTTTTTATGCCAATGTGTCAATCATTATTTTTGACTTTTTGAAATTAGAGTATTTTACGGATAGAAGCGTAATATCATCGGACTGCAAAGCACCCGATGTAAAGTCCGTAACGGCAGAGACGACCTTCCCGGTCATTTCTTTTAATGAAGAACATGACATATTACACAGCAGCTCTTCGAGGCGTGTGGTGGAGAACGTTTTCCCTTTTTTATCCTTAGCCTTATCAACGCCATCGGTATATAAGAGTACCGTAGCGCCATCAGGGAGCATTGTGGTAACTTCTTCATAATTTGCTTCGGCAATTAATCCGGGAGCTGATCCGGTGTTTGCAGCCAACCGTTGGATCTTGCCGTTTCCAAACACCATATAGGGAGGATTGTGACCTCCGTTGCTATATGTGAATCGTCCGGAAAGAGTATCCAGTATGCCGACAAACATGGTTACTGACATCCTCTTCTCTTTATTTGCGCAAAGCTCTTTATTTATATTGTCCAGGATTTGCCGGGGAGATGCCTCCTTTTTAGTCCAGGCTCTACGCTCCACTCCCGTCAATCCGGTAACCGTTCGTGGAGATGTATTTTTTACGGTAAAGGTTCTGAGAAAAGTTTTAACCCTTACCATAAAAAGGGCCGCCGATATACTTTTATCCGCAACGTCACCAATAGCAAAACACAACAGATGCTCCCCGATGAAAAAATAATCGTAAAAATCACCGCCCGCCTCTTTAGCCGGGGAAGTAAAGGCATAAATATCGATATTTGAGTTGTCCGGATGCGTGAGAAATCTTTCAGGCAGCATACCCGTCTGAATCTCACGGGCAGCATTCATCATACCCTGGTTTAACTGAAGTTCCATATAGGTCTTCGTTAAAAAAGCCCGTTCAATGGCAATGGCGGCATGAACTGCGAGTATTCCCAGGAGCATCTCGTCATCGGAATTGAAGACTTCGGCGTTGTTTTTGTTGATAACCTGTAGCACTCCCACTAACCGCCCTTGCTGATTTAACATGGGACAGCACAGTACCGAGTGTGTCGTGTAACCCGTCTTTATATCGAACTCACAATCAAACCTTGGATCGTCATACGCTTTTGAGACGTTGGCAATTTTAAGTGTCCTGGCAACGTCTCCGGCAATGCCGAAGTTTAGAGAAAATCTGATCTCGTTGACCCCTACACCTATCGCAACATAGCTCCACAGCTCGTCAGTTGACTCATCGTAAATAAAGACAGTGCCGCGCTCAGCCTCGATTACCTCCGTAGTTTTTTCTATTATTACACGTAATATGTCTTCAAGCCGGATCTCCTTCCCAAAGGCACTCAAAACTTCCACTATAGTATCCAGGTAATAAGCCTGGCAGTAATTATGGCGCCCACACAGGGCGGCTATCTTTTCTCTTACCAAGACATTCCTATTAACAATTTCCGGCCTAAGTTATTTTCACAACAAAAATGGGATAGGCCCCATAACTTCCTCTCCGTCATTTAACCCCTTTTAAAAATATCTCACAATTAGCGCTCCCCGTAATACAAGAGCCGGACGGGTTATCTCTCTAACGCTC
>JADFXJ010000044.1 GCA_015233615.1 Nitrospirota bacterium
TTGTATGTTGCTGGGGTGTTCTTATTCCTGTGGCCGGGGGTCAGCGACCCCTGGCAGTAACTGACCCTCCCCCGCGACGTCATCTCAGCCCTTTGGCGGCTGCGTAATACCTTCCAGAGCCTTGCCTTCCGATTCGAACAGACGCCCAGCCTTTTTCAGGATGAGCCTGAGAGCCCGGCTTTTGCAGTATACGGCGTGGTGCGTGAAGGTGAAGCTTGCCCCAAGGGAGGCCTTTATTTGGGGGTCGGTCCACCCTGCTATAAAGGTTTTCAGTCCGTTGCGGAGACAGTATCCGATGTTTTCGAACCAACTTGCAAAGTAGAGGTTAGCCTTACGCGAGTCGGGATACATAAACCCCACGTACTTGTCCACGAGAGAGCGTCCATGGACGAAGCACAGGTTGAAGCCGATTAGAGCCCCCCGCAGGCGGTAGAGAAAAACGATACCGGAGTTTTCGCCGTCTCTGAAAACGCGGTAAAAGAATTCCCGCGAGAGTTTGTCGAAGTGCACGGAGGCTCCGTCGTAAACGTTCAGGTAGAGGTTATAGAGATACTCTATGGCCGAGTCCGTGAAGAAGGGGGAACCGGTCTTCACGGTTTCCACCGATAACTCCGGCATGACGCGGAGCTTTCTCAGGAAGTCCTTACGGCGGGCACGGGAAAAACGTGAGAGTAGCTCTTCGATGGATGTAAAGTCGATTGGTACGTAAGCCAGCCCCTGTCCCTGTAGGACTACGAAACCGACCGACTTCAGTGCAAGAAGGAGACTCCGGCAGAAGTCGTTTTCCCGTGCCGAAAGGAGAGGGGAGTCAATCGGCAGGTCCTTGAATATCAGAAACTGGCACCGGCTTTTGTTAAGCGCGCCCAATGCCGCCCCGATAAGCGTCTCTATATATTCCTTTATATGCGCATCCATAGTGCTATCCTCCGTAGTGTTATCAATATCGATCTTCTGAGGCGCTTTAGGAAAGACGGCGTATTCGGACACGGTAGTACCCACGAAGAGGGTCTTAACCCGGTACATGTTCTTTATGAAGTTCGGGAGATTTTTTTCATATTTTGCCACGGTGGCCCTTAGATTTTCGTCCATGGTGGTGAACAGGTTCAGCTCTGCCTTGAAGGCGGGTACGGTAAGTATGCGGGATCCGGTAAAGTTGACGGAAAGCCCTGCCGGAGCGAAGCCGACGGGCGGGTGGCACTCGAAAGCCTCAATCAACGCGGCCGGCTCGAGACTATTGTAAAAGGCGCGTATGTTGCCAATGTCGTGTATGTTGCCTATGCCGTCGGGTTTCATACTCGCTGCTTATGTTTGCTTGTGTTCGTTAAAAAAATCGATCGTCTCTTTTTCGACGACGTCCCTTTGGTTGTCTATGGTCAGCATATGGTAGCAGTCGTTAAGAAGTATGGTGCGAAGGGATTTCGAAGCTATATGGCGCTCTATAAAGCGAACGCTCCTTAGGCTTGCCATGTCGTCTTCGACCGAATGGAGAATGAGGGTGGGCGTTTTCACGTGGTGCAGCAGTGTCTTGACATTATCGTTGAGCTTTTGGAGTTCGTACATGCTCTTGAAGGGTACACTGGAATAGGCTATGGATTTCTCTTCCATGAGTTGGAGCACCCGGTTTCTGAACGATTCGTTCTTAATGCCGTAAGGTGGGCGTTCCTTGTAGGAAAAGAAGTGTCTGATGGGGGTATGGAAGGCGATGGGCAAAAGATGCCTGTACCATGGAGCACTCCAGCCGTCGAAGTAAAGCGTCGTAGACATGAGGGAAATGCCGCTGACCTTTTCCTGTCTCTCGTAGGCCAGGTATAAGGCCAGAACCGCGCCCATGCACAGGCCGGAGACAAAGACGCGGGAATGATTTCGGCACAGCTCGTCGAAAGCCTTCAGGGCGGATACGTACCAGTCCTGCCATGTGGTTGCTCGTAGTTGCCTGAGAGTCGAAGCATGGCCGGCCAAAAGCGGCACCTTTACGGAAAATCCAGCCTTGTGTAACTTCCGGGCCAGGTATTTTAGTTCGAACGGGCTGCCCGTAAGGCCGTGGATGAGCAGCACGCCCGCCTCGCCGCCCTGTAAATCAATGTCCGGGGTATTCGATTCTCCTGGCGTTTCTCTGGCCGGCTCTTTATTTGGTTCTTTAGTCGATTCATCGATCGGTTCTTTAGTTATTTTTTCGTGCATTTCATCGTACGTTTCCTCGTGCATTTCTTTGGCCGCTGCCTTTGCCGTGGCCTTATCCGCCGTAAGCGATTACCGCTATGCCTGCCGCGGTGAGGGCCACGCCGGCCATTTCGATGCCGTTGACCCTTTCCTTCAGTGTGTAGGCGGATATAAAGACTACGAATATCTTTTCCATTCCCGTAAGGGGGAATACCACCGAAAGAGGTATATGTGCCAGGAGAAATACCCACAGCACCATTTCGACTAAAAACATGAGTATGCCGGATATTACCCACTTATTGGAAAGCAGCTTCAGGTAGTATAATATGCCCGACGTTTCGTTATGAGCCACTGCGCCCTTTTTCAGGCATATCTGGGTGAATGTCTCTATTGCGGCACCGGCAGCGATTAGCGGCATCCATTTGCCTACCATACGGTATTACCATCGAATATTGTATTTAATACTTTACCAACCAACGCCTTACGAAACAATACCTTACCAACCAACGCCTTACGGGCTTTACGAAACAAAAACATTATACGCCAAGTCTTTTCAACAAAGCTCCGAAGAGTTCTATAAAAAGATCCATTTCCTCGCCCGATATAGTCAGTGGCGGAGCCAATGTAAATATGTTCTTATAGTAGCCGCCTACGTCCAGAACCAGGCCGTAGCGCGAGCCCTTATAGGACAGATCCCCCTTCATGCCTTCCTGGAATATGGCGTCGGTAAGCTGCCTGTCGGGGGTTTTACCGTCGCTTTTCGTAATCTCCACCCTGACGGCGAGGCCCAGGCCTCCAACGTCGCCTATAACGGGGTGCTCTTTGCGGAGTTCCCGTAACCTGTCGAGGAGGTACCGGCCCTTTTGGGGAACCGTCGAGGCAAAGTCGTGTTTATCGATGAACTCAAGGGTAGCCAGGGCCGCGGCGGTACCCAGCGGGTTGGAGGCGAAAGTGGAGTGGGTGGAACCGGGCGGAAATGCCTCCGGGTTGATGAGTTCCTCTTTTGCCCACAGGCCGGAGAGCGGGTTAAGGCCGTTGGTCAGCGACTTGGCGAAGGTTATCACGTCCGGGGTTACCCCGAAATGCTCCATTGCCCAAAACTTGCCGGTTCTGTAAATGCCCATCTGTATTTCGTCGTCTACCATGAGTATGCCGTGTTTTTCGAGTATACGTGCGAGCATGGGAAAATATTCAGGCGGGGGAGCTATGTAGCCGCCCGTAGCCTGTAGTGGTTCGACAAAAAAGGCGGCAAACTCGCACTCCTCTCCCTTGTTGTCGACGACGCCGTAATATTCGGTTTCGAAGAGTTTCTCGAAATGCCTGACGCACTCGTAGCGGCACTCGCCGGGAGTCATTTCATAAAAGCACCTGAAGCAGTAAGGATAAGGCACGAATAGTGCCCTGTTGGCAAAGTGGCCGAACTTTTGCCTGTACCTGAAGCTGCTCGTAATCTCCGTGGCCCCTAACGTGCGGCCATGGTAGCCTCCCATGAAGGAGATCATGAGAGATCGGCCTTTTTTAGTGCTCCTTACGAGTTTGAGGGCATCCTCGACGGCCTGGGAGCCGCCCACGTTGAAGTGTATGCGCCCTTTGGCGCCGAAGGCTTTTTCCGTTGCGGCAGACAGTCTCCATGCCAGGAGGATTTTTTCCCGGTGCAGGTACTGGGTGGCCAACTGGGGAAGGGTAGCCAGTTGTTTCCCGTACGATTCCATGATCTCATCGTTGCCGTAGCCAAAGTTTACGGCTGAGTACCACATCTGCATGTCCAGATACGGTATATCATCGATATCGTAAAGCCAGGAACCCTTGCACCTGGCAAATATCTTCGGTTCTTTCAGGTAGTGGACAGTGTCACCGTAGGAACAGTAGAGGGCTTCCATCGCGAGAAGCTCGTTTTTTGTAAACTCCTTTTGCACGGGGTGAAACTCCTTTCAGCTTTTTTTGTTCGTTATTCGTTAAACGGCCATAGCCTTTCGCCCGCGGAAAAGGGGCGTGAATTTTGTTAAGGCTTTGGCTATGTCGAAAAAATCGTTAAATGGATGATGTAATATACCCGAACTCTCGCAGTGGGACAACAGAGCTCCGCGGCAAAAGACCAGGCTCGCTTTTTGTGCGACGCAAAAGTCGCTCCTGCCGTCTCCTATGTGGATTACCGGCAAACCGGCGCCAGATTTATCCACCACCTTACACTTGCACGTGCCCGATGGACAACCTCTTGCCGAGTTTGGGAAAACGGGTACCATTCTGCCCTTTACCGTAGTGAGGCCGTTTGCGTATACCGGGACGTCGTCAAAGCCGGTCTTCGACAGGATTCGCCTGATTACCACTTCGAAGCCGTCGCTCACTATCCCAAAGGGTATGGAGAGAGCCTTTAAAGTGCCCAGGAAATCGGTAAATCCGGGCCTTAACTCGAAGGAATCGACGAAATCGAGGAGTTCGTCCCCGGTTGCGTCCACCAGTGCCATCTGCCCGGTGAGGCAGCGCCCTGAGCCTATCAGCCCTTTTTGCCAGGCATCCTCAATCTCTTCCCACCCGGGCCCGGCAAAGGCTTTAAGTATGGCGTCCGTAACGTCGGCGTAAGTTACGGTGCCGTCAAAATCTATCGATACGAAGAATCCTTTTTCCACGCTTTTAAATATAACATTTTATTACGTTGTCTTACATTAATAAAATGGAATATGTAAGCCTTACGTTGGAACATGTAAGCTTTACACCGAAATGTAAAGGAAATGTAAGTAAGCGATTGCAAACATAACGTCCGATATAGTAAAATAACATAAACGCTTATGCGGGAGGTTTTATGAAGAAACGGTTTGTCAGTGTACAATTTAAGCTGATGTTCGTTATTTTCTCCGTACTTGTGGTTACCGGTGTTGTCATTATGGCTAAGGATTTCGTTGACGCCAGGGCACAGCTTCTTGAAGACAACCAGGAGGTGGCCGCGACTTTTCGGAAGGTTTACGAAAGCACTCTGGAAACCAAAACCCGCGATATTGCCATGGCCGTGGAGACATTGCTTCAGGACAATGAGGTCACCAGGGATTTTCACGACAAAAACCGGGAGGCTCTGGTGGCCAAAACGGTAAAGCTTTTCAAAGATTCTCTGAAGTCTAATTATGGAATCAAGCAGTTCCAGTTCCACCTGCCCCCCGCTACCAGTTTTTTACGCGTTCACAAACCTGAAAAGTTTGGCGACGATCTGTCGTCTTTCAGAAACACCGTCGTGGCGGCCAATACCACGAAAAGGCCAGTTTCCGGCATCGAGGCCGGCAGAGAGGGGCTGGGACTCAGGGTGGTATACCCCGTCTTTTATGAGGGACAACATATCG
Source organism: Nitrospirota bacterium (assembly GCA_015233615.1). Classification (GTDB taxonomy): domain Bacteria; phylum Nitrospirota; class Thermodesulfovibrionia; order Thermodesulfovibrionales; family Magnetobacteriaceae; genus JADFXJ01. Next base: position 5,490 of record JADFXJ010000044.1, read on the forward strand.
GCAGCGTCGAGTTTGGAGGAGACGTAGACGGCATCCTTTCTACGGCGGCGGCGTCAACCGGCATGGAATATTCGGTAGGTGTCCTGTCCGAAGTGTTTAAGGACTCCAAGAGGTTCGAGGACAAGGACAAGGACGTCATAAAGAGCAATCTGGACTTTTTCGTCTTTTCGAACGACGTGAGCAAGGATCTGTTAAAAAAAATCGACCTGGCAAACGATGGTGCTGCTGTGGAATTTAATGGCCGGTCTTATTTTTTCAAGACCTTCCCCATGAAGGACTATTCCGGCAAAGAGGTGGGAAAGATTGTCGTCTTCCGCGATCAGACCAGCGTCGTAAAGAGCATGGCCAATCATGCCCTGATACAGGCAATAGTGGGCGCCGTGTCATTTGTAATCATAGCCTTGTTCCTATATTACGTAAGCATGCACGTAATCGTCTCTCCTTTGTCCGGCGTGGTAAAGGCGATGGAGAGCCTGGCTGACGGAGACCTCACCGTGGACGTCCCCAAAGGAAAGAACGACGAGATAGGCAGGCTCATCGATTCGATGAACCACATGATAGACAAGTTCAAGGTAATAGTGGAAAACGTTATGGCTGCCTCTTCTAATGTTAATACGGCAAGCAGGCAGTTGAGCGAGTCGTCGGTACATATATCCTCGTCGGTGGGAGAGCAGGGCAACAAGGCCATGTTGATATCCACGAGTGCCTCCCAGATGTCACAAACTGCCATGGATATAGCTAAGAGTGCCTCCGCAATAGCCGGTTCCGCCTCCAAAGCTCTGGAAATAGCCTCAGACGGTCGGGGTATCGTAGAGAGCACCGCAAAAGAAGTGCAGAGCATCGAGGCCAGCGTGAACGAATCGGCCCGGGTGATGGCCACTCTGGGTGAGCGTTCCAGGCAGATTGGAGAGATAATTCTCGTTATAAACGACATCGCGGATCAGACTAACCTCCTGGCCTTAAACGCCGCCATAGAGGCTGCCAGGGCCGGAGAGCAGGGAAGGGGATTTGCAGTAGTAGCCGACGAGGTGAGGAAGCTTGCCGAAAAGACCTCGAAGGCTACCACGGAAATTGGCGGAATGATCCAGTCCATCCAGCACGAGACGGAAAAGGCCGTTTCTTCCATGCAAGAGAGCCTGTTGCGGGTAGATGCAGGCGTAGGTCTTTCCAGGCAAGCCGGAGACTCGCTCGTCAGGATTGTGGATAGCATACACGAATTGGAGTCCAGGGTACACGAGATTTCCTCCGCTACCGAGGAGATGGCCGTGGTGTCCGAAAACATCGGAAAAGACATAGAGGTAATATCGGCATTTTCCTCCGACACCTCCGACAAGACTCTGCAATTATCGACGGAGTCGGGCGATCTCGAACGTCTGTCGGCAGACTTGAACGAGATCGTGAACAATTTTAGGGTAGACGGCAAGGGTAACGTTCCTTATGGACAACCGGGCAGACAACCGGCGCTCTATAGTCCTTCACGGGGCGAGCTTGCCTGAGCGCCCCTGCGGTTTCGGATAGCGGGAAATAGTGGGAAGAAAATATGGCCAGCACTTCCTTAATGACGCCGCAATTCTTGATAGGATCGTTGAGGTTGCGGGGATAACCCCTTCGGACACGGTTGTCGAGATTGGTCCGGGCAAGGGTGCCCTGACCGCAAGACTCCTGGCAAATGGCTATTACGTGGTAGCCATAGAGATAGACCCGTCGCTCTGTGGAACCCTGGCCTGGCGCTTTAAGAGTGCGGACAAGTTCAAACTCGTCCTGGGCGATGCGCTTGCTTTCGATTACGGGAGTCTGGGTCGCTTCAAGGTAGTCTCCAACATTCCTTACTACATAACCACTCCAATCATATTCCGGCTTTTGGAAGAGGGTACGCTGATTGAGTCCATGACTCTCACGGTACAAAAGGAAGTAGGTCGGCGTATAACGGCAAAAAACGGCGGAAAAGACTACGGTGTACTCTCCGTAATGGTACAGTACCGGTGCGAGGCCGAAATGGAATTCGACGTACCGAGGGGAGCCTTTAGCCCGCCGCCGTCCGTGGATTCCGCAGTCATCACACTTCGCACGCTGCCCTCACCGCCGGTGTACGTCGAGAAAGAAGAACTCTTTTTCGAAGTGGTGCGACAAAGCTTTTCGCAGCGAAGAAAGACGTTGGCCAATAGCCTTAATTCCCTTTTCCGGAAACTGCATGAGTCTCGTACAACCCGGGAATCTCGTGAAACTACTGAACCCGTCACACTTCGCGAGATTTTATTGTCGGCGGGAATAGACCCTTCGAGGAGACCCGAGACGCTGTCTCTGGCGGAATTTGCCAAAATAGCCAACGCCCTCGCAATATTGTAGTATTGTTGGCATAGTATTTTCAGCCCGAACGGGGTTTACGTTTACCCGGAAGAGGTTTTCGACGTCCTGTACTTAGAAAGATCCGGCTTTTTTCGCAACCCGTCAATGGCGTGAAGAATGATGGCGATGGGGTTTCTAAGGAGCATTCTCCTGCCGGAGTACCGCATTACGGTTTTGATGCTTTCTCTCTTGCCGGGCTTGTAGCAGTGAATAGGGCACTTCGAGCACGTGGGTTTATCGTTTTGAAACCTGCACGATTCAAGGCGCTTCATTGCGTATTGGAGGAGTTCCCCGCACGAAAGGCATGGCTCACCACCCTTGCCATGGTTGTTCCTGCAATACAGGGTTATCATTTTTCCTACCATTTTCTTTTCGTAACCGATTCTATCGATTTTATCGTTGTTGTCGTTTTTCACGTCAAGATCCTTCCACTTATCATTGATTCGATCTAAAGATGTAATAGATTATATACGTAAGTGAAGTTCAAGTATATGCTATAAATCATATTAAGTAGGTAAGCACAAATAATTATATGTGCTATCATGGTACGTAAGCCGATTCTCTTGTATCGACATATAATTAAATTTGCTTAGGTACTTAACACCATGCAACACCATTTGGCGGTACCCGGTATGAGCAGAGTATGTTAGCTCAACGGTGTATCTCACGCGTTGCAATACAAGGCGGCATTCATAAGAGTACTATGTGTGATTTTGCAGTCCAGGAGGTGCGTTGCGGGGGCCTACCAGTGATTGCCGAGCACACAATCAGAAGGGGTAGCGAAAGGACGCGCTCTTTGCGGCCGAAGCGAGGGGAAGGCTTTCCCCTCCTCATCTCTTGCACTTTTATTACTTTTATAACTACAACCCGGTATAAGATGTTGATGTTAAAGTTGTTTTTGTGTGAGGCAATATATTATACTTTCAAGCAACTGGTCCTCGTCTATAGGCTTTATTATATTTCTGCATGTAATCAAATTTATATGACTATGTTGCATAAATTAATTCATCCTGACGTCTTTCTTAAAATAGACGCGGCAACGTCGCACTGTTATACCCGATTCATATGACACGTTATAGCTATAAACAAATCTAAACCATTAACTCTATTGTAAATTCTGCACCGCCTTCGATATTTCTTACGTGTATCCTGCCACCCAACTTATCTTCCATGATTATTTTAGACATGTAAAGTCCTATGCCGGTTCCTTCGCTTTCCGATTTAGTTGTGAAGTAAGGCTCAAATATCTTATCCATTAATTTTTCAGGGATACCGCCACCGTTGTCACTTATCGATAGTTTTACCGTTTCACCGAACCTTTCGAAATCGATGCTTATCGAGCCGTCAGCAGAGCCGTCAGCCGTATTCGCGGGATTCGCCGTATTCGCGGGATTTGTGGGGTCCTCTTCGCTTACGCCGGTCATTACTGGCCTTCTTCTGTGGATAATCGCGTCCTTGGCGTTATTTATAATATTAAGAATGACGTGGGCTAACTGATTCTTATATGTCGTGATTAATGATGCGTCGCAGGATATGACTTCGGCAATACTTCCGAACGTTCTGTTATGGACATGGCAGGTGATGGTATAGGATATGGAATTTGTCTTAAACTGCGCCGAGAGCATGGATAGCACATCGGAGGTGACTCCAAGAATATCGCAGACCTCCTTTTTAGTGGAAGGTTTAAAAAAGTTCCTGAACTCTTCTATGGTTCTTGCCATGAACTTAATCTCATGCATCGATTTTTCCACGGCCGTATCGAGATAAGCCCCGTCAAGTTCTCCAAATTTGTAGGCATCCCTGATGTCCTGTATAAAAAGGCCGAGATTGTTAAGAGGCTGTTTCCATTGATGTGCTATGGCGGCTATCATCTCTCCCAATGCAGCCATCTTCGACTGTTGAATAAGCATATGCTCCTGTGCCATACGCCTGTTCGTCTCTTCAACTACACGCTGCTCAAGAGTCCTGTTTAACTCTATTAATTCCTCTTCCATGCGTTTACGCCCGGTGATGTCGCGGGCGATGCCTACCGTGCCTATGACCACTCCATTCTCATCATTAAACGGCGTCTTGATGGTCTCCACTAAATGCATTCTTCCCTCTGCATCCACGTATGGCTCTTCTATATGCTTGCTAAGACCTGCCGCCATCACGGCCTGGTCGTCCGCTATATATCTCCCGGCCAACTCCCCGGGCCAGACGTCGAAATCAGTTTTCCCGATCATTGCATTGACGGGCATATTAACGGCCAGACTAAATGCTTCATTGACTATAATAAACCGGCCTTCCTTATCCTTGATCCAGGCGAGATCCGGCACGTTGTCTAAAAGGGCGGATAGCATGGTATAAGTGCGGTATAATTCCTGTTTCTCTTTACGCTTGCGCTCGGTAACATCATAGTTTATTCCAAGCATACGGATAGGTGTTCCCTTAGAATCGCGAATCACCATGCCATTGGCTTTTATGTGTTTTACCGTCCCGTCCGGATGCAATACTCTGAAATCCGTATCCCACTCTTTCTCGCCTCTTAAAGCAGCGTTGCATTCTTCAACGATATTATCGCGGTCCTCCGGATGCAGGCCATTTTGCCATGCCTCGACGCCTCCCGGAAATGTTTCCCACGTAAGACCATAGAGTTCAAGCATCTGGTCATCCCAGATCATTATGTTATTGGTAATGTCCCAGTCCCATATCCCAAGGTTAGATGACCTGGTTGCCAACTCAAGACGCTGCGTAACTGAAAGGAGTTTTTGTTCCGCCTGCCTGCGCTTAGTATCATCTGCATTAATGGAGAGGAAATATTGCCTTATAAGATGAACACCCAGCAGCATAAGGCAGGAGATAGCAAAGGCAATTAATTCCGAAATGTCCATGCTCATTTGTCTGCCGGCGGATAGAACGTAAAAAAACAATAATACACGGCGGCCGGCCATCAAAACCATTGCGGTTGAGATTAATATCCATGCCGTCTTTCTGCCTGATAAGCGAATCAGGGACAGTGCGTATAGTCCGGTGGCCAACTGCAATCCGATAGATAGCAGATATATAATATCGGTAATCATCGTGTTTATTACAATCGCACGCAGCTTTGTGTAACAGCTACGTCATTGTGACACTCCTTTCCGGATGTATAACCGGCTTAACTATCTGGCCTGGAAGGCCCGGATTCAACGTTCGTGTCACCAGCCGCCATTTCGTCCACAATGGCAGCCGTGCATACAGCCGATTGGCAATAACCTCTTATTTTGAATTTTTCGTATACCATAACGCGGGCGACGCCCGAAACCCAAAGATTTGCGCGGATATCGCAAAAAAAGAATAGTTGTATAATATTATAGCATAATTGCATGGTTTCCGCGGTCACCGGATTGATTTCTGAACTTTTCAAGTGGCGGCTGCTGAACACGACTACGGGTCTTCTATTTCTGCCCGGACACTAACTTGCCGTCCTGATATAGTATCTGGAGCCTCCTGCCGTCCGGCGTAGTCTCTATGCCAGCGCCGTCTTTCTTGTCGTCTTTAAACCCACCTTCGTACCTGGCACCGTTTACGAGGTATAAGGTACCGTATCCGTTCTTTTTTCCGTCGGCAAAGTCACCCTCGAACTTTTCACCGTTTGCTCGCTGTAAAACACCACGCCCGTCCATCTTGCCATCTTTCATATCGCCATTATAGGAGTCGCCGTTAAGCCATGTAATAGAACCGTTTGTAATCTGTCCGTCTGCGAACTCCCCCTCGTATTTCACTCCCGACTTAAGTGTATACAGACCATGGCCGGTACGCTTGCCATCTTTAAAACTTCCAACGTACTTCGAGCCGCTAGCGTAATCATATACCCCCGATCCGTCCATTTTGTCGTTTTTAAGTTCTCCTTCGTACCTATCACCGTTTTTCCACTTGCAAGCACCCATGACGGCTTTATCGTTTTCGTACACGCAATCGCAACTACTGCCGTCGGCAAAGGCCTGTGTCCATTTGCCCTGTTTTATTCCGGCTGAGAAATTGCCGGAGAATTTTCGTCCGTCGGGCCATGTAACGATAAAGGGGCCGTCCGGTGAAGAGTTCCTGAAAGTACCCTCGTATCGCCCGCCGTCGGAGTTAACAAAAATACCCTCGCCGTTTACACAATCCCCTTTAAGGCATTCCCCCCAGGCGACAGTACCGTAAAAGAGAAATATACACGTCAGCAACGTTACAAAATGCTTCATGACCTGCTTTATTGGCGTTGTAATCAACGGTTTAGTCGATGTTCTCATACTATCGATACCTCCAGATGTTTTGTCGAATCCGTTTGTCGAATCCGTTTGTCAAATACTGATTTATCTGATGCGCTTAGCGATGCGCTTTCAGAGGCGCGTTTAGATATCCTTTTCCGTAACAACCTTGTTTTTCCCGGAGCGCTTAGCCGCATACAGTGATTTGTCAGCCCGCTCGATTATGGTGGATACCTTGTCCCCCTTCGAAAAGACACTTATGCCGATGCTCACAGTGAAGCCTATCTGTATGTCTTGCTTGGAGTTTCCCAATGAATAACGGGCTTTCGCTATGGACTCCCGCATGTCTTCAGCCTTGATTAGTGCGTTTTTGATGCTCGCTTTCGGCAGAACTATAACAAATTCCTCGCCGCCATACCTGGCGAAAAAATCCTCCTGCCTGATGTGCTCCTTGCACTTTTCCGTCATGGCCAGTATTACCCTGTCCCCTACCTGATGGCCGTAAGTGTCGTTTATCTTCTTGAAATTGTCGATATCTATCATGAACAGTGAGAACGAAAAATTCTCTACGGTGGCTTTGTCGACTATCCTGACTATGTACTTGTCGAAGGACATCCTGTTGTATACGCTAGTGAGACCGTCCAGCATGGACGTCTTCTGGGCCTTTTCGAGGTCATCCTTGAGTGTTTTTACCTCCTTGACAAGAAGCTCGATCTGCTTGGAGTCCGCCAACTGCTTTTGCTGTATGGCTTGCTGCATGTGCTCGACCTCGCTCTTGATTTCGGACTTTATCTTTCTAATATCGTCCAGAAGGGTTATCTTGCCTATTCGCTCGCTTTGCTCGTAAACCCTCGCATTGAAGTCGATGTTCTCGGTATTGAGCGTGACGATACCCCTGGAGAGGAGGTCTATAATGTTCTTTAGTTCCGCTTCTCTGTCGCCGTAGTAGAGTTTTTTTCGCTTTATGAATGAAACTATTGCGTCCTTGCTCTTTTCCAGCAAGCCGGCAAGCTTTTTTGTCTTATCGTCGCCCGTCAGTTTCTCACCCAGGTAATCGAGCTCTTCTTTGTACTTCCCGGCATCGAGTTCCTTTATGTCGAAGGAGAAGTCTTTCAGGAATATGATGAGAGTACGCATGGCCAAAATAAACAGTTCCCTGCGCTCCTCGCAATCTTCGAGCCTTTCCGTCAGCTCCTCTCTTTCCAGCAATTCCGGGTCTTTCTTCTTGCCAAACAGGCCCATCCTCTTCACCTCATTTAAGTTTTATGATAATACGCCGATAATACTACTGTCATGTCAACTATCATCTGTCCGTTGTTACCATCCCCGCTCGTATTCCCACACCCCCCCAGTCGTCATTCCGGCTTGCCCGGAATCGCCCTTGCCCTTGCCGTTATTACGGAAAACCTGAATGCGTCATATCAATGTTGACATGACACTAGTATACCGGTGTATATCGTCTGCTTAAGCCTTTGCATAATTGTCGCACCGTGTGCATTCATACCGTACGCTACGTGTTATCTATCAATTATACACGAATTATACGCGAATTTTGTAGATGTACGAAATTGCATGTTCGGATATGGTTCTTTTTGCGTTAATTATGCCTACCTACCTATAAACATCTGCCCAATGATTCTAATTAGAGAGAATACAAAATTGTTGAGCGACGATACCGCAGGGTTAATGAATTTCACGTTCACAGGTATATGCTTATCAGTATAAGTGCCGTCCCATAACTGGCCGTATTCGTTCATCCCCCAAGTCCATATCGTCCCATCTGCTTTCAGCGCTATCGTATGACCCAAACCGGCGGCGATGGCCGTAACCCCGGTTAAAATGCTTACCTGCACGGGTGTAAGCCTCGTCGTGATCGTGTCGTCTCCTAACTGGCCGTGTTCGTTCACCCCCCAGGTCCATGCCGTCCCATCTCCTTTCAGTGCTAACGTATGATTCGCCCCGGCGGCGACGGCAGGAGTAACGGAGCCGCTTGCCGGAGAATCAGCACAAGTCAGCATAAGCGCAATGATTAATGTGATCATTTCCACTATCCCTGTCTCCTCATCTTTTTCGTGAGGCGTGGTCTGATGGCACGTCTTACCAACGTTGCGATCTCTGTAAACGGCTTCCATTCAATCCCATTTATAATCCTTGTGTAGAGTACCGGAGCAGAACATCCGGTTCAGTCTCGCGCTACATTGAAGTTATCTGGACTTTCAGGAATTATATCATAAGTGTGTTTACTTTTTCCCCGGATTTTTTGCAGGCACCGAGAGGGGGAACCCTCATATCCCGGGAATTATTATATTGGTACCGTATTGCTTTATCGTTAATAAGCGGTGCAAGCTCAAGTGATTTGAGCGCGTATAATCCTAAAGACGGCAGTTAATTTTGTTTTCACGCTATGTCCGGCCCCTTTCCGTCCCAGTCTTCCGTCCCGGTCTTTTCCACCCTGATTTTAAAAGCGGATTATCGCTTTTAATTCCTAATGCGTGCTAAAATAAGGATATAAAATGACATGAGAGGTGGAAGCAATGAAAACTGTCAATGGTCTATCGTATGGGGCGGTCAAGACGATTTAAGAGATGGCGGAAATTTTAAAATATTACAACAACGGCGTATTGAGTGCCGTCGAAGAATTCATCGATGAACTAAAATGGGATATTGCTTTTAACAATTCACGAGACTTTCCGGAGAAAATGGCAGAGGAAGCTTTAGGAGACTTAGGAGCAGGAAGAGCGGAACCGATGGATTTAGACGACAGGCTATGAAATCCTATTATAGCAGATTGCTCAGTTATGAAACCGATTAGATTATCAATACACGCTAAGGAACAATTATATTTTAGAGGCATCGAAGAAGAGGAAGTAATCGAGACAACATCCACATCACAGTGGGAACTTGCTAAAAGAGAGAGACTTCAGGCGAGTAAGAATTATTATTTCGGAAAAGAGTGGAATAAGAAATTTTATTCATACAAACAGGTTAAACCGATATTTATTGAAGAAGAAACAGAAATTGTTGTAATAACCGTATATGCTTATTTTTTTGATAAAGAGGTACAAAAATGAGAATAACTTATGATTCGGAAGTAGATGTACTTTATATCCGTTTTATAGAGACTACGGTAACAACCGAACATGTGGCTGAGGGAATTGCAGTTGATTATGATTCGGAAGGAAGAATTGCGGGGATTGAGATTTTAGATGCCGTAATGCGTGTTGGAAGTAAAGCTGTTTTCAAGAAAATAACTTTAGAGGAGCTTGCACTTCAGGGCAGATAAAATACCTATGGTAAAATCATGGGTAGAATAGAGCCAGGGCATTACGGCACGTTCGGGTGAATATAAATATTCACTAATGTCGTGTCAACGATAATATAACGCATTCAGCCTGGTGCCGCCGGCCGCCCCCATACGTCATTCCGGTGGTTCATCTTTAATCCACCTCGTAACCTCACCTTCGAAGCTATCGCGGTTGAGCCTGCCGCTTTCCATGTGCAGGGCGTCGGCAAATTGTAAAAGGGAGGCGCACACGGAAACCTTCAACCCGTTGTCGAGATTATTTTTACGAACATTTTCCTCCACGCGGGGTTTAAATTTAGCCTCGTTGTGGAATTCGCAGATGATGGCAAGTGCCTCGTTGTAAACTTTATCCTGTAAGATGCTTTTTTCCTGTAACGTTAAGAATACTTCAAGATCAGCGGGAATTTGTACCTTCATCCGGCGAATGAAAGAAGAGCTTGTTGCAGCGTGTTCGTTGCGGATGCGAGTTCGGTCTTCGTTCGAAAGGCCCGTCTTTCGGTCGAGTTCGGGAAAGCGTTCCTTCCATCGTTGCATACCAATGTCGTGAAGGTACACGGAACTGGCAATGAGAAACAAATCTCCGGCGGAAAAAAACTCATCGTCGGGTTTATCCTTCTTTTTGCCGAATTTATCCCGGATAATGACGTCGATATATTCGAGGAGCCTTCGGGAATGCCCGGTATCATGGTTTAATTGTTCGAAGACATCATGCCTCGTAGCCCATACGACGTTCTTTACCCACCCGGCAAGCTTCTGGTATAAGCCGAAGTACCCAGGGCCGGCTTGCTTTAATTTCGATTCTATATTAAGCAGAGTCTTTTTAGCCATATCGAATCAGTACTCATTCCAATAATCACGATGCTTTATTATACCATAAAAGCATACATAAACGAATAAAGACTCTGAATGTTAAGTTAGTTTATCGACTTATCACCGGTATTACAGGATTGTGTTGTAGGGATGGCGTCCATATAAGCCTTAATAATTTTTAGGCCATATATTGTCTTACCCGTCGTCGTACCCGGTTCTTACCTGTTTATTTCTACGCAATAAATAATGGCATTAAGCAATTTTTCTTCATCTATGGGTTTTATTATATTATCACACGCCTCGGTAACTTTATGTTCATCGTCGTTATATCCGGTGGTTATTATTATCGGTTGTCTTGTTTCTATTTCGAGTATCCTTCGTATCATTTCGAAGCCATTCATGACGGGCATTTCTAAATCCGTAACTACGACGTCGATTTTATGTTGTTTATAAAGTTCAACACCTGCCTTGCCATTTTCAGCTTCGAATACTGCTTTGCATCTCCGGCGTAAGAATTTGGCTATGCTGATTCTAACTATAATATCATCCTCTGCGTAAAGAACACTTATGCTTTTTAATATCGCTTCTTTTTCCATCGTCATACCTCGATTATAATCTCCAGACCTCCATCTGTATTTTGCGCCTTTATTGTACCCGACATGTTCTTCTCTACTACAGCCTTTGCTATATATAAACCAAGCCCTGTGCCGCGTGACTTGGGTTTCGTCGTAAAATAAGGATCGAATATTTTATCGATTATATCATCGTTTATTCCTCCACCATCATCCGATATGCTTAATATTGCCTTACCGGTCTCACTCCCTTTTTGTAGTTTTATGTTTATATGTCCATTGCCGATCTCTCTTTCTTCGAATATATCCTTCGTATTGTTAAGTATGCATAATATTACTCTGGAAAACTCGTTTGGATAGCCTTCAACAAACATATCTTCTTTAATATCGACCTCGATTGTGATGTTGAGATTTTTAAAATATCCCTCCATTAAAGACAAACTTTTTGCCACTATGTCGGCTATACCGAATCGTTTCTTTTCTTTCTCTGCATGGTAGAAGCTTCTGAAGTTGTCAATAGTGTCAGATAACGACTGAAGCTCTCCCATAATCGTCTTTACCGTACTATCGAGATAATCGTCGGTTAAATCATGAAACATGTTGGCATCTCTGATTTCCTGGGCCAAAACAGAAATGGCATTAAGAGGCTGTCTCCAATGATGGGCTATGCTTACCAGTAATTCGCCCATAGATATTTGGCGGGATTGCTCGAACATAACTTGATCCTTCCACCTGTTTTTATCCACTTCCTCGTTTACCCTTCTCTGGAGGTTTCTGTTCAGTTGTCCGAGTTCGATTTCCATCTTCTTTCTATCCGTGACATCGCGAAGGAAGGCAAAGAAAAGCCCGCTATCCCTTATATAATTTATACTTACCTCAACGTCGATAATTCTGCCGGCCCTTGTTTTGTGCCTGGATTCGAATCTATCCGAGCCGTTATCGATAATTCGTTGTATATGCCGCCTCGTTTCCTCCGGGCTTTCCGACGCTTCTATATCCTGTACGCGTATATTCAGCAAATCCTCCCGTGTGTAACCCGTCATGCTGCAAAATGCGTCATTTACGTCTATAAATTTTCCGTCGGCGTTCACTATTATAAAACCGTCGATAGAAGTACGAAGAATTGTCTTATCCTGCTCCTCTATTCTCTTACGTTCGGTAATGTCGCTGACAAGAGACATCACGCCGGTTACATTGCCCTTATTATCCGCCAGGGGCGTGTTGAACCACTCGCATATAATAGTCTTGCCGTGCTTTGTTATGTTTTCATTCGTACTGTAAGAACCACCACTTTGATTTAAAAGATCATTCCAGACCGAATCTATTTCGGCGTGAATGCTTTTGGGGATGAGTAGTTCGGGAGCCCACCGGTTTCTGGCCTCTTCCCTGGTATATCCGAATATCTTCTCCGCTGCGGGGTTCCAGTACCGAACCTTAAACTCCCTATCCCATTCTATTACTCCGAACATGGTCTGTTCAAGATGGTAAGAAAGTTTCTGCTGTAACTGAAGCATCGCGCCCTCTGCGCGCTTACGCTCGGTAACATCCTGGAAATAGATAGAAATGCCGTCCGGATAGGGGTATACGGTGCCTGCATACCATCTTTCGAGTCCCGGATAGTACTCTTCGAAATGTTTTAATTCACCCGTTTTCATCACGTGATTGTATAATTGGTAATATGGAGAATCAACGATTTCAGGGAATTCGTCCAAAATGATTTTGCCCATGAGGTCTTTGGAATTACGCTTTACCATCCTCCCGGCATTTGTATTTAAATAGGTATAACGCCATTCCCTGTTTAGAGTGAAGAATCCGTCACTGATGCTTTCCAGAATGTTGAGTAATTCACGTTTCGAATCCTGTAAATCAGCGCGGCTTTCCGTAATCTTGCCGAGCATTATATTTAAACCGGAGGCGAGATTCGTTATTTCGTCTTTTCCGCCAATATCCGCTCTTACCGCCATGTCTCCACTTGTAAACCCGTTAACAACCGAAGTCAATCTGGTTAACCTGCGCGTTACTATCAGATGGATGGCAAATCCGAGGAAGATATATACGATGATAAAGAAAACCGAGTAATTTAAGCTACTTAAGAGTATCGCCCTGTTCGAACTATCAATCTGCCTGGATAAATCGTAATCCATAAAAAGAATACTAACGTTTAAAGGATGGAGTTTTTCCCCTGATATTCTGGAATATACTGGATATTGACCATATAAAGACGCGTGGTTACCGCTTATCGTTATACCCGCCTTTCTATTTGTCCTTGCAGTTTCCAGGCTCCTTAAGAGATTCCGCTTTTCATCACCAGGCAATTTCGAAAAGGCGTCACCAATATTATGGCCAACCCATTTGCGACGGTTGGATGCTGCGATATTGTCATTTTCATCCAATAGTAATACCAGCCTCAAATTAATATTAGAGCCGAGCAATCCTATTTGCTCCTGAACGAAATCTATACGATTCTCCTGTAGAAGATGTTCCAGTATATTCTGTAAATAAATCGATAGTTCAGTAACTTCTCTCACGCTGTTTTCCTGAATCCGTTTTAATGCTCTTTGTCGCTCGAAATAATTGATGTAAAGGAGACTTAACATCGTCATTAGAATTAATAAAAGCGGGATTATAAAACGTAAAGACAATAAATACGTGTATCTGTCGGCCCTCGTAATGCCGGCACCCGCGTTATCGGTACTCGCGTTATCGGTGCGCGTAACGTTTTTCATTCCGTTTGTCATCTTTTTAGGCTGTCCATCGGGCATTTGCCAAAAATGTTATTTACATTAATATCTTTTCGGAGCAAATCGTTGGTAATCATAAATTTCTTCATACGGCCAGCCGTCAAAAGGAGTGTTGGTTTCACGCTGCATAGCATCGAACGATTTTCCTCTCTGTCAGGAATATGCAACCCCTTCAGTGCGGTAACAAATTCTTCTTTCGGCAGGCCTTCCCTTTCCGCCATTATCCTGTATGCATCCTGGGGATTGTTTTTCAAATAATCAAGAGCCCTGAACCACCCTTCCAGTAAGGTGTCCAGTGTCTTTACAGTATAGGGACTCTTTCTTATATAGTCATTGCGAACTACAAGTACGTCTACTATCGCTCCGTAAACCTTAGAGCTGTCAAAAAGTACTTTTGCGCCTGCGTCGATTAACTTTGTTCTCACGGGTTCGAATGTCACTATAGCATCTACTATCCCGGTTTTAAAGGCTGTTTCGTGCCTGTCAACCTCCAGGTTGATAGTTTCGATGTCCGAAGATTTCAATCCAATCTTTTCCAGTGCAATTGCAAAGAAGTATGAGCCAAGGGCTGTCTTTTCAATACCGACACGCTTACCTTTAATATCTGAAAGTTTATTTAATCCCTGTCTGCCTAAAATGACATCTCCTCCGGATGAAATGTCCATAACAAGGACAACCGTTACATCCATTCCATCCTGAACAAGCAGCAGAGCCTCATCCAGGGTGAGTGCCGCAGCATCAATTGCATTATAACGAAAGCCTCTGATTACATCCGATGCCGAAGAATACTCGACAACCACGATGTTTTTATCAAGGTTGTTATCGAAATAATTTAACTCCCTGGCTAAATAAAGTGGTTCATAACCCGGCCATATGTTTGTACCTACTCTTAAAGGCTGAGCGTCCTGAGTACAGCCCCACAGCTCGGTAAGCAACAGGATGCACAGCAGCTTTAAACATAAAACGGTTCTTTCAATACCGGCCAAAATCGCCTCCAATGTGATTTGACAGAGGAGTATAACGCAGCTTATATCGGGGTAGCTTATACCAGGCTAAGAACGTAATCAGCTAACACGATTGTAAACAATGCTACATCCTCCAATTTCCGTACGCGTTTTGTTCGCTTCATCATATGAATTTGTATAGCACTATTGGCAATCAACTCTCTTGCTACCCTGCTTGATTTCTTACTATATTTATATATTATAACATATATATAATCCGGGTTAGCAAAAATATATGGATAGCAGGCTATTTCCTATTGACATAAACGTAAGAATATAGTAAAGTTTCGTGGGGAGAAGGGTTTTAAGGTTTTATAGCGGTGATTTGAATTATCACTATCGCGGAGGTAATGAACGGAATAAGTCCTTTAATTTAGAAAGTGGCAAGATTTATGTGAAGTGATAGCAACTGATGAGCCAGACTGCGGAAAAATCCATTCGGATGCTTTGCTCTTCTATGTTTTTCGGCAAAATCACGAATCGGTACAATCACGAAACCAAAACCTTTCTCATCTATCTTCCTGGAAGGTATCAAAAGGGGGTAACCTAAATGTATAAGAATCTTTCGGTAAAATGGAAAACAGCCTTACCGATTATAGTTGTAGCTTTAGTTGGCATAGTAATTACAATTTTCGTTATCGGTACGAGCACGGAAACGATTGTGATTGACGAAGTCGAGCAATCATCCCTTAAAATATGCCGGGATACTTGTTTAAACGCCCTTACGACGATGATGATTTCCGGAAGCATCAAGGAAGCTAAGGAGCCGTTTCTTCAACAGATGAAGCATATAGTCGACCTCAGGGTAATAAGGACGGAATCTATCGACAAGGATTTTGGAAAAGGCAAACAAGATGACTACCCCTCCGATGTGATAGAGAAGGAGGTTATCGGAAGCGGTAAGGACTATATAGCGATAGAAGGCGGATTCATACGCGGCGTATATCCTTATGTTGCAAAATCGGATTTCATGGGTAAAAACTGTCTTTCCTGCCATCAGGTGAAGGAGGGAACGGTTCTGGGTGCAATAAGCATAAAGATTCCTTTGTCGGATTCCATCGGCAGAATAAGGGTGTTGCAGTATCGTTTCGCAATATTCGGTTTAATAGGCATTTTAGTGATTGCCGGATTGGTTGTGACTATAGTACACTTTATTCACAAGCCGCTGGTGGAATTATCCGACAAGATGAGCCATATGGTCGAGACCAACCTGGACGTGGTGGGCGGATATGACAGCAGGGACGAGATAGGCAGGCTCACCGCAAATATCAACAGACTTGTCGGGCACATATCGAAAATAATGAATGGCATAGTGAAGACGTCCGGGAAATTGATAAACGCCGTGGATGTTTTACGGAAAACTGCGAAGAGGACTACAATCGGGGCAAAAGAGCAGCATATGTTCAATGCCCAGGGTGCCACTGCGGCACATGAAATGAGCCTGACGATAACGGATATTGCACGTAATTCATCAACCGCATCCGAGACGTCTTCCAATGCAACAAAAGTTGCGGAAATGGGACAGAGTATCGCGGACAGGGCCGTCGATACCGTCGACAAGGTGTATGGGTCCACGGTGGAGCTTTCCGGTATGGTGGAGAATCTCAATAAGCAGGTTGTAGAGATCGGCGATATCATAACCGTAATTAACGACATCGCGGATCAGACGACACTCCTGTCGTTGAATGCAAACATCGAGGCGGCAAGGGCAGGGGAACATGGCAGGGGATTTGCCGTCGTGGCAGACGAGGTAAGAAAATTATCGGAAAGAACTATAAGTGCCACCCTTGGGATAACGAACAAAATACACGCGATACAGGAAGAGTCGGGCAAGACTAACAAATCTATGATAGCTGCATCTCTGGAAGTAACAAAGGCAAACGAAGATATAAAAGAGGTTAGAAAATCTCTGGATATAATACTCTCGTCGGTTCATAACGTGAGCGATCAGATGGTGCATATTGCAACTGCGGTAGAGCAACAATCGTCGGCGGCTTCGGAGATAGCCAATACCATAGAAAAGTCGTCACTGATATCCGATGATTTGGAAAAGCTGACCAACGACATCATAAACGAGGTAAATGGATTGACCCAGATAGTGGAGGAATTGCGAAACGTATCGGTGGAGATTAAAACAAAGGATAACACATTGATATTGTTTGATTTGGCTAAAAATGACCATAGGGTATGGGTGAGTAGAATAGCTTCGTTTTTGGAAAATATGGAGGAGATAGACGCCGACAAGCTCGCCGACCACAGAAGTTGCAGGCTGGGCAAGTGGTACTATTCGGAGGGTATAAAGATATGCGGGGAATTACAGTCATTCAGGAGTATGGAGGTTCCTCACGCGAAGATTCACTCACTAGGTAAAGATATAGTGATTGCTCATAAAGCAGGCAACAAAGAAAGAGCACAAAATCTTTATAACGAGATGGTTAATATTTCCGGTGAAATAATACATCTGCTCGATAAGACAAAAGAAGAATTGAGAGAAGCAATGTCTTAGAAAAAGCGGGATTGCAAATGCCACGCTTACAATTACATTTTTCTATACAGTGGAAAGCCGTAGTGGGTGGTTAGTGTAAAGGCCGCAGAACAGCCGGGCTATGCCGGGTTGGCATGTGTGGTTGTTTGACGTGTGTGGCTTTGGAAACGGACTATGAGTGGTAGTCGGTAGGGCCGTCGTGGGAGACGATGATGCGGCCCTAATCCATGGGATGGAGTAAAATGGGCATGGAAATGATTAGAAGCCCCTTTCTGGTGAGACATTATGGCAAATAAGTCATATACAAATAAATTTGATACAAATAAACCCGAAGCAAATAAATTACATAAAACAAAACTTGTTTTTAATAAGCTGTTTAGCCGCTGCCTTTTTGATAAAACACCAATTATCTCTTTCATATTTATATTGATCGTGATATGTATCTGTGAAGCTTCGATAATGATACTTCTTAACGCTTTTACGATTTATTCCAATACCGTAAGAAACATAATCGATGCTCTGTTGTTAATAAGCATGGTATCTCCCATAATTTATTATTATTTAGTACGTCCGTTTAAAGCATCACATGAATTACTCCAGACACTTATGGATAATATACCCGATTCGATATACTTTAAGGACGAGAAAAGCAGGTTTGTAATTGTGAATCGGGCAAAGGCCGAACGTTCGCAAACTACGCCGGAAAACATGATTGGCAAGACGGATTTCGACTTTTTACCAGAAGATCAGGCCAGGGAATCTTTCATGGATGACGAACGAATCGTTGCAACCGGCTCATTCGTTAAAGATAAAGTGGAAGAGCTTACCCGTAAGGATGGTTCGATGACGTGGGTATCGGTTGCCAAGGTGCCGTGGCGTAACGATAAAGGTATGATAATCGGGACGGTAGGCATATCACGGGATATTACCAGACGTAAGCTGGCGGAAAGGGAATTTAACAGATTTTTTCAGTTTTCGCTCGACCTGTTTTGTATCGCAGGTTTTGATGGTTACCTGAGGCAGGTGAATCCAATGTTCGAAAGTATTTTTGGTTTTTCGACAGAAGAAATTCTTTCGAAGCCTTTTATAGAGATGTTTCATCCCGATGACCACGAATCCGTAATTGCTTTGATGGAGAAATCGGCTAATGGTATATCTACTACGTATTTCGAGAGCCGTTGTCTTTGTAAGGATGCTTCGTTTAAGCACATAGCATGGTCTGCGTTTCCGGTAGTCGATGAAGGGGTGTTATACGCGGTCGCTCGTGATATGACCAGCCAGAAGTGGATGGAGGAACAATACAAATCTATTATTTACGCTTCTATGGACGGGTTTTGGCAGATAGACACACATGGAAATATATTAGACGTAAATGAAAGTCAATGCAATCTGCTGGGTTACACTAAAGACGAGTTATTGAAGATGAATTTATCCGGTATAGTGATTGCGAAAGAACCGGGACAAGTAGAGGAAAATATAAAAAATATAATGATGGAGGGTTATGGACGGTTCGAACGTAAATACAAATGCAAAGATGGCAGAGTAATTGACGTCGAAGTAAGCGTTAACTATCTGAAGACGGGTAATTCGGAAAAGTTATTTGCTTTTAGCCGGGATATTACGGATCGTAAGAAGGCGGAAAAAGATGTCGAAGAAAAGGCAAAAGAATTACAGCGGCTGAATTTAACCCTCGAACAAAGAGTTACAGAAGAAATAGAAAAGCGCAGAATTAAAGAACAGCTTCTTATCCAACAGTCTAAATTAGCGACTATGGGAGAGATGATTGTGGCTATAGCCCATCAATGGAGACAACCTCTCAGTGCAGTTAGTGCCTTAGTCCAGGACATCCAGGATGCTAACGAATATGGGGAACTCGATAATAAATATTTAAATGAAACGGTATATAATACAATGCAGCAAATAGATTTTATGTCAAAAACAATCGACGATTTCAGAACGTTCTTTAAACCATCTGCGGATAAGGTGCCGTTTAATCTGAAAAAAGCTTTTAACGACATAGAATCGATAATTTATGCGCAATTAAAAAATAATACTATTAATTATAAAATATCCTGCCGTTTTAGCGATAAGATATGTAATGTCAACGATGACGGCCATCTTTGTGAAAATATGATAGTGCATGGTTATCCTAATGAATTCAAACACGTTATTATCAATATAATACGCAATGCAATGGATGCAATCGTTGCACGTAGAGAAAAGGGGGAGTTGGGTAAAGAAGATGGAGAAATTATTACGGATGTTTCAAAAGAGAGTGATAAATATATTATCAAAATAAAAGACAATGGTGGTGGTATTCCGCTTGAAATAATAGATAAGATATTCGAGCCTTATTTCACTACAAAAAGCGAAATGAAGGGGACTGGAATTGGATTATACATGGCAAAGGTGATAATCGAAAATAACATGGACGGCAAAATAGTCTGCGACAATATTGAAAATGGTGCTATGTTTACCATTGAAATAAAAAATAATTCCGGAAACATACCCGATAGTGTCACGTCTACAGTTATATAACGCATCCCGGCTTGTCCGGAATTGCCCTTGCCCTTGCCGTTATGCCGGCTAGAGCCGTCATCAGAGCCGTACGCCGGATTCGCGGGCCAGGGTCGGTCCTTAGTCCCCTTGTGCGGTAATTCGTACCCCATTCGTAATTCCAACCCATGTGCCGTCAACCCCACCCCTCATCGTCATTCCGGCTTGCCCGGAATTGCCCTTGCTATTTCCGTTGCACCTTTCTTTGCTTCTTCCAATAAATTTATAATCTGCCCGGATAATATTTCAAGTTCTTCGAGTAGCTTTTTTGCTCTCTCCTTATCTCCGTTATTGTATATAGATACTATATCCTTTCCTAGTGCGTGAAGTTTCTTATGAGGTGCTTCTATAGCCTTAAAACTGGACAAATTTCCACAAAATTGTCTTCCATCAGTATAATACCACTTGCCAAGTCTGCACAACGTATGGTCCGTAAGAGTGGAAGGATCTAATCTCTCGCCCCCTCTTAAGCAAGAAGAGACTTTATTAACCCATAGCCTGTGGTCGGTCTTTGCCAAATCGAAAATCAATAATTCTCCCCCTTTCGTTTTAAATCCTGTTATCGATTTTCTCAAATCTTCGGCTGTTGTAATCATCTTGTTGACTTCAAGAATTACCTCCGACGATTCCTTTCCGACATTTTTCGATATTTGGGACGTTTTCTCGACATTAGTAAATATTTCCTCGACCGAACGCGATTGTTCTTCTACCGAAATAGCAATCTGGACTATCTGATTTTGTACATCCTGCACGATGTTTACTATACTATTTAACGATTCACCGACATCCTGCATAAATTTAGTCGCTTTGGTAGCATCACTCGATGCTTCGTTCATAGATATGGTAGTTTGCCCGGATTTTTCTAAAACCGCAGATATCTTCTTCGAAATCTCCGTCGTTGCAGTCTTTGTCTGCACCGCCAGCTTGCCAACCTCATCGGCTACGACGGCAAATCCCCGTCCCTGCTCTCCCGCTCTTGCAGCCTCTATCGCCGCATTAAGCGAAAGCAGATTCGTCTTATCAGCTATATCGTTAATAACGGTCAATATGTTCGATATTTCGTTAATACTCTCGTTTAGCTCCCCAATCACTTTCGAAAGATCTATGCTGGATTCGTAAACGTTGTTAACTATAAGCA
>JADFXJ010000174.1 GCA_015233615.1 Nitrospirota bacterium
CAGCCATACGACTACGGTTAACGCCAGCCACCGATCTTCCAGGAGAGCCTCGGTAGGGTCCCCTTTTGCGTTTTTAGCCAGACGCAGGTACCTCAACAGGCCGAATGTGACTATCGGTACCGTATAGGCGAGGTCCTGAAACTGCTCTATCGTGTACATGGCGTAAGCGATCAGTGAAGCGGCTGATGTGATCGTCAGTACGTCATTTAAGTATGGTTCGGATACATCGCACAAACTCTTGCGGTGCAAAGCAGCCTCCCCACTCAGGAGGCGCATCTCACCGAGCCTTTTGCCGGCGGCAAGCACAAGAGATACCATGAACATGGTGACGAAAAGCCAGTTCGACACCTTTACCCCAAACGCCGCACCTCCCGACAGAACCCTTATCACGAAGCCAAAAGATATGAAGAATATGTCTACAAGAGCCACTTTTTTGAAATAGGCGGAATAAACTATTTGCATGACAAAGTAAGCCACCAGGAAATAGAGGAACTCCTTGTTAATCCAATAAGCGAGTGCCAGCGAAGACAGAAGGGCTACGACGGAAATCATAGCCGCCCGCACTACGGAAATCTTGCCGGCGGCTATGGGCCTGAGTTTCTTTTTCGGATGAAATGCGTCGTTTTCCCTGTCGGCGATATCGTTTAAAATATAATTGGAGCTTGCGCACAGTGAAAAGGCGGCTAAAGACGCTAACCCCAGGCCAAGCGACGAGTGGCGAAACAAATGGCCTCCGAAAAAAGGCGCAGCCAAGACGAAGAGATTCTTTACCCACTGCCTGGGTCTAAGAAGCCTGATGTAAATTTTAAGAGTTTCCATCAAACATATCTTCCATCAAAGCTTCCCTCGAAACCTCCATCAAAGCTTCTCCCGGAGCCTCCTTTAATATAAAAAAGAGCCATGCCATTGAATGAAGGATTAAGCTATGGTATAATTTATATATCGATAACATATTCCACAATAACATATTTCTATAGGCGTACGCTATAAGTTGGCAGGCAATAAATGCCATGCCCGGTAAGTTCTTAAAGGAGGGAGTATCCCATGAAAACGTCAAGAATAACGATCCTGCTTTTTCTGGTAACGAGTATATTTGTATTATCGTTAGCCGTCCCAGGGTGGTTGAAAACCGGTGCTCAAGCCGCCGACAACCCAAAACAAGCAAAAGACCCACTTTCGCCGGGAAGTGCTGCCTCCCGCCCTGCGGGTAAAACCGACCCCCGCCGCGGAAAGCCCTTTACGGATCCCAATAAAGTTTGCCCCATGCCGGACGATTGGCTAAAGCAGCCCATCAAATACGAATCATGGGCAAACGGAGCCGACCTGGCCGTAACCATCGACCAGCAGATATACACGGCTATTTTGCCCATAGTCATGGAGTTTGGAAAAAAAAACGGCATTAAGATAGCCGTAGAGGAAGGCACGTGTGGAACGTCCGCAGGGGCGGTGCAGCGTAAAACCGTTGACGTCTCGGCGATGTGCTGTCCTCCGGGCGACATTGACCGCCTGCCCGGTCTCAGGTATCACACGATTGGCATATCCTCTTTAGCGCTTTTTGTAAACAAGGCCAATACGATAAAAAATGTCTCTACATCGGACGTCAGAAATTTGTTCGGCGGCAAAACCCGTAAGTGGTCCGAATTGAAAATTCCCGGCGGGCAGGCCGCCCCTAACGTCGAGGTGAAGCCCGTCGTAAGACTCCATTGCAAGTCGAGGCCGGGCCACTGGTGCCTTATCCTGGCCAACGAATCTCTATTTAGTAAAAACGCACTGGAAGTAGGTTCCATTATCGACATGCTTAACCAAACGGCCTCCCTCAGGGGAGCGATAGGTTACGAAACCCTCTGGATGATTGAGCATTACGGGATGAAGGACAAGCTCAACGTATTGAACGTGGACGGTTATTCCCCTTATGACCATGGAAGCGTCATTTCAGGCAAGTATTCCCTTTACCGGACGATGAATCTCACGTCGTGGGACGCCCCCGGGATAGCCAAACCTCAGGCAAAAAAATTGG
Organism: Nitrospirota bacterium; assembly: GCA_015233615.1. Lineage (GTDB taxonomy): Bacteria > Nitrospirota > Thermodesulfovibrionia > Thermodesulfovibrionales > Magnetobacteriaceae > JADFXJ01. The sequence goes on from JADFXJ010000174.1 coordinate 2,018, forward strand.
TCGAATACATCTTATCCAACCTCGACAGGATAGACAAGAGTCTTGAAATAATCCCCGCCCCGCTTCTGAAAAAGGCCGGATGGCAATTTACCGGAGACGAACTTACCGGGGAACCGTTCTAAGTCGATGTTCGAAAGGATATCCCTAACTCTCAAGATGACCCTCATCACGGTAGTCGTTGGAGTGCTCGTAAGCGGCATACTTGGGTATATGTACAGTAAGAACCTGAAATTTCTATTAAACGAGCAGCTTAAGGAAAGACTCGGCAAACAGGCTATTAACAACCGCAGCGTCTTTGACAGGCACATAATCGGCTACCACCAGAGCGTGGTGCTGTTGACCGCCATCGGCGATTTTCTATCATACGTCAGGAAAGTCGACTGGAGCAATGAAACACCCGTTATAAACCACACCGAAATACCTGAGTGGCTCCCGAAAACAACCGTACTTCGCCTGATGGCCGATTTCGACTATGCCCTTCTTTTCGACTCCCGAAGACGGCTAAGGGAAAGCTATTGTGAACAATCCGCCACCGTGCCTCAGGCGCTCGCTAACCCTGACCACGTCCTCTTCATGCACAGCCACGACCAGTCTTTTTTGACGTTGATAGATAAAATCCCGTACGTCGTAGCATCCGAAGACGTTACGGATAAAACCGGCGCTATTATTGCCACGTTAATGATAGCCACACCACTCGACGACGACTTCCTCATCTCCGTCACCGGTTCCACCGAGAGCGACAATACGGTGGCGCTTATTATGGGGAAAAATCCCGTTATCGTGGCAAGCAGCAAGCCCGGACAATTGCCGTCGGGCACGTCGGTGCAATCCCTGAAAGACGGGTACGTCTTCACCGGTAAGTCCTTCCTGGACTATGGGGAAACCGACGTAAGAATCACGTTCGCCTCACTCATATCCACGGAGGACGTAAGAAAGTTACGCCAACACATAAGTACGGCAAGTCTCAGGATGAGACTCATCAGTGAGTCCGCCCTCATCATGTCCTTTATGCTCATCATGCTTTTTATAACCAGGCGAATTGGGAGTCTAAGCAAGCGCATAGTAGGCTTCTTAAGGGATAATCTCGGCTTTATCGATACTATAAACCTCAGGGGTGACCAACTTTACGTACTCGAAAACAGGTACCAGCTCCTCGCCGACGAAATACTTTCGTACAAGGAGGATATAAAAAAGGCCCGCGAAGAGCTCGAAACGAAGGTAATGGAAAGAACTCTTGAACTTACCACGATTAACGAACGTCTGTCGACCGAAATAACCGAACGAAAGCACGCCGAGCTGGCTATTAAGGAAAGCGGGAAAAAATATCGCAGGCTTGTCGAACTTGCCCAGGAAGGTATCTGGGTTATCGACGAAACTGCGGTTACCACCTTTGTCAATCAACGGATGGCTGACATGCTTGGATATACCGTCGGGGAGATGACGGGACGCTCTGCGTTGGAATTTATGGACGAGGACTGGCAAAAGAAGCTTCAATCCAACCTTGAGCGTCGAAAACAGGGTATAAAAGAGCAGCATGACTTCGAGCTTATACGTAAGGACGGAACGAAAATCCATACAATAAACGCGTCGTCTCCAATATTCGATGAAAACGGAAATTACGAGGGCTCCATCACGCTGGCAGCCGATATCACCGAACGTAAAAAGGCTGAAGATACGCTTAAAAAATCCCTTCGGGAAAAAGATTTGCTCCTTCGGGAGATACATCACCGGGTTAAGAATAATCTTCAGGTGGTTTCCGCACTTATCGGACTTCAAATGGAGTACGTCGGCGAGAAGATTTATAAAGATATGTTTCTGGAAAGCAAGAACAGGATAAGGTCAATCGCACTGGTTCACGAAAAACTCTATCGCTCGAAAGGACTTGCGGAAATAGACATAAACGAATACGTCGTAAATTTAACGGATGAGCTGCTTAGAAGTTTGGGGTTCGATAAGAAACAAATAACGTTAACGTTGGATATCGAAAATATCCCGATAGGAATAGACGTCGCAATCCCTTGCGGATTGATTATCAATGAGCTTTTTGCCAACGTTTTAAAGCATGCTTTTCCCGACGGCAGGTCGGGTGAAATCATGATAGGAATCCACTCGTTAAGCGGAGAGGCCGTCGAAAGTGACCTGACCACCGCCTCCGCAGAATCGGCAAACAAGGAGGAAGGGGTAAACGCTCTTGCCGGAAACGAAGTCGAACTGGTAGTAAGGGATAACGGCATTGGTTTTCCATCCGGTGTGGATTTCAAAAAAACCAAATCGCTGGGGTTGCATATAGTCGTTATATTGGTAAAGCAGATCGGCGGGACTATAGAGTTAAATAATCAAAATGGAACGGAATTTATAATCAGATTCAACCGGCAATTTGCCTGAGTGCGCTTTTTATACGATTGACGATTAATTATGGTTGGTATAGGCTATACCTTTGTCTCCGCGGCCGTCATCACGTTATTGCGAAATATCTCAAAGGCTTTAGAATGTTTTGCCAGACTCGCTTACTTTTTTATTTCCTGGAAATTCCTTGACAATACGTCCTCCTTCATACACTATCAGTGGGGTATGCGTTTCCTCGGCAATCTTTTTTGCTCTGTCAGCCGCACGCCGCAGCGCGACCTCCGCCTTTGCGAGATCGGTGTCTCGAATCCGTTTTTTTACCTTGTCCATTATTTTTTCCCTTCATTAAGAAGTTTTGGTTTTTTACCTGAATTGTCAAAAAGAATCCAGGCATCCACCAATTGTTTGTAAAGATTCTGAAAATTGTACCAACCTTTTTCATACCTACGTCTAATAGTTTTTTCGGGAATATTGTGGCCACCCTGCTTCACACGATTTTTTACCCGTTCAATTGCAGTCACAACATCTGACAGATAAAGGAAAATCATTTTTATTCTATAGCCCATTCGCTGCCATTCAGGGATCATTTGAGCGTATATCTTACCACTCAAAGTGGTTTCAAAAGCAAAGCTTTCACATTTCAAAGCATGTCTTTTGATTTCCTCAATCATTAGTCTACCGGCATGAAAAGATGCCATCTCAGGGATAAATGGAGAAATGCCTGCCGCAATAAGATCCGCATTCACAAAAACAGGACAACTTCCCTCCTTGGGCAAAAACTCAAGGGCAAAAGTTGTTTTGCCGGCACCGTTCGGACCGACAATAATGATTATTTTCTTGTCTTCACGCATATTTCTTGCCATCCACTATCTTAATCTTCTTTGAGGTAAGGGCGCAGAGGGCATTAACCAGTTTGTCTATCTATCGTTCAAAGACAGCAATCTTTATCTACTTGTCCGTACCTTTTCTATAGCGGCAAGCTCTCCCGTCTGAAAGGCTTAGACGACTCCTCTGGCAAGCGTACCGAATTCAATGCTATAGCCTCTATGTAGTAGATGATAGGGGCTGTATCGATAAAGATTCTGTTTATTCGGACAAGCTCTTCTGAAATCGCCAAAGCCGGTCCTCTCTCAGGCGGTTAACATACTCTTGAGCATCTTCACCCTTCCAGAACCCTTTGCCCAGACCGTATAGGTCATTCCAGTCTATCTCTTTCTTTACGGCAAATCCTGTCTTTCTCAACTTATGAACGAGTTTCTCTACCAGCTTGAGTTGGTCTTCCGGAGAGAGCTTTTCAATCTCTTTTTCGATTTTTTCAAGCGTGCTTGTTCTTGCCCTTATCATATTTAACCCCGTTGTTTTTACTAATATCTTAACATAATTATATCATACCTGGATTTATAAATTTCATTTTTCTTCCTTTCCGTGGCGCAAACGAAGTCGAACTTGTAATACGCTATAACGGTATTGGTTTTCCCACCGGGGTAGATTAAAAAAACCAATTGTAGGGACTATAGAGTTAAATAGCCCAAAAGGTACGGAATTTATAACCAGATTCAACCGGCAATTTGCCTGAGTGCGTTTTGCAGACGATTGACGATTAATTTGGGGTATGGTTAATCGAGCTGCCAAAAAACGAGATGGCGAAAGTGTCGTGTCAAGCGTAAAATGACACCTTCAGGAAAGAGCAGTCAGCCCCCCACCCGCCGTCATTGCGGTTTTTCCGAAATCTGTCCTTATCGTTATTCCGAAAATCTGGAATGCGTCATTTTATCCTTGACACGACACTAGTCCTTACA
>JADFXJ010000045.1 GCA_015233615.1 Nitrospirota bacterium
CGTAGCCTACCAACTGGTTATCCCTGACACCCTTGATGGATGCCACGTCCTTGATACGCTCACCAAAGGACTCTCCCGTCCAAAGCACACCGATGAGTGTAACAAAGAGCATACACAGGAGAAGTACCGGAACCTGAGTCATTGAATTAAATATAATTATCCTGGAACCGGAATTTTTTTCGGTATTTTTTTTACACGTCGCCATAATATGTCACCTCATCCGAATAATTTTTATTGGCACGGCCGTGTCACAGGCTTATTAAAGCCATGCCTTTATAGCAGCCGCCAAAAGGGCCCGGTAACGGCCATATAGGCACTAGAAAGGCCACACTTTCTGGAAAAACCTGCCAAGCCACCCCGGAGACTGCAACTCCTGCAATACTCCGTCTCCAACTATGTATAACCTGGCATCGGCCACGTTCTGGCTCGCCACCGTATTGGTAACGTCCACGTCATCAGGCCTTATTATACCCTGAAGCACTATTATTTGCTTTTCATAATTTATGGTGATCTCTTTTCTCCCGTCTATGACGAGGTTGCCGTTTGGCTGCACATCGACTACTTTGGCGGTAATGGAGCCGGTGAGAACGTTCTGGTTCTTTGTCTCGCCCTGGGCCTTGAACTTGTCATTGTTGCTGGTAGTTAATTGGTTTTTAGCCGCAGCACCGTTTTTCATTCCTAATGTATTGGCTGAGACGTTGAAGAGGTTCGACACGCCGGCGCCGTAACTGGACTGCTTGTTTGCCGTGGTCTCCGCCTTGTTATCGGCCTGTATATTTTCGACAATCTTTATGGTTATGAGGTCGTTGACTCTCCGGGCCCGCTTGTCTTCATAAATGGACGGGCCTTCGCTCCACAGAGAGCCGTCCGCAGGAGCCTGCCTGGGAGGTGTAGGATTGTAGACAAATTGAGGCGGCGTCGACGGCAGCTTGCTCGCGGGTGAAGCACACGAGTACAGGGATGGTAAGAATATAAATAAAACCACAGCCATCACCGGCCATACGGATGCTTTCATTTTATAGTCATTCCGGCAAGAGCCGTCAGCCGGATTCTCGTGATTCGCGGGCCGCAATCGATTCCCTTTATTGTCAATCCGGCTTGACCGCAATCTATTCCTTAGCGATGCTTTCATCGTAAATCCTCCACTTTAACGGTTTTACCGTCCACGGGAGTGGCCAGCACGACTTTTCTCGAAGAGGCGTTCATCACCTTAACGGGTTTGCCAATATAACCATCTTCTTTAACGATCCCTTTTGCCGTTATCCTGACGCCAAAACTCTCGTAGAGCATTACAACTTCCTGTCCCTTCTTTATATTATATGCCTCCGCCACCAGCCCCTCCGTAAGCGTTCGGTTTGCCGGTATCGTATGGGTCGCTATCTTTCCCACACATTCCTTTTCGGAGGCAAAAGCTCCATTGGGAATCCTCCTGATGTTGACGAGCACTCTGTAGACGTCTTCGGCAGAGATGGTTTCGCCCTTAACGAGTGGACGCTGGTTGTTCACAACGTAGTCGAAGGCCTCCACGTTTGCACTATACTCGACGTTTTCTCCATTGGGAAACTCGATGACAAATACGGCCCTGCCGGGAACGCTGCCTCTGAGCAGATAAACACCGTTGGGAGCGGCCCCGGTCGTAGGGGAAGCGTCTGACAATAGCTCCACCTTAATCTCCGGCCATGGGTAGTCCCTGCGTAGAAAATCGTTAATCACCGACTCTGCGGACCATGTCGTTACGAGTGCCGCTAAAAGAAACGCTACCACTTTCGCTACCTCTTCAGGTTGTTCGCGGTCTGGAGCATTTCGTCGGAGGTCTGCACGGCCTTGGAGTTTGACTCGTAGGCCCTCTGGCTGACTATCATGTTGACCATCTCCTGGACTATGTTGACGTTGCTGGTCTCAAGGAAACCCTGGGCGGTAGCACCAAACCCATTTTGCTGTGGATTGGACAAGACGGCGTTACCCGAAGCGTCAGTCTCCATGAAAAGGTTGTTTCCCATCGCCCTCAATCCGGCCGGGTTAGGAAATCTGGCAAGCTCTATCTGTCCGATTTGCGTGAGATTTGTCTGGTTGTTCTCCTGGACGGATACAATACCGTCGGTGCCTATCGTGATCGAAGTGGTATCAGCCGGCATGGTCATCTCGGGCTGGAGGGGCAGCCCCTCGGCGTTAACGAGTCTGCCGTTGTTGTCCAGTTGGAAGGCGCCGTTTCGCGAGTAGGCCATTGTGCCGTCCGGCTGGAGTATCTGGAAAAACCCCTCCCCCTCTATGGCTATATCGAGCTGGTTACCGGTGTTTACGAAACTGCCCTGCGAGAAATTCTTACCAACCGAGGCCGTACTTACGCCAAGACCCACCTGCTGGCCCGTAGGGGTGTTAAGCCCATCTCTCGTAGGTCCCCCGGGCGTCTGTATCGCCTGATACATGAGGTCCTGAAACTCGGCCCTGCCCTGCTTAAAGCCGTAGGTGCTGATATTGGCCATGTTATTCGATATTACGTCCATATTCTGTTTCTGAGCGTTCATTCCGCTTGCCGCTATGTATAAAGACCTTATCATATTTTATAACCTCCCGTTACCGGCTACATCCGTGCCATGTCGTTGACAACCTTGTTGGCTTCTTCGTCAAGTGTCTGGAGCATCTTACTGTTCATCTCATATTCCCTGTTCAGATTTATCATCGACACCATCTCCCTGACGATGTTCACGTTGGACGTCTCCAAAATCCCCTGCACCACCGAAGAGGCAGGCGGAAGCGGAGCCTGATCGGTTTGAAAAGCCGTATCTCCAACCTTGACGAGCTGTGCCGTGTCGTCGAATTGTGCTATCAATAACCTGTCCACCGCCTGTCCGTCGGCGAATACGTCACCATTGGCTCCTATGTCTACCTTTGCGGCAAGAGGGAGCTGTATCGGGCCGCCCTCGCCGAGAACCTTTGTGCCGTTTGCCGAGGTTAAGAAACCCTCCGCGTCCAGTTTGAAATTCCCGGCCCTGGTGTACTTACCCCCCTCGAGGCTGAAAAACCCCGTCCCGTTTATCGCGACGTCCAACTGGTTACCGGTCTCTACCATGGCACCAGATTCGTGGTCGGTAAACACCTTATCCACGTACGTCATGTCCCTGCCGTCCATTGGCTGAAGCTTTCGACTCATCTCCGAGACTAAAAAGTCCCGGAAACCAATCCCGTCCTGCTTGAACCCGTAAGTGGCGGCATTGGCCATGTTGTTTGTTACTATTTCCATCTGCTTCATCTTCATCACCGCCGATGAGGCAGCTATATACATCCCTTTATACATATGTTCGTACTCCTCGAATAAGTTTATGCAAATACGATGCCAACCTGCAAACTTAAGCAATTACAAGCCTTTAGCCTGCGTAAACACTCCGGCTAAGTAGAAAACTTTTCGAAAGAAGGAAATTCTTTCCCTACAAATTGAGGTTAAGAATAAGTTCTACCTCCCCGCACTGCATACCCAGCACGGAGGCGATCTCTTCCAAATGCAGCCCCTTGTGGGAAAGGGCCATTACCTCGATGCGGCGGTTAACGCCACCAGTAGAACAGTTCATGGAATCCGACATCTGCATAAGCCTTTCGAAAGCCGCCAGTTTGGAATCGACGGAGGACTCTATAGCTTCGAGGATCTCTATCTGCTTGTCGAGCCGCCTGAATATGTCGCGCGCCTTCTGCTCCAGTTCGTTCATGGCCGATTTGTGGTCAAAATCCATCTTGAAACCCCTGTCCGGGTTTTCGAACAACTTTTTCATACAGCCCCCATCAAAACATTTCTTAATCGGGTATTAAGATGTAATTGCGATAGGTATTGCAATATTCTTGCCAGGAGAAAACAAAACACGGGAAGGATTAAGGGCGTATGAACAAGCGTAACCTATCACGTGAACAAAGCCGCAATATCGACTTCGGGATGCCGTCGAATAAACTTTCCCGGCCGGGGGTAAGGCGGCAAGGCCGCTTTCGGAAATCCGTCTTTAGCCGACGAAGTAGTCAACAATTTGACACGTGATATAAAACAGACCTTCCCCTTCGTAATGAGGGGAAAGGACAAAAGATTACAGCCTCCAGCGCATCTTAAAAGGAAAGGACAAAAGATTAACACGAAAAGCACGAAAAAAGGCGCGAAAGACACGAAAAAGGACCATTGTCACCTCAAAGGACATTTGTCACGCTAACGGTCATCCGAGACATTCATGATGGAATCAAGCCGCCGGCCGTATTTGCGGGCAGGGCAGTCACCCTGTCCCGTCCTCGGCTTGTCTGACGGATGGCGTTGTCAGCATAAGGGCCGGGGCATCCATCCCCCCCCGCCTCTTCCTTGAAAAGGAAGGGGCGGGGGGGATGGATGCTTTTTATACCAGGAAACGTTCTTACATGCTTTGGTTTCCAGAACATTCTATAATCGTGAACAAGTTTAACAGCTTCCATGTCCTCACGGGCAAACTGTTGAAGGCTGTTGTATGTGTTATTTAATTGTTCTTCGTATGGGTATGGCATTGAGATATCCGCTTTAAAACATGGACAGTTCTCCGGTTTTTTCGATGAGCTTGTCGATGTCCAGCAGTATTATGAGCCTGTCCTGCAGTTTTGCTATCCCGTTTATAAACTCCGTACCGGCATCGGTCGCCATCGGAGGCGTTGGTTCCACTATATTGGCTGGAACCCTGAGCACCTCGGAGACCGAGTCCACCACCAGGCCCATCGTTATGCCCCTGATGTCCACTATCATGATACGGGAGTCCTTGTCGTTTTCCTTGTCCATAATGCCAAACTTCTTTCTCAGGTTGACCACCGGGATCACTTTACCCCTGAGGTTTATGACACCCTCTACGTAGGATGGAGCATTAGGAACCATAGTAATGTCGGTCATTCTGTTAATTTCCTGCACTTTCAGAATATCTACGGCATACTCTTCAGAGCCCAGCGTAAATGTTACCAGTTGTAATACGCCCTCGGTTGCGGTAAAAACCTCCATATGGCCTCCTTTATTCGTCATCTTTTCCGCTAGAGCTTTGTCAGCAGAGCCGTTTAGCCGCATTCGCGGCATTCGCGGACGGGAATCTGTTCCTTAAATGGAATTTATTATTTCACCGGCTATGTCGTTTATGGGGACGATCTTGTCGGCGTACCCGGCGTCGACGACCGCCTTTGGCATACCGTAGACGACACAGGTCTCTTCGTCCTGGGCAATGGTACGGCCGCCCGACTCTTTTATGGCTTGCATACCTTTAAGCCCGTCGTTGCCCATACCGGTAAGTATCACGCCCAGACAGGCACCCGGATAAAGTGTCACTACCGACAGCATCATAACGTCTACCGAAGGCCTGTAAATGTACTCGGCGTTCTCGGCTACCTGTATAATCTTGTCTATCCCCCTCCTGACTATGCTCATGTGGCCGATGCCGGGGGCGATGTACACAACGCCGCTTTCGAGTTTCTCGCCCGACTTCGCTTCCTTCACCGTTATTTGGCTCAACTGGTTGAGCCTCTCGGCAAAGGGACCGGTAAAGTTGGCAGGCATGTGCTGGGACACGACCACCGGTACCGACAGATTCTTTGGCAAAACGGGAATAAGCGATTGCAGTGCTTTGGGGCCGCCCGTAGACGTACCAATAGCTACCAGGCCTATCCTTTTAGACGAATTAAACTGCACGCTTGCCGCAGGGACAACGTGGGGACGCAAAGTGGAGGCAGGCTTAGGGGTCGTACCTATCTTTCTGGGCAGACGTATACCCCTCTGTCCTATCTGCTTTATCTTATCTATTAACATGAGCTTGACGTTCATGATGTTTATCGACAGGTCGGACAGATTTTTGGGAATGAAATCGACGGCCCCCAGGTCAAGAGCGTCCAGTGTCGTCTGCGCTCCCTCAACCGTCAGCGAACTGACCATTATGACCGGCAGGGGGAATTTCTCCATTATCACTTTCAGTGTCTCCATACCGTTCATCTTCGGCATTTCAACGTCCAGGGTGACTATATCCGGTTTTAGCTTTTGAACGAGATCTATTGCTTCGAGGCCGTCACGGGCCATGCCGACTACGTTGATCCCGGGGTCCGTAGTTATCATACTTTTGAGCGCGTTTCTCATGAAGGCGGAATCGTCTACAATCAGTACCTTTATCGTCTTTGTATTGCTTAGCATATATTTTACCCCGTATTATGGCAACCTGTTTCGTCACTGCCGGCCAGAGCTTCGTCAGCAGAGCCGTTTAGCCGCATTCGCGGCAATTCGCGGTCCCGCAATCTGTCCTTCGTATTTAACGGGCCTGGCCGGCCCCGCTGAACATCACGGCCGGATCCAGTATGAGCACTACCTTGCCATCCCCGGTAATGGTAGCCCCGGCTATACCGTCGGCGTTGTTGGAAAACCCTTCGATGGACTTTATGACCACTTCTTCCTGGCCGAAAAGTTTGTCCACCATCATACCGAACTTCTTTTCTCCCACCACGATAACGACCAGATATACCCGTTCCGCTCCGTTGGAAGATGGAGCATCTATCATAAATTTTCTGGCCAGCCTGTAGACGGGCACGACCTCGTCCCTGAGGATGACTGTCTCCTTACCCCTTATCGTCTTTAAGTCTTTCTGGTTCAGCTTAACCGTCTCCACCACGGAGGCCAGGGGTATGGCATAAACCTCTCGCCCCACGCCTACCATGAGAGCCTGTATTATGGCCAGGGTAAGGGGCAGCCTCAGGAGGAACTTGGTTCCCTTGCCCTTGTCCGTCTCTATGCTGATGTTACCGTTTAGCTTGGATATGTTGGTCTTTACCACGTCCATTCCCACGCCCCTGCCCGAGACGTCCGAAACCTGCTTGGCCGTGGAAAACCCCGGCAGGAATATGAACTCAAGCACTTCCTTCGTGGACATCCTTTCGAGTTCCTCATAAGTGGAAAATCCCTTTTCCACAATCTTTTCCCTCAGTACCTCCACGTCTATACCCTTACCGTCGTCCTCTATGGCAAGGACAATGTTGTTGCCCTCCTGGTAGGCCGAAAGAACTATCATACCGTGGCGGGACTTGCCGGCGGACTCCCTCACGTCGGGCATCTCGATACCGTGGTCCACCGAATTCCTGATAAGGTGCACAAGCGGGTCGCCTATCTCTTCTATTATCGACTTGTCGAGTTCCGTCTCCTCGCCCGACAGGCGCAGCTCCACTTCTTTTTTCATCGTTCTCGAAAGGTCCCTCACCATTCTCGGAAACTTGTTAAACACCTTTTTTACCGGTTGCATCCTGGTCTTCATAACCGCCAGTTGCAAGTCCGTCGTGATCAGGTTTATAAAGGCGGTCAACTCTGCCAGAAGAGCTATCTCCGAGCTGTCGGTAAACTTTGCTTCGAGCCCGGAGGAGGTCTTCATGAGCCTGTTACGGGCAAGCACGAGTTCTCCTACGAGGTTTAACACGTTATCGAGCCTCTCCACGTCCACCCTTATCGTTTGCTCCACCTGAAGCTTATCTTTTTCCGGGGTTGGAGCCTGCTTTGCAAGCACTTTCTTTACTTCTTCCCCGGAGGCTTTTGCCGTAGCGGTGAGTATCTCGCCCACCTTCGGCACCATACCGGTATCCACGGACTCTTTTATCATGTCCTGTATAGTAAGGGCATCGTCCACGTCGTTTTCGGAAACCTTTCCATCCTCGACGAGCAACTCGCCTATGTGCTTTGCGTTTTGTTCGTCCCCGGCATCGGCACTACCTTCGTCCTCAGCCTCCGCAAGAAGCTCTTGTTCCACGTCAGCCTGATCGGGCACGGACGATTCCACAAAGACGTCCTGCTGCCCGGATGACGGCGGTGGCTCCTTTTTGGGCTTATCCGCGGACACCCCGTCGTAGACCGCCTTAAGCTTGCCAAGCATGTCGCCGAGGTCCTCCTCAATCCCGTCCTTAGCCTTTATATGTTCGAGAAGAACCTTCACCATGTCTATGGACTCCAATATCACGTCCATTACACGCGGCACAAGGACGAGGTCCCCGTCCTTTATCTTTTTCATGACACTTTCGGTTATGTGGGTAAGTTCCACCATCTGATTAAAGCCCAAAAACCCGGAGGCGCCTTTTATTGTATGAACGGAACGAAATATGTCGTTTATGAGGTCCTGGTTCGATATGTCCGCTTCAAGCTCCACGAACTTCTGGTTAAGTCCCTCGATAAGTTCGGTTGTTTCTATGAGAAAATCGCTTATTATCTCATCCATTTCATCAGCCATGGCTTTCCTCCTTTGCGGCTTCCACTATTTACGGTTTCCTGCATCTATGCTATTCATATCATTACTTTTTTGTACCCGGTTCATCTCAGAATCCAAACTCCGACAGCAGTGAGTCCACGTCTCCCTGCTCGGTGAACACCCCATCCGCAGCCTTTATTTGAGGGCCGGCAAGCTCTTTTTTCTCGATTTCCGGCAGCTTTCTGGTTGGTTCCACCTTTACGCCGAAAACCAGTACCAATCTCACCAACTCGTCTTCGAGCTGTCTTACGAGATTAATCACCTTCTTGAGTATCTGGCCGGTCAGGTCCTGAAACTCCTGTGCGAGCATGATCTCGAGAAAATCGTTGCTTATGCCGTCCAGCTCGCTCCCCATTACGGAAATAGAAGCTATCTCCTCTTCGGTAAATAAAGCCTTCACCGATTCGGATCCTGTTATTTTATTTTCGATGGCCCGCAGATTCAATTGAAGCTCTTCTATCTTAGATTGGTTCTTTTCGGCAATGCCTATAGTCTTCGAAGCGGCCTCGCCCGTTTTGAGTATCACCCATTCGAGCTTGTCGGTAGCCTCGGGCATTTCGTCCTCGGCCAGGTTTTTTAGCCGCGGGTCGATGAGAAGCTTAAAATCCCTCAAAGAGTCGTGAAGCTTACGGGTCATTTTCCCGACACCCGAGAAGATCTCCCTCTCACCATAGCTTGAGAGCGACTCTATGGATTTTTCCGCCCTTTCTATGTCACCGCTTGCGAAGGCCTCGATGAGACTCTGAACCTCCGTCATTATACTTTTTACCATATCCTTCTCTAAACCCTTTTCGGCGGCGTTTTTCTCGAAAGCCTCTTTCACCTCTTTTACGAAGAGGTCCCCGCCCATGGTGGAAACCTTCCTGGTAATTTCCACCGTACCGTTCTGCCCCATGACGGAGCTTACTACGTCGTCCGAAAAAAGCGAAACGTCCTCGTTGCTTAGCAGTTTCATAAAATCCAGCAGAAGTACCATCCTGTTTTCGTCTATGTTCACAACCCCCCTGAGACATTCGTCGACACTCGTTCCGACAAATCCTATATCCGACTTTATAAGGCTTTCGTCGACGTTCATAACTCCCGTGATGGAATCGACTACGGCACCAAAGGTCATTCGTCCCAGGTTGACAACTATGACGTTACCGCCGACGTCGGAACCGTCATCGCTCAGGCAAAGCTTATTCTTGAGATTCAATACGGAAATTGTCTTGCCTCTCAGGTTTATTATCCCAATCACGTAGTCCGGAGTATGGGGCAACTTTGTAGCCGTCGCCGGCTTCATTATCTCCTGCACCATCAATATCGGAATGGCGTACTCTTCTCGTCCCAGGTTAAAGCCAATGTACTGGCCCATCTCTTCCTCCTAAAAAATCTATTATCGTCACTGCAGGTTTTGTCCCGACAGTCTGCTTCTTACTATATATTATTGTCAACCGGCTTGACCGGCAGTCTGCTCCTTAAAAAAATGTTTGACGGCTATTTCTTCAGCTTTTCGAATATCTTGTCGATCTTCTCTTTCAGTACGTCGGCAGTGAAGGGCTTTATTACGTAGTTGTTGACTCCGGCCTTCACGGCCTCTATTACCTGCTCTTTATCGGCCTCGGCGGTAACCATCAACACGGGCAGGCTCTTGAGCTTAGCATCCGCTCTAACCTTTTTCAACAACTCCAGCCCGGTAACGTTAGGCATGTTCCAGTCGGTTACGACGAAGTCATAATCGCCTATCTGAAGTTTTTGAAATGCCTGGCCACCGTCCTCCGCCTCGTCGATCTTTTCGAATCCAAGCTGCTTCAATATGTTCCTGATTATTCTTCTCATAGTAGCGAAATCATCGACTACGAGTATCTTCATGCCCTTATCTACTACCGCCATAATTGAGTTACCTCCATGAGATAATTCATGATCTTAAAGTCATGGTCTTAAAAACAACTTTGTTAATAACGGACGTGGCGCTATATTTTCTGGTACACCACGGTTTTGTCTATGATATTGGGCCTGAAAACCCTGGTTATATCGTGAAGGCTTTCGGCCATCCCTATAAAAAGGTAACCACCTGCCCTAAGTGACTCGTAAAGGTTGGTTACCACCTTAAGCTTGGCCTTTTTATCGAAATATATGAGTACGTTTCTGCAAAATATTACGTCCATGTCCCTGATAGTACGTGTCCTTTTTTCATCTATCAGGTTTACCTGCGAAAATTTTACCTTCGACTTTACGTCGGGAGTAAGAGTAAAGACGCCATTGGCACCGCTTCTGAAGTACTTTTTCATGTAAGCGTCGGGAATGTTCCTGATAGCGTACTGGCCGTAGCTGGCCTGTTGGGCTTTTTCTAAAACCACGTCGCTTATGTCGGAGGCGAATATATCGAATTTCGAAGCATTGCCTTTGGCCTGTTCCATGAGCATCATGGCCAGCGTATATGCCTCTTCGCCCGTCGAACTTGCCGCCGACCATATCTTAAGGCCCGGAAGCTTCTTTTCTTCCCGAATCTTCGGAGCCAATTGCTCGACGAAAACCTCGAGCTGCTTTAACTCCCTGAAGAAAAACGTCTCGTTCGTAGTGATCCTGTCAAACAGGACGGTTAACTCGTTTTTGTCCGTATTGTACTTCAACAGGTAAAAGTAGTCGTCAAAACTCTGTAGTTTCTTTTCTTCGAGTCTTTTCGAAAGCCTGTTTTCTATAAAGTACTTCTTCGAATCGGCAATGAATATTCCGGATTTCTCGTATATAAAGTCCCTTAAATTCCTGAACGTTTCGTCCTTGAGAGTACTCATAAGGATTGCAGAACCTCTTCCGCCTTTACGCGCACCGACTCGTCTTCATGCTGGAGAAGATTGTTTATGGCATCGTAGACTTCGGAGCCTCCTATAACGCAAAGGGCCTCCATGGCAACCATTACCACCGGCACTTCTTTATCCTCAAGCGCGGCTATGAGCTCGGCAAGATAGGTGTCCCCGGTCGTTGAGGCTATCGCCTGCACGGCATAAAACCTCACCCACATGTCCCTGTCGTTTAAGGCGGTCAGCAGTACTCTGGAAAATGTACCCGAGTGGAAAAAGCCCATCACGGCCACCTTGCGGAGTTCGTGGTCGGAGTCACTGAGGAGAACCTCCAGGCGGGCCTCCGTCTCGTCAGTGTTAAACGACGAAAGCCTCATCACTGCGGATATTTTTACGGAGGGATCCTCGTCGTGGGAAAGACGCAGAACGAGCCGTTCATCGTAAGCGTACTTAGCTATGAACTCCCTGATCATGGCAGGGTAACCGTCCATGTCTTTGACGAATCTCTCGCCGTCTATGTTAAGAAGAGCCTTCACGGACTCTTCTATAACGTCGTTGCACTCCTCCCTCATCAACATCCCGAAAATGGGTTCGTAGGCTTTTGGAGTTCCCAGCTTGCGGAGGGCGTAAACGACCTGCAGCTTCACGTGGCAGTCGTCGTCTCCGAGAGCGTCGATGAGGAGATCTATACACCTGTCGTCGGCTATCTCCACAAGGGCCTTGGCTACGCCCCTGCGTATATCCCTGTAAGAGCCCCTGAGCAGATTCATGAGATCCTCTATAGCGTCGGTACATCTGAGCCTTCCAAGAAGCTCGACAAGTATCGCCTTGCCCCTGAACTTGAAACCCTCGTCCCTGATAAGGTCTACGAGTGTCCGGCATTGGGATATATCTGAAAGAACGTCGTTTATGGCGTTATATCGCTCCTCGTCATCCGGAGAGGACTGATCCAGGGAGCCTGCCAAATCTATGAGCTTTGCCACGGCCTTTTGCTCTTTCAATCCCTTCAGTCCGGTCATCGCGGCGAGCTTGTCTTCCCAGTCCTCGCTATCGAGCATGTCGATGAGACCCTGAGCCATAAAACACATATCGGGCTCCACTCCAAGGTTTATGAGGCTTTTAATGGCCACCGGTTTCATGAGTTCGTCGGAACTCTGCAGGCAACTGATGAGGGCCTTCTTTGAGCGCGGAGAGTGTATTTTACCGAGAGTTTCGATGGCTGCCATGGTTAAGACCTGGGAGTCCCTGTCGCATACGTCGTGGATGGACTTTACGGCCTCTTCGGAACCCATCGATCCGAGGGCTTCGAGTGCGGCAAAGGCCACCCACTCGTCGTCGTTGAGGGCTTCCTGCAGAAGCGGGGCCGCCTCGTGCGCGTTCAGAAGCCCCAGTGTCCTGCAAGCGGCGGCTCTTACGTTAGGGTTCGGATCTTTTAGCATGGGCATCACTTTTTCCACCGATACGCCGGAGGCTATGTCTCCCATAAGATCCAGAGCGAATTTCTTCATGTCGTCGTCGTTGTCGTTTAACAGATCGTACAGAAGCGGCACCACAGGATCGCCTATCTCTTTAAGTATTACAAGGGCGGCGTTTCTCTGGGCGGCCCCTTTTCGCAGGATGGGTATTGCCATGTAGGCGGTTACCTCTCCTCCTATCTGGATTAGAGAAGCCGTGGCTGCGTCCTGCACCGCGGGACTGGAGTCGGAAAGAGCCTTAACCAGGGGATATATAGCCCGCTCGTCACCTTCCCCAAGTTTCGTGGCACTAACACGTCTCTTCGAAACGTCGGGGTGCGAAAGACCTTTTATCAAAGCTTTTAATTTATTAAAAACAAGCATTATCTAGTACGCACCTTTAATAAATGGTATTATACACTTAAAGCGTATATTTAACACAACATTTTTATGTTTAAAAGCCGACTGCGGCACAATTTCAACGGACTTCGGCAACAATCTCAACGAACGTCGCTCGTTTCGAGCTTTGCCTTCAGCCTTATGAGTGCCTGGCTACGCAGTTGGCAAACCCTGCCCTCGGACAGGCTAAGCACCTTGCCGATCTCTTTCATGGTCAGCTCGTCCCAGTAATAGAGGGACAGTACCAGCTTTTCCTTTTCCGGCAGCGTGTCTATCAGCGAGGCGAGGAGTTTTTTCTGTGACGACTCTATCAACATGGAAAGAGAGTCTTTGGAAGTACTGTCCGGGATGTTTTCCATGAGGTTTACATCCTCGCCGCCACCGTAAGTTTTACTGGAAAAGTCCTCGAACCTGAGCGTTATAACGCCGTCTGCGTCTTTTAGTATTTTATAGTATTCGTCCAGGGTGATATTCATTACCTTTGCCACCTCGTCGTCGTCGGGCGGCCGGCTCAACTCTTTTTCGAGCTTCACAAACACTGCCCTAAGCTCGTTAAGTTTCTCCTTAAGCGAGCGGGGAGCCGTGTCAAAACTTCTGAGTTCGTCAAGCATTGCCCCCTTTATCCTGAACTCTGCGTAAGTTTTTAGTTTAGCCCTGCTCTGATCATAGTTGTCGATGGCGTCTAAAAGTCCCATGATTCCAACGCTTACAAGGTCGTCTACCGTCAACTGCGGAGGAATCCTGTTGAGCAGCCTGAAGGCGGTGTACTTTATATATGGAAGGAAATCTTTTATGATCTCTTCCTTTTTGTCGTCGCTCATGTTTGTCTTGTATATTTTCATGATGCCGTCTTAATTTAACTATATATTAAAAATTTAACCTACTATTATAGCATAACTCTATAGTACAACTTTACGGCGCAACTATTTAACATAATTTTATCGCATAATTTCTGGCATAACCGGGTTGCCGCAGATCACCATGAGTCGTTCTGGTCGGATGAGGCGGAAAGAAGATTGCCGATGAAAAACTGCAGCGAGCCCTTCAGTCTGGCCTTTGACCTGCCGAGTATCTTTGCGGCCAGTTCCGTGATCATCTTTGACGCTTTGCTGAGGGGATAGGCGTCTATGAAAGCCCGCTGTGTTCTGACGGAGTTTGCCACTGCGATGTCATAAGGCAAATAACCGAGGTAATCCAGGGATATGTTAAGAAATTTTTCGGCTGCCGTGGCGAGTCTCCTGAAGACCTCCTTGGCCTCTACGTCGCTCCTGGCGGAGTTCACCAGAACGCTGAACTCCTTTTCCTGGTACCTCGTGTAGAGCACCTTGATGAGGGCATAGGCGTCCGTGATGGCGGTTGGCTCCGGGGAGGCTATAATGATTATCTCCTGGGCAGCGATGCAGAAGAATGCTACGTTTTCGGATATGCCGGCGGCGGTGTCTATGAGCAAAACGTCGATGTCGCCATCGAAGGACTCGAACTCTTCGAGTATCCTCATACGCTGAAACTCGTCCAGCGACGTTAGTTCCTGCACGCCGGAGGTGGCAGGCAGTATTTTTACGCCATGGGGGCCATCCACCATTATATCCTTAAGTGTCATTTCACCGTTTAGCACGTTTTGGATGTTATACTTCGGTGCCAGGTGCAGTAATACGTCTATGTTGCTCAACCCGAGGTCGGCATCGAGTATGAGGACGTTGCTGCCGGCCTTTTTCATGGCGATGGCGAGGCTGGCAACTATGTTGGTCTTGCCCACGCCGCCTTTGCCGCTGGCTACAGCAATTGTCCTGACGTGCTTTTCTCTCCCGCGCCTCTCGTTTAACATCTGTAGTACTCCTTTTTTAGTATCAAATTCGCTATGTTGTCTACCCTGGCAAACTCCAGGTCGTCCGGCACCTTCTGGCCCATCGTTATGTAGGCGATCGGTTTGCGGTAAGTCAGCAAAAGGTTGTAAATGGATCCGTAACGTACGGCTTCGTCCACCTTGGTGAAACCAAGGTAGTTTATCGGCAGGCGCCGGTAGTACCTGTACGATTCGGTCAGAAAATCGTCGTCGCTGTTGGCGCTCATCAGCAGGTGCACCTCCAGGGGGACTTCGGTGCGGCATATTTCGTTGAGACTCTCGATGTATTGCTCGTCCTTGGGGGAGCGTCCCGTAGTGTCGATATATATGACGTCCTTGGTTTCGGCAAATCTCATAAGACTCTGCTTCAGTTCCCTTTCGTTAGAGACTACGGAAAGCGGTATCCCAAGGATACGGGAGTATATCCTGGACTGTTCGACGGCACCAATTCTGTAGGTGTCAAGGTTTATTATAGCCGTCTTTTTCCCTTCCTTAATCGACCTGGCCGCAAGCTTTGCCACCGTAGTCGTTTTGCCCACTCCGGTGGGCCCTACGAGCATTATGGCCTTCAAGTCGCTGCCCCTTGTCTTAACCTTTATCTGGGATACCAGAAGCGGCGTGAGCTCTTTAATTTCCTTAGCCTTCTCACACAATAGTATAGCATATTCTTCCCGGATCGATCTCTCCCTGAGGAAATACAAGAGCGTCCGTTTCTTTGGAGGCAAGGCCATTTCGTAACCCACGTTCTTCATGTCCTCGATAGAGTCCCTGAGGCTCTCGATCTCACCCTTTATGTCGTCCGAGAGCTTCTTGACGAAGTGCTTAAGCTCCGCGGGCGGCGCCGACTGCGAAAGTGTCTCTTCCAAAGTTTTTTCCACCTCCGGGACTTGCGCCGGCCTTAATGCACCCGTTGCACCCGATGCTCTTGAGGCATCTAAGGCTCTTGATGAGCTTGAGGGCGATACTTTCGAGGCATTAGATGCACGTGAGCCACCCGATGAGCTTGATGAGTTTACGGGTAACCGATCATCTCCGCAACCCCACCTGGTGCGCTCGAATATGGAATCCCCGGAGGAGGTCCCGGCCGGACGATCATCGGCAGGGGAGCCTTTCTTTGCCGGCAACGAGAATTTGCTGGTAGCCGGGAACCTGGACTGCCTGTCGGAGCGACCGGGCTTTTCCCTCTTGATCTCGTCGTCGACGGTTACGTTTATGCGAGGTGAGCGGATAGTGCTCATGTCGTAATCGACGGCCGCCGTTACTTCGACCATCGGGTTGTCGCCTTTTCTCTCCTCGGTAGACAGGATTATGGCGTCTTCACTTAGTTCTTTTTTCACCATCACAAGTGCTTCCGCAAACGTTCTGGCCTGGAATTTTTTAATTTTCATATCTTACTACCCCCAACGAGTACAACCTGGCTGCCGGAGCGATCTCTGCGTTAGACAAAACCACGACGGAGGGCAGAAACTTCTCCATTATTTTTCTCAAAAATCTCCTGATCTGGTTTGAGCACAGCACCACGGGCTGCACTCCCTGCATCGTGTCCTTTTCCATAAAACCCTCGATACCCTTGACCAGCCTGTTGACAACGTCCGGACTTATGGCCTCTCCCGTCTGGACGCTCCTGGTAAGGGACGACTCGAAACGCGGGTCAAGGGTGAAGACGGGCATAGAGCCATCCTGCATGGAATACTGCTTCGTAATGTACCGTGCCAGGGCCTGCCGTACGTGCTCGGTGAGCATCTCCGGGTCCTTCATGTTCGGTGAGTAGTCCAGAAGGGTTTCTAGAATCATCACTATGTCGTTTATGGGCACTCTTTCCTTCAGGAGGTTCTGAAGCACCCTCTGCACCGCTCCCAGTGTAAGGAGAGAAGGCACCAGCTCTTCCACGATCTTCGGGTAGCTCCTGGAGACGTTGTCCAGGATGTTTTGAACCTCGGTCCTGGTAAGGAGTTCCCAACTGTTTTTCCTTATCAGTTCGGTCAGGTGTGTTGCCACCACGGTAGGGGTGTCCACTACCATGTAGCCTGCCATCTGGGCGCGCTCCATGTTGTTTTCCTCAATCCATAGGGCGGGCAGGCCAAAGGCCGGCTCTCTGGCGGGAATTCCGTCTATCTTGTCCACCTCTTCGGAGGCGACGGCCAGCCAGTAACCCATCATTACCTCGTTACGGGCTATCTCGATGCCTCTGAGGAGGAAGCTGTACTCGTGGGGCCTCAACTGCAGGTTATCTCTTATGTGTATGGGGGGAATTACAAAGCCGAGTTCCTTGGCTATCTGTCTCCTCATGGCCTTGATCTTGCTGAGGAGCTCGCCCTTTTGCTCTTCCACCAGGGGTATGAGGCCATAGCCGATTTCAAGTGTAAGGGGATCGAGTTCCATAAAAGTCTCGATCTTCGGCTCTTCGGGCGGGGCCTCATGGGGTAGCGCTTCGATAGCCTCCTTCTTCTGTATCTGGCGCATCATGTAAGCAAACCCCGAGGCCGCAACCGCTATCATCATGAAAGATACATGCGGAAGCCCCGGCACGATAGCCAGCGCAACGAGTATGCCGGAGGCGGTAAAGAGCGCCTTTGGGTTTACGATGACCTGCTTCGTGATATCCTGCCCCATGTCCGATTCCTTACCGGCACGGCTGACGACTATACCGGCGGCAGTCGATATGAGAAGTGCCGGAATCTGCGATACGAGGCCATCGCCGATTGTCAGTATGGTATATGTCTTTAAAGCCTGCACTATGGGCATGCCAAGCTGAAGCACCCCTATTATGATACCACCGAGTATATTGATGGCGGTTATCATCAAACCGGCGACGGCGTCTCCACGCACAAACTTGCTGGCACCGTCCATGGCACCGTAGAAGTCCGCTTCCTGGGCTATGACTTCCCTGCGCTTTTTGGCTTCTTTTTCGTCTATCATGCCGGCGTTGAGGTCGGCGTCTATGGCCATCTGTTTTCCGGGCATGGCGTCGAGGGTAAACCTTGCGGCAACCTCGGCTATCCTGCCGGAGCCCTTCGTTATGACGACGAAGTTGATAATGACAAGTATGAAGAATATTATGAGACCCACGGCGTAGTTGCCACCCACGACAAAGTTGCCGAAGGCCATTATTACCTGACCGGCGGCCTCTATCCCCTCGTTTCCTTTAAGCAGGACGAGTCTGGCCGCCGCGATGTTCAGAGACAACCTGTAGAGGGTGGTCAGAAGCAGGAGCGTGGGAAATACCGAGAAATCCAGGGGTTTTTGAATATAAACGCTCGTCACGATTATTACCACCGCTATGGCTATGGATATAGACAGGAGAATATCCAGCACAAAAGGCGGTATGGGCAAAAGCATTACCCCCAGTACCGCCACTATAGCAACCGACAACAGTATCTCGGCTCTCTCGCGCAAAGTCTTCTGGATTATCTCTATAAACCTTTCCATCGTCTTAACCCCTGTCTCATAAGTTTTTTAGAGTTTACCTCTTAATTTATAAATGTACGCCAGTATCCTGGCCACGGCCTTATACAGTTCCTGGGGAATAAACGAATCCACGTCCATCTCGTAAAGGGTACGGGCCAGGGGCTTGTCCTCGTAAATGGGTATGTCGTGCTTTTGCGCGATCTCCCTGATCTTTTGGGCCATAACGTCCGCGCCCTTGGCTATTATTTTTGGAGCGGACATCTCGGTTTCCTTATACCTGATGGCTATGGCAAGGTGAGTGGGGTTCGTTATGACTACGGTAGCCTTCGGCACCTCGGACATCATCCTCTTTCTCGCAAGTTCCCTCTGTATGCCCTTTATTCTGGACTTTATCTTAGGGTCTCCCTCCGACTCCTTGAATTCTTCCTTTATCTCTTCCTTGCTCATCATTATGGATTTTTCGAAACGGTACTTCTCGATGATAAAACTTACTGCGGCAATGATAAACAGGTATAAAAAGCCGTACAAAAGTGCCTGCATCAGGAATGAGACGAATGCCGCGGCTATCTGGTTCAGCCCTTTGGTCATAAGCAATGGAAGGGCATGAACGTTGTGCTTCAAAACGAAATAAAATATTATGCCGCCCGCAATGAATTTCATAATCGACTTAAGCAGCTCCGTTACCCCGTTAAAAGAAAACAGCCTCTTAACGCCCTCCACCGGATTCATCTTGCCGAAGTTCGGTTCGATAGACTTGACCATGAACCCCACCTGGGATACGTCCGAGGCTACGGCCAGAACCATGACTGCGATGAAAAAAGGTATCGATATGATCAGTGTCTTGAGCATGGCAACCCTCAGGGCATGGAACATGTCGTGGCCAAAACCAAAGGTGAGAAAGTGGGTGGTAGTGTCGGTGACGTTATACGCGAAATTTTTTCCGCCGAAGTGTGCTACCAGCATGATTCCCAAAAGCCCGGCAAGTGCCGTTATTTCACGGCTTCTCGCTACCTGGCCTTTTTCCCTCGCCTTTTGCCGCCGTCGCGGCGTCGCTCCTTCTGTTTTCTCTCCGCCTTCAGCCATAACCTACCTCGTACCCATTTGCAGGACGTCGTACATGTCCTGTTTCATCCCGCCTATGTATTGGGCTACAACGTGCAAAAAAACGGGCATGCCGGCTATCAGCAGAACCATGCCAAAGAATATGAATATAGGAAAGCTCACGAACATGATGTTTACCTGTGGGGCCGCCTTATAGAGAAATCCCAGGAGAAGGTTTGCCACCAACAGGCCCACCATGACCGGGGCCCCCACTTTTATGGCCATGACGAATAATTTAGCTCCGCCAAACATTCCGGCTATCATCAGGTTGTTCATCTTTATCTGCCCGGGTGGAATTAGCTCGAAGCTCTTCACAAAGATGTAAATCATGTCCTGATGCGCGTTCATGATAAAAAACAGGAGTGTTACGATCGCCTCCAGGAGCCTTGACATCTCTGCCGATTGTCCAAACTGCGGATCGAAGTATGTAGCGATGGAAAGTGACATGCTGTTGCTCATTATCTGTCCGGCCATACTCACCCCGGTAAATACCAGAAGGCCAACGCCCCCTAAAAGCATCGAGAGCACTATCTCCTTCATAATGACTAAGGCTATAGGTGTGTCGCCCAGATCGAAGTTCACCACCGGGGTGATGACCAGTGCAAAGGCTACGGCCAGCCCCATCTTAAACTGCACCGGCGAGTTCTGGCTGCTGAAAATCGGCATCATCGCCATAAAAATGCTTATCCTCAGGAAGATTATCAGAAACCTGGCTATATCGCCGGACACCGCCGCGGAGTTTATGAATCCGTTTATGTCGAGGTTGTTCTGCAATTATTCCTCACGTGCCGGACAAGTCCGGGAATATGCCACCAATTGCACATATCTGCGGATCGAACTCATTTCACCACCATGGGAAGCCTATCGATAATACGAATGGTAAAACCCGTCATGACGTGTATCAGCCAGGGCATCATTACGAATATCACGGCAAATACGGCCATTATCTTCGGCACGAAGGTCAGCGTAAACTCCTGTATCTGGGTGACGGCCTGGAAGAAGCTTACCGCAAGCCCCACGATCATGCTGGCAAGGAGCATCGGGGCCGACAATATAAGCAATGTCTTGAACACGTCTCCGGAAATATCTTTCAGCACCTCTACCGTCATGCGAAACTCCTTACCAGCGAATTTATGACAAGGTTCCATCCATCGACCAAAACGAAGAGCATCAGCTTAAACGGTAAAGATATCATAACCGGCGACACCATCATCATACCCATGGACAACAGTACGCTTGCAACCACCATATCTATGATGATAAAGGGCAGGTACAGCAAAAAACCCATCTCGAAGGACGTCTTAAGCTCGCTTATTGCAAAGGCCGGAGCCGCGACTTTTATGGGAATGTCCATCGGATCTTTTGGCGTCTGCACCTTTGCGAGATTCAGGAACAGGGCCAGGTCTTTCTGCCTGGTCTGCTTAAGCATAAACTTCTTCACGGGAGTCTCCGCCCTGCCGAGAGCCTCGTTGAGGGTTATCTTCTTGTCCATCAGGGGGGTTATGACGTTGGTGCCCAGTACGTCGAGTGTGGGTGACATGACAAAAATGGTTATGAACAGGGACAGTCCTATTATGACGATATTCGGCGGAATCTGCTGGCCACCGATGGCCTGTCTCAGAAAGGACAGCACTATAACCGTGCGCGTAAAAGAAGTGAACATGATGAGCAGTGCCGGCAGCACGGATAGAAAACTGAGCATTACGAACATGGAAACAAGCGGGTGATCTATTGTAAAAACATTATTATTGGGCATCGTTAATACCTCTATAATCGTAGTCTGTTAATCGGATGCTAAGCATCGTTTTCCCTGATTTGGGGATCGGACTTTACCATTGCGTCAAACCTATAGGGGGCTAAGTCTTTTTCCGCCATCGTTTTCAGGAGCTTGAAGTCCGTCGGCGTGACGGCCAGTATCAGCACATCGGGACCGATCTTCAGTGCGGCGACACCCTTTTTGGGACCAAAGGGCATGTACTCTATCATGGACATGAATCCGGTGTGCCTCTGCCTCTTCTTCATCATATACGACATACCGTAAATCATAAACAGCACGACGGCCAGGGCGAAAAACATCTGTAATACGGTGCCTATCATCTCAACTGTTTCAACCTTTCGGTGGGACTTACTATGTCGGTAAGCCTGATGCCAAACTTCTCGTTGACCACGACCACCTCTCCCCTGGCGATGATCTTGTTGTTAACCAACACCTCCATGGGTTCGCCTGCCAGCTTATCGAGCTCTACCACCGAACCCTGCCCCAGCATGAGGAGATCGTTTATTATCATCTTAGTCCTCCCGATCTCTACGGTTATCGTAAGGGGAATGTCCAGCAGGAACTTTATGTCCCGCTGCCCCTCACCGGGAGCCTTGCTCTCTTTGCTAAAGTCAGTAAAATCTGCCCTTTGTGCATCCATCAGTTACCTCCAGGGTGTCAGATTCCCGCCCGCGAATGCTGACGGCGGCTCTATCGGGAAAAATGACTAATTAAGTGTATTAAACTCTATATAAAACCAGTAATCTTGATCGCCTGATTGCCCCGACTTACTCCCGTCACACACTTGAATTTCCGTTCGCCCTCGACGTTCATCACGAGGTCGTCATGTACCGACTTGTTAAGGGGGATGACGTTGCCCGGGCTAAGGGACAGGAGGTCCTCCACGGTAAGCTCCGTATTGCCCAGTTCCACGCTGACCAGAACCTCCGAACTCAGAAGTATGTCTTTCAACCGGTTGACCCACCGCTGGTCCGTTTCGAGCTTTTCGGCTTGTATACCGGAGTAAAGCTTCTCCTTTACCGGCTCTATTATCGAGTAGGGTATGCAAAAAAACATTTTGCCGGTAAAATCCTCTACTTCTATATGTACCTCTATCTTTATGATGACCTCTGTGGGGGTAACTATGGTTACGAACTGTGGGTTCATCTCAGACCCCACGTGCTCCGGCTGTACGCTGGCAATGCCTTTCCACGCCAGTGCCAAATCCTTTAGTACCATCCCCACGACCTTCTTTATTATCCGCTGCTCGATAGGGGTGAAGTACCTGCCCTCCGACTTCGTGTTCCTCGCCGTGGTAGCCCCGAAAAAGTACTCGACGAAGGCAAAGACGGCGGGTGCGCTTATAACGAAAAGGGAATAGCCCTTCAAGGGCTCCATCTTGAATATATTGATGCTCGAAGGCAGTGGCAGTGTCTTCATAAACTCGCTGAACTTCATCATTTCAACGCCGTGTATGTTTACGTCTACGAATTTCATGATTATGGTGGAAATCGAATTTCTGAAAAACCTGGCAAAACGCTCGTTGGCTATTTCAAGGCCGGGCATCCTTCCACGAATGATCCTCTCCTGGGAGGTGAGGTCATAGGGTTTTATGCCGGATTCGTCCCCCGGTGCTGACTCGGCCTCTAACTGGCCAGTTTGAACGCCCTTTAGCAGGGCATCGATTTCGTCTTGTGACAGTATTTTGTTCATTGTATCACGAAGTCGGTAAAATATATGTTTTTAACGATGTCTTTCCCCACCGCCTGATTCATTCGCAGCAGCATCTCTTCCTTTAACTGAAGCTTCCCGTCGGGACCGGTAACGGAATCGCCCGACTTGCTGCTCAATAGCAGTATGACGGCATCCCTCATTATGGGGAACAGCTCTTTTATCTCTTCCTCTTTTTTCTTGTCGGCTATCTCTATCTGTATCGAGAGCTTCATGAACCTGCCGGGCTCGGCGAGGTTGACGAGAAAGGAGTCCATGGGTATCAGCACGGGAGGAGCGTCCGTTTCCTTTTTCGTCTCACGCTTTGGGGCAGCCTCTTCCTGCCTGGCAACGGCGCCGGGAGCCTCGGCTGCCTTTTTCCCGCCCGCAAGAAACTTCGTAAACACCAAAAAACCTATACCGCAAAGCACCAGCACGATACCCGCGACGATTATGATCTGCTTGGTGCCAAGCTTGCGTTTAATCGGGACATGCTCTCCCGTGTCGTTATAGACGTCGTCTTCAGCCATTTTTTCTTACCCTCCACGAGTTGCTATATTACTGAAATTACCGTATCGTCGTATCTAAAGCTCAGGTTGCTCAACCAGGTTACAAAAAACGAATTCCCGACCCTGGCTTATCGGGCGTGATCTAATTTTTATAAACTTATACTCCTTATATATATTGTATCAAATTCCGTGCCAGATTTAAAGCATGAAATAATGTACGTTATGAACGAACTACGGTACCGGACATAGCCAAAACATTGACAGCCGGATGGTTTTCTAACGTTTTTGTCCGCACTGCCCGATTGTTCGGAAGCGCCCTTAGTCCTTTTGTTCAGTCAACCGTATTCTGTTCGTAATTCCAACCTCGTTTCGTCAACCCCGCCCTCATCGCGTATATACCCGGTTAATGTATACTTGATCGAAAGCACTCTTTTCTGATATTTTTGATTAGGAGGAAATATAGTTTAACGGCATGGAAATACTAAAAAATAATTTCCCTGAGTGCAGCGAGTGGCCGATATGAAGATGCGCCACGTAAAGATGGGCGACGTCCAGGTGGGAAAACCATTGCGAATGCCTATTTACGATGAATCCGGTCAGTTGATGCTCGGTAAGGGCCACGTCGTAACCGAAAAGGACATCCTCAACTCGATCACAAAAGGGATAATCATAGACATGGAAGAGGTGGAACGTCCCGAAGAGGCCGGACAAGAGCTCGAAGCCGACATAATCCCCATCGAGGATACCCCATTCGATACACTCGATCTGGCTAAAATGACACTAAGCGGTTTGTTCAGGAACCTGCGAACCGAGAGGGACTTCAATTCGAAAATCGCAGCCATATGCAGATCGCTTGAAGAGGTTTGCAAGATAGATGAAGACCTCGCTCTTGGCACCATACTTCTGGAGCAAAGCCAGAGGTACCCGATAGTGCATCAAATGCACACGGCCATCGTCTGCGAGATAGTATCGAAGAGACTTGGCTGGTCCATGGGTGAGCGAGCCTCCCTGCTTTCGGCCGCACTCACCATGAACATATCGATGATTGACCTGCAGGAAATGCTTCAGGGCCAGGGACAGACCCTCACGAATAACCAAAGAGCCTCAGTCGGGGCACACCCGATAGTGTCCGCCACCATGCTCAGGAACCTGTCCGTCACCGACACGGTGTGGCTGGAGGCGGTCTTACAGCACCACGAGAGCATCGACGGCACGGGATACCCCTACGGGCTCAAAAGCGACGACATCTGCCATGCGGCACGCCTCTTATCTCTTGCCGACGTTTACTGCGCCCGTGTTGCCGGCAGGAGATACCGCCCGGCCCTCTCTCCCATCCAGGCCATGAAGGACATCTACCTCTCCAAGGGC
Organism: Nitrospirota bacterium; assembly: GCA_015233615.1. Taxonomy (GTDB): domain Bacteria; phylum Nitrospirota; class Thermodesulfovibrionia; order Thermodesulfovibrionales; family Magnetobacteriaceae; genus JADFXJ01. The sequence goes on from JADFXJ010000045.1 coordinate 24,572, forward strand.
CACAAAGTAGATACGGAGCTTGCCATGACGTTCATAAAAACCATCGGCATGTTCCCGCCGGGCATGTTTGTAAGGCTCAAAAACGACGAAATCGCCATCGTTACCCACAGGGGAGAAAAGACCGACAAACCACTGGTGCGCACCATACTCAGGGCTAACGATTTTCCTCCGCTCTCTCCGCTGCGAAGGGACACGGACATCGACGAATTCTCCATAACCGCAGTCCTGCCCGCCAGCAAAATACGTGTCGACGTCAACCGTTACCAGCTCTGGGGATACGGAGTATTCAAAAAGTCCAGGACCAACAAACGGAAGCACAGGCGTATCAAGTTAAATCTACCCGTCAAAATTCTCGACGTTCAGCCCGTAAACGTTACGGACGCCACGATGCTTAACATCAGCGAAAGCGGCTGCCTCCTGAAACTCTTATGGAAGGCCGACAGGCAATTCACACTGAACAAGAGCTACTACGCCACCTTCAGGCTCATGGATAAGACAATCGAAAACATAGTCTGCAAGGTGAGGAACGTGAAATTAAGCAACGAAGACCATCTCCTCGGCATGGAGTTCACACACCCGGATCAGGAATCGTTCGAACATATAAAGTACTTTATCTCCCTATCGAGGAAAGACGTGTTGTAAAAAAAAAGGGGGGGTAGCGGCAATCCATCCGTTGTATCACATACCAATGGACTGCCGCTATAAATTCACCGTTTAAAATTTCCCATGTTTAAAGTCATTGTTTAAAGTCATTCTACGAGCTGCTTGCCGGGCGAATCCCTGTATTCCATGTCATCACCGGTATCGGTATGCCTGACGCCCGTAAAAGACTCGACTACTTTGCCCGACAGGTCGTTGAAGGCCATGTCAAGTACGTCGTCAGACGGAATAGGATCGGCATAGTTAAACGTCTTTTTACCAATGCCGGTAAAGCTCCGGGCGTAATTGACAGTGTTATTGCGTAAGTCAACGAGCTTAATGTTTATTACCACCTTGGCGGTTATAGAGAAGTTTTCGTTAGTTCCGTCCGGAACCGGCCTGACGCCGTTGAGGCGCATGGATTCTATCGTCCCGGTCAGGGCATACTTAGCGAGCCTCCTTGCCGAGAGCTTGTTGAGAACCTTCTTCTCGAAGTTACTATCGTTTCTATTGCTCCTGTTTTCGCTAAACTCCCTCAGTACTCTCATGACGGTGGCATTATCGACCAGAGTGACTCCCGATTGGCTCAGGGAGGACTCCAGGTAGCCGGAGAAGGCGTTAGACTCCAAAGTTTTTTCGACGATGGTAGCGTCGTAAGTGCTTGCACTATACGTTTTGGAGCCGCCCTGCAAATCGTAATTCCCATGGGCCGATTGTCTGTCCGACGACGAATTGTGCTCGTTATAGGAATCGCCATAAGCTCCCTCATGCTCACTCTCGTGATGTGAATCGCGGCTCCTTGAGGACGCCCCTTCTCTGAAATGGCCTTTAAGGTACGACTCCGTCTCCTGATAGCTGGCATAATACTCCTGCACAATCCGGTAGTGATGGAGAAGCGGCAGCACCGCCACCGTCTCGCCGGACAATACAACCGGAGGGGCCCCGGGAGGCATGGCAAAAGCGCCCGCACCGAAAAATGCCGGCACAACGGCCATGATTACGACTACCACCGCTCTGCACGCAGTCCTGAACACCGATCCAAACGTTGATCCAAATATCGCTCCAAACGTCGCAAATATCATATTAAACGCCGTATTAAACTTAACGTTTACCATCGGTCTACCATCCCACGCCCGGCTTGGCTACTACTTT
>JADFXJ010000175.1 GCA_015233615.1 Nitrospirota bacterium
ACAAAGGAGAGGCCAACGGAGTCAAAATCTTCGACGACTACGGACACCACCCCACGGAGATACGCATGACGTTAAAGGGGATTAAACAACATCTCAACGGGAGACTTGTTGTCCTCTTTCAGCCTCACCGGTATTCCAGAACAAGAGATCTGCTAGACGAATTTGTCGGCTCCTTCGGGGACGTAGACATGGTCTACCTCATGGACATCTACGGTGCAGGAGAAAAGCCTATAGAAGGTGTCAACTCTCTGCTTCTTACAAGAAAAATGGAAGACTCCGGCGTCAGGGTAAAATACCTGCCCGAGACGGGCAACATAGTGGATACGCTGTTGTCGGATTTATCCTCCGGAGATTACCTGATAACCTTTGGTGCAGGTGACGTATGGAAATACGGAGAAAACTTCATATTCCAGGCAGATAAAGCCGGTGTCGGCTGCACGATATGAAAGATAATCTGAAAGATAATATGATAGCAGTTCTGATGGGAGGTGTTTCCTCCGAACGGGAAGTATCGTTGAAAAGCGGCACGGCTATTTTTGACTGCCTGAAAGATGCCGGTTACGCCGTTGTGTCTGTAGATGCAGGAAGAAACGTAGCCGAAATTCTTATGAAAGTAAACCCGGACGTTGCAATAATCGCATTACATGGCGGATGGGGAGAAAACGGCTCCATCCAGGGTCTTCTGGAACTGCTGTCTATCCCGTACACCGGTTCCGGAGTGTTGGCCAGTGCTCTGGCAATGAACAAGTATATGTCGAAGGTAGTGTTTATAGAACGCGGTATAAACGTCCCACCCTTTGTTTTACTGGACAAAGAGGCATTTAACGAGGAGCCCGATATGATTTCCGGATTAACCGGAAGTGCCGGCGCACAACAGGGGACACACTTCGCACACCGGCCTGAGTCCTGGGAAGAGCCATGGCCAAAACCCTGGATTGTCAAACCCTGTGGCGAGGGTTCCAGCATAGGCATTCACATCGTTAGAAACGATCTGCAATACCGTGAGGCTACTGCCGATGCCTTCTCATATGGCGGCAAGGTACTTGTGGAGAGATTCATCCCTGGCAAGGAAATCCACGTTGGGATCTTAAGGAATAAGGTGTTGGGCTCGGTAGAGGTTCGTCCAACCGGTGAATTCTATGATTACAGGTCTAAGTATACTACAGGCTGCACCCGGTACGTATTGCCGCCGGAGGTGGACGAAGTTTCACTGAAAAGCGTAGAGGAAACCGCCCTCATGGCTCATAAAGCTATCGGCTCAGAGGGTGTAACCAGGGTGGATACAATTCTGTCGGAACAGGGAGAGGTCTATGTTCTTGAGGTCAACACTCTGCCCGGAATGACGAATACTTCGCTTATTCCAAAAATAGCGGCCAGGGCAGGATATTCCTTCCTCACCCTTGTCGAGGAAATGCTCTCCGATGCGCTTGCCCAAACCGGGTGTGTGCAGACACAGAGTCTGATAAATCGGTAGCGATGGGCGCATAACGTGGCAACGAAAAATAAAAAAAACTTAAAGACCGCAAAAATGGAGTTTATCAGAAGACTCCCACTCAAGAGCATATCGATAATCTTATCGGTGGTATTGTCAATACTGGCAATCATTTCCGCCGGGTTTGCGATTGAAAAGACGGACTTTTTAAAGGTAAAGAATCTAACTATCGAGGGTAATAACCATCTCAAAAACATGGAAATACTGAAACTTCTAAACGTAAACGGAAAAAACCTGATAACGCTTGACGAGGAACTTTTATCCAGAAGGCTTCAAGCCTCACCCTGGACGAAAAGCGTCATACTACGGAAAGAACTTCCCGGCACTCTGATAATCAAAATAAAAGAAAAAGACCCTGTAGCCATCCTGAAAAAAGGAAATGACGAATATTATCTGGACACTATGGGCACGTTGCTGGACAAGACGGGAAGCAATGCACTTATATTACCGGTTATAACTTTGGACACATCCAACAAAGAGGTTATGGATGAGGCTTTAAAGCTTTCAATCGCACTTATAAAAAACGAACAGACCAGGGGAAGGATGGTGGAAATCAAGGGTACAAAACCTGAGGATTTAGCCATCAGAATAAACAGTACCCTCGTACTTATAGGCTTTGGTGAATATGAGCAGAAGATAGCCAGCTATCTGTCATTAAAAGACGAAATAGCCAAACGCAACATGCCGGTAGAGTACATAGACGTAAGATTTGCCAACCGTTTAATAGTTAAAACCCTAAAGCAGGAGTCCTGATGAAAGAAAGCCATCATATAGTTGGCCTGGACGTTGGGACCACAAAAATATGCACTCTCGTAGCAAAGACCGATCCTGAGCGTATGGAAATAACAGGAATAGGTATAACCCAATCCCAGGGACTTAGAAAGGGCATGATAGTCGACATGGAGGGGGCGGCGGAAGCTATTGGGAAGTCTTTGCAAAAGGCTGAGGAAATGTCCGGAATCGAGATAAAAGACGTCTACGTAGGTATATCCAACGCTCATATAAAAAGTACCGCCAGAAGTGGTGCAGTGGGAATAATGAGCGGAGTCGTCCGGCAGGCGGACATAGAAAGAGCTATGGAAACGGCGCAATCCGTTTATATACCCCTGGACAAGGAGATAATGCACGCTATACCCGTGGAATACGTAGTGGACGGAGAATGTAAAATTATGAACCCCCTGGGAATGAGAGCTATGCGCCTGGAGGCAAACCTGCAGGTAATCATCGGTTCCTCCAATGCCATGCATAATCTTGTCAAATGTTGTGAGATGGCAGGGGTAAGGGCTGCCGGTGTCGTGTTGGAACCTTTGGTATCCGGTATGGCGGTTCTCAGGGAAGATGAAAAACAAAACGGTACCATATTGATTGACATCGGCGGTGGGACTACGGATATTGCCTTATTCAAAAACAATAATTTCTTGAACACGGCGATTATCGACATAGGAGGCAATCAGTTCACAAACGACCTTGCCGTCGGGCTCAGAATACCCGTAGGCGAAGCTGAAAGATTAAAAAAGGCTTACGGAACGGCTATATATTCTTCAACATACGATTCCGACGAGATAACCATAAGCGGCTCCAGAAAGGAGGGCAGAAGGATATTACGTTCCCTTATGACGGATATGATAAAACCAAGGGCGGACGAACTCCTCAGTCTGATAAAAAAAGCAATATCGGAAATGTCGGGTTACGAAACGGCCCCGTGTGGCGTTGTTCTGACCGGTGGTGTGTCACAGTTGAAGGGTTTCGACGTGCTTGCGCGCAACGTGCTTTCCATGCCCGTGAGAATTGGCGTGCCTGAGGGCACTGACATTATAGATAAAATAAAGAGCCCCATATATTCTACATCCGTGGGCTTGGTTATGTATGGCCGTAATAACCACAACGATTCTTCCATGGAATCGATTAGTGGGGAATTCGGTACGATGAGGAAATGGCTTAAAGAAATGGCATCGAAAGTGTTCAGGTCTAACCAAAATTAAACCCTGGTAAAAGGAGGAAAAGATGTTTGAATTGGTCGAAAACAGTGAGGGTAAGGCAAACATTAAAGTCGTAGGGATAGGTGGAGCAGGAGGAAATGCTATCAATAACATGATACTTTCCGATTTGAAAAACGTCGAGTTCATTGCCGTGAACACGGACGCCCAGGTACTTGCAACTTCCCTGGCCGAGAAAAAACTTCAGATTGGCGAAAAAATAACGAGAGGCCTGGGTGCCGGCTCCAACCCCGGAGTCGGGAGGGACAGTGCCCTCGAAGATGGAGACAGGATACGCGAATTCCTCGACGGCGCCGACATGGTCTTCATTACCGCAGGCATGGGTGGTGGTACCGGTACCGGAGCGGCCCCGGTCATAGCGGAAATTGCCAGAGGGCTGGGTGCTCTCACCGTGGCAGTGGTAACGAAGCCCTTTTTCTACGAAGGCAGAAAACGCCTGAGTAACGCAACCCTGGGCATCAAGGAATTGAACCAATTCGTGGATACCACCATAGTTATTCCAAACGACAAGATCCAACTGGTCGTAGAAAAGGGCACCCCTTTGCTTAAATCCTTCGAGGTGGCCAATGACGTGCTGAGAGACGCCGTGCAGGGTATAACCGACCTCATCCTGGTGCCCGGCCTCATCAACCTGGACTTCGCCGACGTAAAAACCATCATGCAGTACTCCGGCAAAGCCGTCATGGGTATAGGCAAGGGAACGGGAGAACAAGGACACATAGAGGCCGCTAAAAAGGCGATTTCCAACCCTCTCCTGGAAGAGACCTCCATAGACGGAGCCAGGGGAATTTTAATCAACATAACCGGTGGCAGCGATCTTTCGCTGGACGCGGTACAGGGTGCTTCGGAACTGGTATTCGATTCCGCCCACGACGATGCGGATATCATCTTCGGAGCGGTCATCGACCCCAATGTAACCGGTGAGGTTAAAGTTACCGTTATCGCTACCGGCTTCGAGGACAAAAAAGACAAGAGCCGTATCGCCATACCCGAAAACAACAATAAGTGGCGTGCCGCCGAAAAAGAGAGAGTCTTTACAAGAGGTTCCGACAGAGTTCTGTCCAAGGCGTTATTTGACTTCTCGAAAGAGGACAAAATCCCCGCCACGGAACTTATGTCTTCGTACGACGATGACGTGGATATACCGACGTTCATAAGAAAAAAGAGAGAAGAGAAGGTATAAGCATTACACATAAACGTAAGTTAGTTATAAACACATAAGTCTTTCCCTCCGAAGGGCAGAGGACACCCCCCCATGACGTCCTCTGCCCCCTCCTCTTCCAAAAACCGATAGATGGCACTTTACATTAGACAGATACTTGCCTTTGCAGAGCCTGAGGCACGGGTTTTATTAATTTTCCGTAAAATTGCGAGAGTGAGGTGCTTTCCGGTAGCGACAAAACATTAAGGCCGGTGATATACTATGTTCATGAACGCCATTATCGAGATTGAGAAAGATTTCGATCTTACGGAAATCATAAACGGTGAGGAAGTCATGAGTCCAAGTCCTTTCGGTAAACACCAGGAAATTAGCGGTAATCTATACGCTAACATGCGCAATTACGTTAAGGCGAAAGATTTGGGACACGCTTATTACTCTCCGCTTGACGTTATCTTGGAGGAAGGCGTAAACCGGCTTCAACCCGACATACTGTTTATCAGGAAAGATCGCATGGGTATCTTTCAGGATTGGGTGCGAGGCGTACCGGATATGGTCTGTGAGATAATATCTACAGGTACATACCAAAGAGACACTGCCACTAAAAAAGAGATATACGAGAAGTACGGAGTACCTGAATACTGGATAATCATACCTGAACTTAAAATCGTCGAGGTCTTGACCATAGTTAACGACAAATATAAGACATATTCTATTGCCGAAGGTAGTGGCGTGGTAATTTCAAAAGTTATCGATGGCTTTCAAATAGACGTCAACGATATATTCGAGTAATCTTACCCAATTAATTTTACTCAATGGCTTATCGCGTCAACGAACTGCCGAAAGAACTGCTCACTGGTCAAAACTCTTTAGAGCGACAGACACTTTGAATGCGACCGGCAGAGTTACTTTACGAGGCCAAGAAGCTTGCCAAGCAGATCCAAAGCCTTTGGATTCGTTAGAATGATTAGAAACGCGAGGATTAAGAAATAAAGCCGCAACTTCGATTCAAGCTTTATTTCCAATAATTGTAGATCAGCTTTGAGTTCGGTTTTTAAGTTGACCAGATCGGATTTTGTAGCCAATTCCTTCTTTGATTCGGAATCGACCTTGTTGATGACTTCTGCAAAAGCATCAGCGCCGTCGTCACCAGGCTTGTCCCTTAAAATCCGTGGTAAAGTAATTACGCTCATAGCTTTATTATACAAATCGGAAGGAAGGGAAATCAACCCATGCAAGAAATGGGATTCAGGGTGTCCACAGTCCGGATTTTCTATACTTGCCGTCTTTTATTTCGACAATTTCGACGGGCTTTGCAGGTGGGCTGAGGGGTGCCCTGTACGATATTTCTCCAGTAATGCCTTTGAACCCACTAGTAGCAGCGAGTGCGGCGGTTACTTTGCCCTTTTCCGTAGAGCCTGCCCTAAGTATGGCGTCGGCTAACAGGTTC
>JADFXJ010000176.1 GCA_015233615.1 Nitrospirota bacterium
GCTTATTCCTCCTATGTTGTAAGCCTTTAACAGGTTTATTGCGGAATCGCTGCCAGGTTACCGGGCAGGTTGCCAAAAAGACTCTCGTTTTTGTAATATTCAGGATGATGTCAATATAATGTTCCGGGTAGTATTTAAGCGGGTATTAATAGAGAATATAACATCTTACGATCTACATGGATGACGCTTGACTGAAGATAATTGCTTTAACGATAAGGAAATCCATTCGATAAGTCTCTTCAAATCCGTAAGGCTGAAGTCAATCGAGGGCATATTAAAAAAATGCGCTTACAGGGTTTTTTATCCCGGTGACGTTATCATCGCAGAGGGTGAGATAAACTCTTTCGTCTATCTGCTCCTGTCAGGCAGGGTACGCGTACACGTAGACAGCGTGGAAGACGAGCCTCTTAACGTTTATGATGGGGGTGAGATATTTGGCGAGCTATCGGTAATAGACAAAAGACCTACTTCGGCCTCTATAGTAGCCGATGTTACTTGCAGGACGATAGTTTTATCGGAGGCGGACCTTTTTGCCCTGGTGTCGGAATCTCACTCCGTTTGCAAGAATCTCTTAGGTATCCTTGCCCACAGATTGCGCCACGGAACGGCTTTGATCTCCAAGAGCAGCTATTTACAACGCAGATATGACTATTACGCCAGTATCGACGTCCTCACGGGTTTGTACAACCGCCAATGGCTCATGGATACGCTCGACAAGCTGATGAATAAAGCCAGGTCCAGGGAAATCCCACTGGTTATCTTAATGGCCGACGCCGACCATTTCAGGGAATACGCCGGGAGCTACGGCCAAACGGCGGCAGAGAGGGCTTTGTACGTTATGGCCGTAGTTTTCGTAAACAGTCTCAGGAAAACCGATTTTGTAGTGCGCATGGATGATGATAAGTTCGTCATCGTGCTCCCTGGTACCGACGTTACCAATGGCTGTTATATCGCTGAAAGGTTGAGGAAAACTATCATGGAATCCCCTGTAACTCTATACGATGGGAGCCAACTCACTTGTCCGGGAATATCGATAGGAGTCGCTTGCATGGAGCCCGGGCAGGATGCCTCATCCTTGCTGGCAAACGCCCTGGAAGCCCGGATGAGGGCTAAAGCTAAGGGCCGCAACCGATTCTCGACATGATGCCCATCACTACTCCCCTTTCCGTCATTCCGGCTTGACCGGAATCTAGTCCTTTTTATCGAATGCCACTGGATTTTGCTATAAAGTTCTACGGCACCCAAATCTTTTTCGCCAAATCTAGCAAAATATGAGTTATTTGATGTATATTTGACGCGTATATGATGTATAATTAAGTATCGCTGAATGTAAACTGCGTAAAACTGAAGCCCAAAACGAAAACTAAATTCGATATATTATAGGGGGATATTGCTGCGATGGAAGTGAAGATAAAAGACGTCTCTGAGGATTCGATAAAGACCGGCCTTTTGGTCTTGCCGTTTTTTGAGGATAAAAAGACTGACCTGTACGATAATCTTGACGTGCGGGTCGGAGGTTTGATAAAAAAGGTTGTATCTTCCAGGGAGTTTACCGGGAAGGAAAAACAGACGTGTCTTTTACACGTCGAAGGCATAGGTGCCGGGAGACTCCTGCTGGCAGGACTGGGGAAGGTGGCCGACGTTAAACAGGAGCGTCTTAGAAGGGTAGGGGGAAAAGTTTTTTCCACAATCCTGCCAACCGGGGTCGATGAGTTTGCCGTATCGACATCGGCTTTTAGTGATCACAAGATAAACTCGGATTTCAGTCCAATATACTACTTTATGGAAGGCCTGCTGCTGAAGTCCTATATTTTCGATAAGTATAAGAGCAAAAGCACTAAGGACTCCGATGAAAACAAGAAAGAGATTGCCGGCTGTACCATAATTTCCTCACGCGATGGTGACGGAACCGCCCTGGCCTGGCTGGAAACGGTGATTGGTGCCACCCGGTTTGCCCGCGATCTTGCTAATACGCCTGCTAACGAGCTTACACCCACGGCAATGGCAAACGCCGCAAAAAACCTTGCCGGTAAGCTCGTCAAGGTAAAGGTTCTGGATCTGAAGGACATAGAGAAGGAAGGCATGGGATCTTACCTGGCCGTGGCAAGGGGCTCTGCGCAACCGCCGAAGTTTATCGTTATTGAATACAACGGTGGAAAGGGTGTACCCATGGCCATAATTGGGAAATCGATAACCTTCGATTCGGGCGGGATTTCGCTGAAACCCTCGGAGAAGATGGAGGAGATGAAGTACGACATGGCCGGCGGCGCGGCAACTCTTGGAATTATGAAGGCGGTATCCGAGGCACAGCTTCCACTAAATATAGTGGCGATATTACCGGCGACCGAAAATATGCCCGGCGGCAATGCCACGAGGCCGGGTGACGTCGTTACCGCCATTAACGGCAAGACCATCGAGATCATAAACACCGACGCAGAGGGGCGCCTGGCACTGGTCGACGCGCTTGGTTATGCCATAAAGCATTATAAGCCTGCCTTTGCCATAGACATGGCTACCCTTACCGGTGCCTGTTCGGTAGCCTTTGGCGACGAGGCGATAGCGATGATGGGTAACGACGAAGGCACTATGGAGAAGCTAAAAGCCGCCTCTGAGGAGACTTACGAAAGGGTTTGGCAAATGCCCCTCTACGAAGAGCTCAAGGAATATTTGAAGAGCGACGTGGCCGACATTAAAAACGTTGGCACAAGGAAGGGAGGTCTCATTACGTCGGGATATTTCCTGAAGGAGTTCGTTGGAGATCAACCGTGGGTGCATCTGGACATAGCTGCCACGGCCTGGTATACCGAGGGTAGAGATTACATTGACAAAGGCGCCACCTCGGTAGGCGTCAGATTGATACTCAGTCTTTTAAAACGTTTAGCGGGAGAAAAAAGATGATAAAATCAACGGCAATAGAACCGGCAACCTTAAAATTAGCGGCAATAAAACCAGCGGCAATAAGATCGGCCACGATAAATTTAGCGGCAATAAAGTTGGCAACGATAATGTTTGTTGTGGCCATAGTTTTGCTGACGGTACCTATGAGTGGCTTCGCCGGAGTAAGGGAGATTCAGCTTAATGACGGAAGCGTAATAACCGGTGAGATAATTTCCTATACGAACGGTGTTTATACTGTAAAGTCGGCTACCCTCGGTACCATAACGATTAACGACTCCATGGTGTACTCCATTTCCTCAAAGGGTGGGTCGGGTGTTAGTGCAAGCAGCAGCCCGGCAGGCAGTGGACAGGACGCTGCTTCACAAGCAAAAAACTTGCAACAAAGGATGATGTCCGACGCGGATATAATGAACATTATCCTCTCTTTAAAAGATGATCCGGAAATACAGAAAATTCTTCAGGACCCGGAGATAATAAAGGCCGTAAACAACAACGACCTGCAAAAACTTTCTACAAACCCAAAATTCCTTTCCCTGCTCAATAACCCGAAGGTGCAGGAAATCGAGAGAAAGATGGGCAAGTGACGAATACCTGACGGATTTTTGGCCGTGGTGATCAGGACCAGTTACGACGACGTGAAAGCGTACGTTACGAAAGATGGCTCCGAAATAAGGGAGTTAATGCACCCCGCCGTGCATGGTAACGTTAACCAAAGCCTTGCCGAGGCAACCATACCAATGTCGGCCAGCACTTTGTTACACAAACATGCCATGAGCGAGGAATTATATCACGTAATTTCCGGTAAGGGAGAGATGGTTCTCGGCGTAAGCGTTTTTGCGATAGCGGCCGGCGATACGGTGTGTATCGTAGCCGGCACAGAGCACATGGTTAAGAACACCGGAGGCGTACCTTTAAAGATACTGTGTTGTTCGTCGCCGCCTTACTCCCACGACGATACGATACTGCTTTGACTCTCTTGTACGTCGGAGTCTGATTTGTCTGAATCGTGTATCGCTGAATCGGATATAACTGAATCGTGCCGATCTAAGCTCCATCTGTCTGAATCGAGCAGAGATGAATCGTTCCGTTGTGAATCGAGTCGCTCTGAATCGCCGCGTTTTTTTGCTTCTTCTTTTAGTTCTTTTACTTTCACCGACAAGACGTTTACAAGTTCGTCGACACCTTCCTTAGTCACTGCCGATATGGCATAGAAGGGGAGCCCGGATTGGAAACAATAATCACGTAAGGCCGCGAGTCTGACACCAACTCCTGCGACGTCTAGTTTAGTCGCAACTATAATTTGCGGTTTAGCCGATAACGATTTACTGTAAAGGTCTAACTCCGTGTCGATTTTGTGGAGCACGTCCACGGGGTCATCCGGCACGTAGTCGCTTGCGTCGACGAGGTGGAGCAAAGTCACGGTTCTTTCGGCGTGGCGCAGAAAGCGGAGGCCTAATCCTGCACCGAGGTGGGCGTTTTCGATGATGCCGGGTATGTCGGCGAGAGTAAAGCTTGTGTAGTCTCCCATCTTGACTACCCCCAGGTTTGGTATAAGCGTTGTAAACGGGTAGTCGGCTATTTTTGGCCTTGCCGACGATACGGTAGCGAGAAATGTGGATTTTCCGGCGTTTGGCATTCCTATCAGGCCAACGTCGGCAAGTAGTTTTAGCTCTAACACGAGGTCTGCCTCCTCTCCCTCTTCGCCGGGCTGTGCGAATTTCGGAGCCTGGTAGGTTGAGGACTTAAAGTGGGCGTTACCTTTTCCGCCTCTGCCGCCTTTTAGTACGAGGGCCTCTTTGCCGTCGTGGTCAAGGTCTGCTAGGGTTTCACCGGTTAACTGGTTCTTGATTAAGGTACCCACCGGCACTTTTATCACTATATCGAGTCCGTCTCTACCATGCATGTTTTTACCCATGCCCGGTTGTCCGTTTTCGGCGCTGTAGTGTTTCCTGTAGGCGTGGTCTAAAAGGGTGTTTAATCGTTCGTCGGCCTTGAATATGACGCTACCGCCATGGCCGCCGTCTCCGCCGTTGGGGCCTCCAAGGGGTACGAATTTCTCCCTTCTGAAGGCAACGCACCCGCGCCCGCCTTTTCCGGCTTTAGTAAATATTTTTACGTAATCGACAAATTTCATATGGTTTAAGTGGTGAAATACACGTATTAAAAAACAGTTGATATACAAGTATTAAAAAAACAGTTGGAATACACGTGTTAAAAACAATTGGCAAAATATAATTACACGACGAATAGCTTTAATCAACTTTTGGTGGGTTAATGCTCTTCGTCCGATTATAACCGTTCACCAGGTTTTATAAGACCTCCGGCGATCATGGGCAATCTTATGCCTTTTCGGTATGCTTCGAAAACATTAGCGAACCTTAGCGGGGTAATTCCACGTATTACACAAGTTTAAAATATTTTCAAGCTCTCAGGCTGCGGCTACTGCTGTATCTACGGCTGCAACTGCGGCTACCGGATAAACGCTGATTTTCGTCCTTGTCTTGTCCTTTCTTTCGAACTTTACAACACCCGCTACTTTTGAGAAGAGAGTATCGTCGGAGCCTATGCCTACGTTGTTTCCGGGATGAAACTTAGTACCGCGCTGCCTTACCAGGATGTTGCCGGCTTTTACGACCTCACCACCGTATTTCTTTACTCCGAGACGCTGTGACTGGCTATCTCTGCCGTTTCTCGTGCTTCCTACGCCTTTTTTATGTGCCATGGTTAACCTCCTATGATCTCTGCTATGCGTATGAGGGTAAAATACTTCCTGGACGTAGTGAGCTTCCTATAGTTTTTCCGTGGCTTCATTTTAAACACGTCGATTTTTTTCGTACGTCCGTTAGATATTACCTGCCCTTTGACCTTCGCCCCTTCAATGTAGGGGGAGCCGATTTTCATTCCCGAGTCACTGGATAGGGCGAGAACCTTATCCAGGATTATTTCCGATCCATCATCGGCACCGATGATCTTTTCCACTTTTACAGTCTCGTTCGGCGAAACTCTAAATTGCTTACCGCCACTATCTACTATAGCAAACACAACCTGATACCTCCTGAATTCTTTATAAAACCAACTTCAATAATATCATACATTATGAGGCGATGTCAATTATTTTTTATTGCCTACAGCGATTCCGCAATAAACCTGTTAAAGGCTTACAACATAGGAGGAATAAGCC
>JADFXJ010000177.1 GCA_015233615.1 Nitrospirota bacterium
CGCATGAATTGCGGCTTTGCGTCTATTTGCGTACCTACACACCCAAAACCCAAGTCTTTTATCGATAACCCTGTTGACTTCAGTGCCTTTACCTGTTGCCACATATACATGCTTACCACCCTTTCTCCTCCTTCCAGGTTTTTTCTTGAAAGGAGATTGTAACCTTTTAGGGGGTCAGTTTTAAATGACGAGGGGGGTCACTTCTATCTTACGATCTACACTCCACGTCTCTTGGTATTTAAGGTATAACCCTCTATGAGGGTCTTTTCTTTGTCTTTTGCCGTTACGCCGTTTTCCGAAGTACCGAGATTCCGTTATACACCTCGGCAGGCGTTCTGCCACCCAGTGAAGCGTGGGGGCGTTCGGTGTTATAAAACTTGAAATAAATCCTAAGTGCATCGATCAGTTCCTTAACCGTTTCATAATCCTTTATGTACACCTCCTCGTACTTGACGCTTCGCCACAAGCGTTCGATCATGATGTTGTCCATTGCCCGGCCCTTGCCATCCATGCTGATTCGTATCTTATGGCCTTTAAGTTTTGTCGATACCGTGAAAGCACCCAAATTCCGACATAGAAACAGGAGACATAACATTTTACTGTCATTGCGAGCACGTCTGAAAGAGCCGTCAGCCGTAACCCCCCTACCCCCCGTGAGGGGGGTATTCGCGGGGCGCGGCAATCTCAAGAAAAAGACGAGATTGCTTCGCTACGCTCGCAATGACAGATCTCTATATCGGAATTTGGGAAGCACGAGGTATTCTTACTTTGTAACACTTATTTTTTGAAGATCCGGATTTTTATTATCGGTAGAGAGGGGGAAACTAACCAACACCTTAACTTATGAGGTAAGAACAAGCTTTAAAGCTTAGGTTTCTGCTCAAATGCACATGACGCCCCTCCATGTGTCGTTGACCTGCACGATAACGATACATTACCGGTCATACCTTAAAGTCTATAACATGCCGAACCTGTGGGACGGATTCTTCGGCTTTCTTCTTTTTCTTCTTTTTTTGTTGTTCCTGCTTTTCCTGGGTTCTTTCGCTTATTCTGGCCTTACCCTGTATAGTCGCTCCCGTAGGTATAGGATTTATCGTGTATTCCATGCATCATCACCTCCTTACTTATATTTGTCGGCATAATGGGTTAACGACTTTAGCGATTGAATGCTTTAACGCGATAACGCTTAAGATAAACATATAAACCTTTCCTTAATACTAAGTTGTATCCATATCCCGGCTTTTACTCCGTCCCGTCTATCGTCGCCATTGCGTCTTCGGGATATCGGGCTCCTGCAACACGGAAAGACGAAAGTGCTTTATCTAAATCGAACCATACCGATTCAGACAGTGATATGTAAGCGGCCCGGGTATTCTCCTCAAGATATGAAACGTGCTTTGTACCGGGAATGGCAACGACATCCTTCCCCTGTTTCAAAAGCCAGGCAAGCGCCAGTTGAGCAGGTGTTGCTTGATTTGCGGATGCAATTTTTTTGATGATTTCGACCAACCGAAGATTATTTTCCATGTTTTCACTTAGAAAGCGCGGATTAAGACGGCGCCAGTCGGAATTATCGAGAACATCCGGGCTGTCTATCTTCCCCGTAAGAAAACCGCGGCCCATAGGACTGTACGCGACAAATCCAATCCCAAGTTCACGAAGGGCAGGAAGAACTTTGTCCTCGATGCCGCGTTCCCAAATAGAGTATTCCGACTGGACTGCACTTATAGGATGTACTGCATGGGCCCGGCGAATCGTTCCGGGACCGACCTCGGAGAGGCCGATATATCGAACCTTACCTTCCCCGATAAGTTGTGCAAGTGCACCTATAGTTTCTTCGATGGGAGTGTTGGGATCCAGGCGATGCTGGTAATACAGATCGATGTAATCCGTGCCCAATCTTGTGAGAGAGCCTTCAATGGAATCTTTAATGTGGGCAGGGCTACTGTCAAGGGCGAGACGTTCACCGTTGGGACCAATCCGCCATGCGAACTTGGTAGCGATGATTACGTCCTGACGCGATTTTCCTTTTAAGGCACGGCCAATCAGTTCCTCATTCGTAAAAGGTCCGTATATTTCGGCAGTGTCCCAGAAGTTGACGCCAAGTTCGAGCGTCCGATGAAGAACTCGCGTCGACTCCTCATCATTCGGATGGCCATAGAACGCCGACATCCCCATACATCCCAAACCCAAAGCCGATACTTCGAGACCTTGACGCCCTAATTTTCGTTTCTCCATGGAAGCCTCCTTTTAAATTACATTTTTATATGGCTCTTTTCGCGTTAGATATGTGTGCTATTAAAGAAGGTGGATTGCCGCTTTCGCGAGAATGACAACAAGGGCGAGGACAAGGACAATGCGGTATATGTCCTGTCCCTTTCTGTCATTCTCGCGAAAGCGGCAATCCAGTCCTTGTCCTTTCCTTTGCCCTCTCATCGGAAAAGCCTCTATATTCAACAGCAGCTTACGAGATGCTTGGCTCTTATCGACATAGTACGCATATTTAACGCCAAAAGAGCCTTTTATATTGTCCGGCTGATTTAACCTATGTTTTATGTAAACAACCTCATCGGTGCCATTTTTCACGCTAATTGATCCACTAGTTTTTCAAGCTAATTGTTCGTAACCGTTCACCCGCTAAATCTTTTCTACAAACCGTTAAAGAAGTGGCACCATTACTACAAGGAAAACAAAGAGCTTAAGAGGCAGCCCCCGGTTTGACTCCGAATTCATCAAAGTCGCCATCAATCAGGGGGATTGGTTTCATAGTTGACGGCTTCATAACTAACCCAGTTTTTACAATTATCTCCGCTATTGTCATGAACGGGTTTTCTATAATGGTAACAATAACACATAAAGGGTTCGCCATAGTTCGTTAAATTCGTAAGACCGCGATGATTTGCCGTGTTCAGGTTTATTCGGTAACCGCAAGTACTGCAATGCTTTTCCATAACCTCTTACCCTCCTTAAAACCTTCTTATCATTGCATCGATGCACTGATGGGGTACAATCATGTCCGGATGAACCTACTCTCCCTTGCCCATAGAACATGTAGCCTTGCTGCTATCGGATGACCAAATCCTGCAATGTTTGCAGTCTTTACACCTGTCGTTTTTCTTTATGGTTGCCAATTTTCCCTCTTCCTCAGGCAGTTTTTAAGGCATTAATTACAAAAACAAGCCATTAAGCTTACCTATAATGGAGTGTACCATATAAGATTGAAACTATCAAGCCAAAAAACAAAAATAAAAATAACGCTCTCACAAGACAACCCGTAAGAGTAAAGAGGGGGGCAAATAACCATCTTAAGGCCTTGCCTCCTCCAATCATGTAGACAACCAGGCTTATGATTATTACTATAGTTAGCGATTCACCGGCCATATTCTTTGTTATACCGATAATATTCTTAACATAAAATGTTACTCCTCAAGGATAAGGCAGAAACCGACGTTGTGGTTGCGATCCGACTGCGCGTGGTTGAAACGGAGCGAGCAACGAACGCTCCGCTAACGCGGTACCAACCGTAGCCGCGCAGGACACGGTTATAGCCATTACCTATATATAGGGTTATACATATAGATCCACGGCTTTTTTCATTAGAGACTAACCACTTCGACGCTCATCAGAGTTTTGACTTCATGTTCCGATTCGAGCAGCCGGTCTATTTCATCGAGCACTTGTGCGTGAAAATATCTCTCACCACACTCAGTGCAAACCTCAGCCTCTATGTTTTCAACAATGTATAGTATACCATGAAGCCAGTGCTGCCTTTTCACTTTCTTTTTCTTTGTGCCGCCTTTGCAAAACTCGCAAATCATCACTCCTCCTCTACAGCATACGCTGTTATTATTATAAGGTCTCCATCTTCCTTAAACCTGCAAATCACACAAACACCTCTTGAATCTGCGGGAGCACCCCATGGACTCCGGGGCGTTGAACCAGCTACCGCCGCGCATAACCCGATGGCCACCTGACTGAGTGCTTGTCCATTCCCACACGTTGCCGCTCATGTCATATAATCCCAAACCGTTTGCCTTTTTCTTATCCGTATCTACAGGCTGTGTTCTTCCATTAGAATTCGCACAATACCACGCGTATTCCTTCAATCTGCTTTCGTCGTTTGTCCCTGCCCAGCGCTCTTTCTTTCCGCCGCTTCTTGCCGCATACTCCCATTCGCTTTCCGTCGGCAGACGATACCTTGCCCCGGACTCCTTTGAAATCCACTCGCAAAATGAAACCGCATCGTCCCAGGATACGTTTATCACCGGCCTTTTACCCCGTCCCCAAGCGTTATCGTTGGGTTTTTCTTTTTTCGCTCATTTTCTTTGATTTCTCTTACTCATCTATCAACTTTTCTTCAAGCAATGCCTCTATATCATCCTCTGTTATTAGTGACGTTTGTTGCTGTATCTCAAGTTCCTCTTTCGTCAGATCGTAGTCCAATTCCGTACCGGGCAAAAGCTCTATGTCCTTTTCATATTCCACATCTTTGTAGGTAACCTTCATCGTATGCTTCCCCGAAGGCAATGCATTTATGAAGGCCGGACAATCATATGTTTTATCGCATACCGTTATCTTGTATTCTCCAATGTCGGACAATGCCCTGATTCCAGAATTCATAGATTCCATTTTAATCTTTATTCTTTTCACATCCCTATCTTTTAAGCCGATCGTTGCCGTGCCCTTTTTATACTTCGTTAACGCCTCAACCGTGTAACTGCCTGCTTTCATCCTCTTAAAGGCTATAAACTCGTCGTTTGTCGTGCCAGCCTTTTTGCCCTCAATATATATATCCGAATCCTCGCTCGTGCTTATCCCAAGGTAACAGTTCCCGCCGGTCAGCATCGCTTCCAGGTTATCATTGGCAGATTCTGCTGCTTCCGTTTGTATTTCTTTAGCCTCTTTTTTTCTCTTCCTCTACTTCAACCTTCGATTGCTTCAAATGCTGCCAATTTCTTCTTGCGATTTCAAGTTTCTTATTCCATTTGTTTTGTTCCTCTTGTGACGGAGCCGCTAGATAAGTCCTGGACTCCAAATCCCAGCCGCATTGTTCGCATATTTCTACACCCTTTCCCCATTCTTGCCCACATACCGGACACTTTATCTTTCCTTTGTTAATATCTGACATAGGTTTGTTCTCCTCCTCCTATTCCTACTCGTTAATTCTCCATAGGCTTTTCCACTTTGGGTATATTTACTTTTCCAATTCTTCAATTTCTCCCAAAATTGATTTTAACACTTTTTCTTCGGGCATTCCAACAATAAGAAGTTCGTTTCCACGATAATAAAGCTCAACGCTTCGCTGGCCCGATACGATTTCCTCAGCCCAGGGTTTTAGCCTGTCGGTAAGAAAGATTAATTCCTGATTTGCCGATCCCCTTAAACCTGTTCCATTGTTTTGCTCCGGAATATATGGCCCTGTTATCAATAAATCTACATGCTCAATAAGGCCGAGAGCAGAAGACCACGTAAGGTCATCCCTTGTAAAACCCGTGAATATGATTACCGACAGACCGGGATAAGTCTCCTTTGCCGATTTAAGATACGCCGCAAGAGGTTTTGCCTGAAGAAAAGGCTCGCCGCCTGAAATTGTTATGCCATCGACTCCATCGAGATCGAGCTTCGCCAACTCCTCCGGCCCGATAAGTTTAGCGCGACGCCTTTTCCTCCATGATTGCGCTATACACCCGGTACAGTCAAAGCAACAACCCTGCACCCATATCGCCAGCCTCTTGCCCGGGCCAAGGGCACGAGTGCCCTTTAACCAATGTGCCAGATTCAAGTACACTACCGATTCCCTACTGATTCCCTACTACGCCCGTTCCAAAGACCGAGTAATTTCTCCTGTCTCTTCCATTGATTTGAGTAAAAATTTTAGACGGGAGTCGGTTTCTTCGAGAAGTTTTCGAATCCTGTTTACCATATCTATTAATGATTTATCCTTTCCAAGACTTTCGGCCAATTCTTCATTGGCTCTTACTTGGGTTTTGGGTGTGTAGGTACGCAAATAGACACAAAGCCGCAATTCATGCGGGTTTACAGAGATATTAAAGAAATGGCGTGTGCCTA
>JADFXJ010000178.1 GCA_015233615.1 Nitrospirota bacterium
CGTCCACCGCCCTTTATGTGCAGGCATGAGCAGTGCCTTGTCAATAAGTTCCATGAACTCTTTCCTGGAAACGTGACGGGCTCCGAAACTCATGAGGTACTCCGTGGTTACCTGGCAATCTACAAACAGGAAGTCCCACGCTTTAACCATATTTACCAGCGATACGAAAGCCACTTTCGAAGCGTTGCTTACCCGTGAAAACATGCTCTCCCCAAAAAAAGCCCCGCCCAGGGATACTCCGTACAGGCCCCCCACAATATTGCCGTCGATACGGCTCTCTATGGAATGGGCGTAGCCCGATTCGTGAAGTTTTACGTAGGCCTCGCGCATTTCGTCCGTAATCCACGTGCCGTTTGCGTCCTTGCGGCTTACCGATGCACACGATTTTATGACTTCTTCGAAGTCCGTGTCAAACGTTACGTGAAATATGCCTTTCCTTATAGTCTGCCTCAGGCTGCGCGAGACAATTAACTCGTCCGGCAAAAGTATCATGCGAGGGTCGGGAGACCACCAGAGAATAGGGCTTCCCTCCGAGTACCATGGGAAAATGCCCATGGCATACGCGTTTAAGAGCCTTTTAACCGTCAGGTCTCCGCCTATTGCCAAAAGCCCGTCGTACTCCGCCAATTCCGGAGGGGGGAATACGTTCTTTTTAGAGAGCTGAAATACCGGCATAGAAAGCTTTTAGTTACCTGCCCGATTATTTATCATTCCGGTTATTTATAACTCCGGTTATTTATCATTCCATTTACGGTTATCATTCCGGCTGTAAGTCCCGGTATTCGAAGCCAAGAGCATCGCCGCTTACGTCTACGCTGACGTGCCCGCCGTTTACCAGTCGTCCGAAAAGGATCTCTTCGCTCAGCACCGTTTTTATCTCGCGCTGAAAAACCCTTCCCAGGGGGCGTGCCCCGTACCTGGGATCTATGCCTTTTTTAGCCAGCCACTGCCTGGCTTTTTCGGTTATTGCGATATGTACCTTTTTCGGCTTAAGCTGCAGGGATAACTCGTTTACGAACTTATCTACCACCATGCCCACGACCTCGTCGGTGAGGGAGTTGAAGTAGATTATATCGTCGAGGCGGTTTCTGAACTCGGGATTAAATATTTTATTAACCGCTTCCTTGCCTTTAGAACCGGCTTCCGTGGCGCGATCTCCAAAGCCGATCGAGGATTTATCCATCTCCCTGGAACCGGCGTTTGAGGTCATGATGATTATTGTGTTGCGGAAATCGGCCTTCTTGCCGTTGTTGTCGGTTAAGGTGGCGTAGTCCATAACCTGCAGCAGTATGTTGTACACGTCGGGATGTGCTTTTTCGATCTCGTCGAAAAGGACTACGCTATACGGGTTTTTCCTGACGGCGTCCGTCAGAAGCCCCCCCTGGTCAAAACCGACGTAACCGGGCGGAGCCCCGATGAGCCTGGCTACGGCATGTTTTTCCATGTATTCGCTCATGTCAAACCGTATGAACTTAACGCCGAGGACGTTTGCGAGCTGCTTTGATATTTCCGTCTTGCCCACTCCCGTAGGCCCGGTAAAGAGAAAAGAGCCCGTGGGCCGATCCTGTGTGCCCAACCCGGCACGCGAGCGTTTTATCGAGGTAACCAGGGATTCGATGGCCTTGTCCTGTCCGTAAACGGTGCTTTTGAGACCGGCTTCGAGCATCTTTAGCCTGTCTATGTCCGAGGCGGAGACACTGCGAGCCGGTATCCTGGCTATCTTTGACACCACTTTTTCCACGTCGGCCTGACTTACCGTTTTTCTCCTGTTATGCGCAAGTTGTCCGGCCGTCCTGAGCTTTAAGAAAACCCCGGCCTCGTCTATGACGTCGATGGCCTTATCCGGGAGGAACCTGTCGTTTATGTATTTCGCGGAAAGCTCCGCCGCCGTCTTAAGAGCGGATACGGTGAAGTGTACACCGTGGAACTCTTCGTAATACGATTTCAGACCACAAAGTATCTTGAAAGTCTCGTCTATGGAAGGTTCCTGTACCTCTATTTTTTGAAACCGCCTGGATAGTGCGGTATCTTTTTCGAAATGGTTTTTGTATTCCTCATAAGTGCTTGCCCCTATGCAGCGAAACTTACCAGAGCTAAGTGCGGGTTTCAGTATGTTGGAGGCATCGAGCGAGCCTCCGCTCGTAGCCCCGGCTCCCACGACGGTATGTATCTCGTCTATGAAGAGTATGGCGTTTTTCATGCTCTTGAGCGCTTCGATAGTCGCCTTCAACCGGGCTTCGAATTCTCCCCTGAACTTCGTGCCGGCTAACAGGCCTCCCATGTCCAAAAGATATATCCGGGAGTTTTTCAGGATATCCGGCACTTCGTCATTATAGATCTTCAGGGCCAGCCCCTCCACAATGGCGGTCTTTCCAACCCCCGGCTCGCCGACGAAGACCGGGTTGTTCTTACGTCTCCTGCACAGTATCTGTATGGTTCTTTCGATTTCGGATTCCCTGCCTATAAGCGGATCTATTTCGCCTGCCGCGGCCTTTTCTATCAGATTGACCGTAAATGTTTTAAGCGGGTCCCGCGCTCTTTTACCATCGGGTTCGGTTTCGTATGGGTTTTGCTCATTTTCCTCTCCCGGTGCCACTTTGGATATGCCGTGGGATATGTAGTTGAGTACGTCTAACCTGGCGATATTCTCGACTTTCAGGAAATATACGGCATAGGAATCCTCTTCGGAAAACATGGAGGCCAGTATGTCGCCGGCGTCTATTTCGCTCTTTCCTGCGGACTCCATGTGCATGAGAGACCTCTGCAGTACCCTCTGAAAGCCGGCTGTGGGCTGGGGGAATTCGTCTTTTCCATCGGTAAGCTTCGGTATGTGTTTACCAAAGAAACCTTCTAAGGCCGTCTTTAGCCTCTGCACGTCTCCGCCGCAGTTCGTTATTATGTCGATGCCTTTTTCGTCGTGCAGGATGGCAAAAAGGATATGCTCGATGGAAAGGTATTCGTGCTTCCTGCGCCTGGCGTCTTTAATCGTGGCTTCTATGCTTATCTCCATGGCTCTGCTTATCATATAATTATTCCTCTGATTATTCTTCTTCCATTATACATTTTAGCGGGAACTCGTTTTTGGCGGCGAGGTCGTGAACGGTTATAATCTTCGTCTCGGCGATGTCTTTTGTGTAGACGCCACATACCGCGGATCCATTCTTGTGAACCTCCAGCATCAGTTGCGTAGCCGCCGACGGGGTTTTGTGAAATACGCTTTCAAGGACGTGCACTACAAAGTCCATGGTCGTGTAATCGTCATTTAAGAGGAATACCTTGTACATGGATGGCGTACGCAGCTCTTCGCTGAGCTCTCCTTCGGAGTGCTCTCTTGACTCACCTTCTGGACTTCCCATTAAACGCTCCTTGCTTAATACTTATACTTAAAGATACTCTATGCTTTATGTCTTCTCAATTATAACACTATATAATAACATACATTGCATGCTCATTGGAAGAGCTTAAACCATTAAATACCAAATTCCAGACCTGGTACATGTTTAAGTGCCCGGCCAAACATCTAATCAAACACCAGGCCAAATACCATGCCAAATACCCGATAGCCAAATGGGAACATTTAAATCGTAAAGCAGGGTAGGTGGCGCGATTTATATTACGTACATTAGTATATGTACGCATAGAAGCGAATATATGTGAATTCTTATTCATAGTGCAACTTTTGTGTGAACAATATTTCACAATTATCGGTATAATTTCATGCCTTTGTGCAAGTTCACGCTTTTGTGCAAGCACCGGCTCAAGCCATGGCCCGGGTATCGGCATATATCTGACACCCTGTAAACTACGGGCGATTGTCTGATAAAATACCAATAACCTATCGATTATTAAGGATATATTCTAATTTACTCAAATTTATCCATCTCGTAACTTAAGCCTATTCCAGGATTTATACATCTAAGCCTGGCTACGATTCAATCGGGCGATAACTAATGGCATAGTTCTTGATAGTAGACAGCGGGGTGATGTGTGCATTAATTATAGATAGCAACTAACGGAGGATAGTCAATGGCTAAAAGCATTCTCGTTGTTGAAGACGACTATATAATCGGCGAAGACATACGAATGTGTCTGACGAACATGGGTTACGATGTACCCGGAGTGGCTGCCACGAGTGATGATGCCATAAAGTTAGCCGGAGGGCTATATTATGACATCGTATTAATGGACGTAAAGCTTCGGGACAATTCGGACGGAGTCGAGACTGCGAAGGTATTGTTCAGGCAATTCGGTATTCCGGTAATCTTTTTAACGGCAAATTCGGACGAGAGTATACTTGACAGAGCCCGTGAAGCAGAGCCCTATGGATTCGTTATGAAGCCATTTTCGGAGAGGGAGCTTCATTTTGTTATCGAAATGGCGGTTTATAAGCACGAAGTCGATGCCGGGCTAAAAAAGAAGGAGAAGTGGCTTCAGACGACACTTGCAATAATTGGAGAAGGCGTCATATACGTAGATAACTACGGCAAGGTGAATTTCATGAACCCCGTTGCAGAGCAGATTACCGGGTGGTCCATAAAAGATGCCGAAGGACACCACCTGGTCGAAGTGTTTAACCCGACGGATACCGATAGTGACGGGTTCGACAACGTTGTATCGTTTGGCGTGTCTTTGTCGAAAGTTCTCGCTCGTGGCGAGTTCATCGATATCCCGAACGTTACAATAAGGAATGCCCTGGGTTTGTATTTACGTTTCGATGAAAGCATGGCACCGGTTGTCGATGATTACAAAAGGATACAGGGTGCCGTAATCATACTTAGGGGCACAATGCAGCGAAAACTCTGCGACAATTCAGTGGAAAACCAACTGATGAGGTCTTTATCTCTCCTGAAAAACGATCTTAAGACTCATATTCTATCATTCGAAAGTTCAGCCAATAACCTCTTTTTTGGCAAGACGAAGAACTAAACCGCCCGGCTAAATCGTTAGACGGGAATGTTTAGATGGGCGATAGTTAAAGCTAATACGCAGTCGCAAGTCTATCAGTCACTCGTGCCGTCTTAATACAGTCATCCATTCTGTTAAAGATTAATTATATTATGATACTGGAATTATGTTATTATGTCAAAATTAAATAACATTGTGCTATAAAGTTAAAAACGGAGGCAACAAGTCACGACTAAAATTAAAAGATATGGCTAATCAGGATATTATGAATCGACATATAAATATAAGAAGCTACATGAATCTTTCATATTTTCTCGCTTTCATATCGATAACTACCATAATTTCATTGGTGTTGACCGTCATGTGGACTAAAGAAAAAATAATAAACGATATTCATAAATATGCATTAGAACGTTTAGATATATACAATAGCTATTTGTCAAGCAAGATAAGTAATTATGCAACCTACCCCAAAATTCTCTCAGAGATTCCTTACGTCATAAAATATGTAAAGCATCCTGTCGAAGGAAATAATATTAATGAATATTTACTTCGATTCAATGAATCTATTGGGGCATCCGTAACTTATATAATGAATAAGCATGGTACTACAATTGCATCAAGTAATTATAATAGTCCAACTAGTTTTGTAGGCCAGAATTATAGTTTCAGAGAATATTTCAAAAAAGCGATTAAAGGGATCCCCGATAACTATATAGCCATTGGTGCTACATCAAAATTGCCAGGTTATTATATATCATATCCAATAAAAGTTGGTAAGGAAATAATCGCAGTTGCTACGGTAAAATACAATTTAGAATTATTCACACCTCAAGATAGCAATAATAAAGAAATATTTATTATCGTGGATAACAATAATATTATTTTTCATTCTACTTATGAGAGTTATGAATATCACACAATATACCCGTTGCCGGTACATACTTTACAAAAGATTAAAGATAGTAAGCAATATGCCAATAAACCCTTATTGCCATTATCCATTATAAAAAAATCACAAATAAATGGTCTGACATTTATTACAATCGGCCATTCGTACCAATCAAAAATAAAGAAAGAATATGCAGATGTAGACTATTTAATAGAAAACATGCAAACGGAAAATGGTTGGCACGTGTATTTGCTTGTTGAGCT
>JADFXJ010000046.1 GCA_015233615.1 Nitrospirota bacterium
CCGGGAGTATTATGATATTACCCGCGGCAAGAGCGACAGAAACGGCAAAGACCTCGTCGGCGAGTTGCCGAATATTTTTAAAACCGTCGAGCGTTTGATTGGCCTGGGTGTAGCGAAAAAGGACGCCCTTTTGGCAATCGTCTCAAATATGGCGGATTTCCTCAGGTTCTCGGGAATTACTGCGGAAATCAAGGGCCACCTGTCCAAAGCGGGGTTAATCGCAAAAGAGGCCGATGACACTACGGGTGAGGCTAACTGCATCTATGGCCTCGGCTATATTCATTTAAGAGAGTCGAGAAACGATGAGGCAAAAGCCGCATACGAAGGAGCATTAGCTTTATACCGCCGCGTAGGGCACATCATGGGTGAGGCTAACTGCATCGCCGGATTTGGTTGGTTAGCCATAAATGAGGGAAGAATCGACGAGGGTATCGGGAAGGCAGACGAAGCCATTGGCCTTTACGAAAAAATTAAAGACAGATATAACATTTCCTACACTTACGAGCGGCTGGGAAATGCCTTATCGGGGAAGGCAGGCTACGAGGAAGCGGCAAAGGAGTACTTGCGGAGGGCTAAAGAAATTTCCGAGTCTCTACCTTCATCCCGCAGTGAGGGTTGATACAAATTGCAATCAATCAATCGGACGATAACGTAAACAATTAAATGGAGATATTATGCCCGGACAATATGACCGCATATTGAAGGAGACATTCAAAGAGGTAATAGGCGTCATTATAAAAAAGGTGTTGAAACTTGACGCCGTAAGCATTACACCGCTGGATACAAAACTGCAGATTACCAACGAACGGGAGCCCGACCTTGTGTTTCTGATCAGGTTACGTAATAAATCTTCCTTCATATTGCATATAGAAATTCAGAGCACCAACGACACCGGGATACCTGACAGGATGATGTTCTACTGGCTGTTCATCAGGAAAGTATACAAAAAGGTGCCGCAGCAGTATTTATTTTACGTCGGCAAGAGACCTTTACGGATGCCTGACCATATGCCAGAACTTGGCGGTGCCGGCAGATATGAGATAATCGATTTCAACACAATCGACTGCGAGACTTTTATCAGTTCCGATAACCCTGTGGAGATAGTGATTTCGGTTCTGTGCAACCTCAGGGGGAAAAATGGTAAAATAGTGGTAAGACGCCTACTGCAGCGGTTGAAGGAGACCGTCACGGGCGAATTAGAGCTATCAAAGCGTATTAGGCAAGTGGAGGTATTGTCTCAGTTAAAGGGATTGCAGGAAATCGTATTTAAGGAGAAAGAAAATATGACTTTGGTATACGACATAGAGAAAGACCCGTATTATAGGCGAGGGAAAGAAAAAGGTGCCACGGAAGGCAAACGTGAGGGGCTTTTGGAAGGTAAGTTAGAAGGCAAGATAGAAGGCAAGTTGGAAGGTAGGTTGGAAGGCAAACGTGAGGGGCTTTTGGATGGAATACAATTCGCTCTAGATATTAAGTATGGCAGCGACCAAGCCTCTGTATTCGATAAAATATCTACTATTGACGACATAAATAGGCTGGAGCAAATCAAGGAGTTTATCAGAAAATCCCCCACCATCGACGACCTGATAAGACTCATCGGATAACGATAGTTATTTTAGAACCGCATTGGGAGATTACCGTGGATCCCTTTGTCAAGACGCTTCTCAGCGTATTTTAAGGCAGAGCCCTCCGTGAGGGTATGCGTCAATATGATCTGGTCTTTTCTCCTTTGATGTGTTATAATAAAATATGTTTAAATTGATACGCAGAATCATATTTCTTGCCATACTCCTCGTAATCGCGTTTGTTGTTATAGCAATTTACTACGGCGGGGACAAGTTCCGCTGGCTTGGCGACAAGGCCGAAAAGGCCGGGCATTCCCTCAAGGACATCAGCAAAACCGCCGCCAAAGACGCAGACGAGATGAAGAGGAATAAAGACTACTTCAAAGTTCTCTCACGCTCGGCAAAGGAAGCCTACGACTCTTTGACCGGTAAACCACACAAGAAAAGCGGTGATAAGTCCGCCAATCAGGACGAAAATAGCAGCGAGGACAAGGATGCGGACAAGGATAACTTTAAAGCCGGCACCCAGGGCGGTGATAAAAACGACGGCAGGCATGGTGTTAAAAACGCAGTTAAAGTTGAACCTCAGGTTGAAACGGTTGACAGGAGTGGCAAAAAACACATAGGTGGGCATGACGTCCGCGATAATTGACGTTAAAAACCTCCGAAAGTCCTTCAATACCAAGGCCGGGGGGCTTGAAGTCCTCCGTGGAATCAACGTGGCCGTCAAAAGTGGCGAAGTGGTATCCATCATGGGGGCATCGGGAGTCGGCAAGAGCACTTTTCTCCACTGTCTCGGCACCCTGGACAGGCCTACCTCGGGAGAAGTCTCCATAGGCGGCAAGTTGGTATTCGAACTCGACGACAACAAACTCGCCTCATTCCGAAACAGGTCTATCGGCTTCGTCTTCCAGTTCCACCATCTTCTGCCGGAATTCACCGCACTCGAAAACACCATGATGCCAGGACTGATTGCCGGAGTACCATTGGCAGACCTTCAGGACAAGGCCAGAAACCTTTTAACCGAGCTTGGCCTCCAGGGCAGGCTTACCCACAGGCCGGGAGAACTCTCCGGTGGAGAACAGCAGCGGGTGGCCGTTGCACGCTCTCTGATACTGGAGCCCGTCGTAGTTCTCGCCGACGAGCCAACCGGCAACCTGGACACGAAAACCGGCGCTCATCTCATGGACCTCATTATGGATATAAACGCAAAAAAAGGCACCACCTTTATTATAGTAACCCATAACGAGGCATTCGCAAAGAAAGGACACAAAATATACTACATGGTCGACGGCACCCTGCAGTAAACGGCACGGCACCCCCTCAGGCAGGCTATGCAAGGGCCATATGCAACCATGCAAGGGGTTTGGCACTGCCTGTTTCGTACAACCTATTTCGTAAAGCCTATTTCAGGCAACCTATTTCGCGAAGAGCTTCGAGTATTGTCCATAGCCTTCCTTTTGGAGATCCTCCTTTGGGATGAACCTTAAGGATGCCGAGTTCATACAATAACGAAGGCCGGTCGTCGGTGGCCCGTCGTTGAAAACGTGGCCTAGATGAGAGTCCCCGTGAATACTCCGCACCTCTGTTCTTCTCATGAACAGGTGCCAATCCGACTTTTCGACGACGTTTGCCGACTCGAGTGGTTTCGTGAAACTTGGCCATCCCGTACCCGAATCATACTTATCCGTCGAGCTAAAGAGAGGCTCTCCGGAGACAACGTCAACGTAAATCCCGTCTTTCTTGTTGTCCCAGTATTCATTATGAAAAGCGGGCTCGGTACCATCGAGCTGTGTTACCTTATACTGTATAGGCGATAGTCTCTTTTCCAGTTCTTCCTTCGACGGCTTCACGAATGTCCCTCCTTTGTACACGGCGCTTACCACTGCACCTTCCACATTACTATGCACCCCGGTAATCTGCACACCGGTATTGGCAACCCCGCTTAGCCGGTAGGCCTTTTCGTCACCCCAAACCTTCTTCAGAAACTGGTCACGTCCGGAGTTAAACCGGTAAAACTTGTACCGCAGAGGGTTCTTCCTGTAGTAATCCTGGTGATATTCCTCTGCCTTATAGAACTTCCCGGCAGGGAGGATCTCCGTCACAATCGGTTTTTTGAACCTGCCGGAGCGCTGCAGGTTATCTCTGGACTTTTCGGCGAGTACCTTTTGCTGCGGGTTTTGGTAGAAAACGACCGAGCGGTACTGGGAGCCGCGGTCAACAAACTGCCCGGACGGATCGGTAGGGTCTATTTGCCGCCAGAAAACGTCAAGCAGCTTGTCGTAGGAGATCTTCGACGGATCGTAGGTAACCTGTATCGCTTCGACGTGGCCGGTCGTGCCCGATGAGACCTCCTCATATGCAGGGTTTTCCTTGTGGCCGCCAGTATAGCCTGAAATTACCTCCGACACCCCGCCGAGCTTCTCGAAAGGGGGTACCATGCACCAGAAACAGCCTCCTGCAAATATCGCCTTCTCAAGCGTCGCCGCCCCGGAAACAGAACCGGAAAATGTTAACATCGCAATCACTCCCATCATTACCATAAACATCGTTATTTTTATATTCGTTACCATGTTTACTTTGCCTCCTAAAGAGGACTTGGACGCTCCTCTTTCTAATTTTAATATATCCCCATTTTCTTCCAAAGTCAAGAAGTTTCTTAACTATCGTACAGAAAGCATCCAAACCGTGCATGGTTGAGTAAAGCTAAGGCTAAAGGTAAGAGTAGGCTGAGGTTAAGGTTATGGGCCACCTGGGCTGGTTTGCCGCTTGTCTGCCCACTTGTTTCTCAGAAAGATAAAGCATACCAGCGTAATAATCGGGAAAATCGCCACGGCCGTCGTTATCCCGGCCACGTCCGCCAGAGTCCCTATCATGGCCGCACCAAAGGGAGTCATACCGAGAAACAGGAAAGCATACACGCTCATGACACGTCCCCTGAACTCGTCCGATGAGGCGAGTTGCATGTGAGTGTTCGTAGTGGCCAGAAAACATATCAGGTTAAAGCCTCCTACTGCGAGTATCAGACAGGCTAAGTTAAAACTCTTCGTAAAACAGAGCATGAAGAGAGACAGGGGATACAAAATACCTGTCACGGACATAAGAGTGGTCTTCCGCTCTACGTCTCCACGAAGGGCTACGAAGGTACCCCCAAGAAGGGAGCCAAGCCCCAGGAAAGACATGAGCACGCTGTATCCCCTGACCCCGGCATGGTATACCCTATCGGCAAAAACTTGCAAAAAACTGTTAAAGGGTATGACTAGCAAGCTGAAGAGCGCAATGGTGAGGAATAAGTACGGCATCCTGCCATTGCCCAGTATGTAGCGAAATCCCTCCTGGAGGTCGGCCACTACGCTTTTTTGTTTTACCTTAGCCCCCGCTGGTTTTATTACGGACAACACAAGTATAACGGGAACGAAACTTATGGCATTAATGTAAAAGCAGCCGGACATGCCGAGTTTTTCGATGATAATACCTGCAACCAAAGGGCCGATTATGCGGGCACTATGGAAGGACATGGAGTTAAGCGCCACGGCGTTGAGGAGGCTGACTTTACCTACCACCTCTACGAAAAAGCTTTGCCTCGCCGGTACGTCTATGGCGTTTATGGTGCCTAACATGGCGGCAATGATTATGATGTACCACACGTGTACGGCATTGAACGTGATTAGCATAGCCAGAAGCAGGGCCGGCAATATGGAAAGAGCCTGAGTAGTGATCATGATGTTGCGCTTGGACAGCCTGTCGGCGAGTATTCCTCCTATGAGGGTGAAAAACAGCAGCGGTAAGCTCAGCGCCATAGTGGCAGCCCCTACGTAGAAGGCCGACTTCGTTATGTCGTAGATGAGCCACCCTATGGCGGTCTGCTGCATCCACGTGCCGATGAGAGAGGTAAACTGGGCGATGAAAAACAGGCGGTACTCCCTCACCTGGAGAGCCGGAAACCTGTTATATAGTGCTATACCTGCCTTCGATGCCATGTGGCCCCCCGGTTAACCGTTTATAAGACGCCCTTCCACAAAGACATCCACCTGGTAAAGACGTCTGCCCGATAATGGCACCTGCTAAATTACTAAATAATAGCGCATATCGAAAAGAAAGTCCACTCCACGCTATTCCATGTTACTCCAGCCTGTTTCACCAGGATGGGATTTATGGAGTTTTACGAACTCTTCTTCCAGATCTTTGTAATCTTTTTGTAACTTTTCAGAGGTCTTGTCTTTCTCTTTTACGGACTTTTCGAGATCGGCCACTTTTTTCAAAAGAGCAGCCTCGCGCTTCTCCAGTTCTTTCACCCTGCGGGCCATTTTTTCATTACCGCCGGAGTCCCCTCCACCCTGGGCTTCGAAACGGGTACCCCCGGAGCCTGTGCCACCACCTCCGCCGGCGGTCGTCATACTTCCCACTTCATCGATTCGTTCGTTTACGTGATCGCCCTCCTTTTTAAGGCCATTCGAAAGTTTGTCAATGTGCTTGTTCTTCTTCTCCAACTCCATTATAACCTGCTGTAACGCCTCTGAATTCACAGCCGGTTCTTCGATAGCCTCCATAAGCTCCTCGTTGAAGATTTTAAGCTTTCCGAACTCCTTATCGAGTTCCGTAAACATATCCTTGTATCTCAGCAGCTCCAGAAGCTGCTTTTTCTGAATGGCCACAGACTGGCCTGAAACTGAAGAAGCTTGCTGTTGCGCGGAGGAAGATACGTCCTGAGCACCCGCTTTGCCCCCCACGTTTTGGTTTTTACCGTTGGCGATATCGCTGGCAACGCTCTCGCTGACCATATTGTCAATGCTGCCGTATACCTCGTCCCAAAGAGAGGTGCTGCTCTTACCTCCCTTTTTCAAAGTCTCCAGCATGCTGACTACAAAGTTTAACCTGGTGGCCTGGACTTTGCTTTCCTCTTCATTTGTGGGCTGGCTCATGGACAGTTTTTCCGCCTCTGCTTCGAGCTGAGCGATAAGCTCCTCCGTATCGGGCTGCAATCCCTGCTTAGACTTCCCGGCGCGCCTGCTCCTGAAGTAAAAAAAGATAGTAAGCGCAAAAAACACCACTAACGCCTCTACCAGGGACATGAACAAAACCGTGTTAACTTTCATCATAGCCCTTTTTCCCTCCTAAGAGCCTGCCACGCAACGTGTTTATTTTATCTCTTTTCAGGTATAAAATAATACCTCCGAAAATTACCATGTTTAATATCAAAAACTCTACGATCGACATCAGAAAAGAAGTTTCACCGTGCATGGACTTGTGTGTTTTTTTATCGTGCGTCGCTTGTTGCGTTTTTTTAGGCGGCTCAAACTTAACTGCGGCAAAGGTGTATGAGCGCTTCCTGTCGAAGCCCCGGGCACTGGCTGTGACGCTTATAATGTAAGTGCCCGGCTTTTCAGGAACAAACCGGTTATAGACGAGGCCTTGCTTGACGGCATTCCCGGAGGTCCCCGGTAGTGCGGCCGGCTCGTCATAGCCAAACAGTTCCATGTTCGAAGTCCTGCCGTCCGGTGAGGTTATCTCTGCGTTTACCTTAATGCCTCTGAACAAGCCTCCCAAATTCAGAGTCAGGCCGTCGACTTCCATCCAGGCCTTGATTTTTAATACCTTCCCGGCGTAAATGTATGAGCTCTTGAGGTTTGTCATCAGGTTCAGATGTGACTTAACGTAAATCCTGTTGTCCCTGCTGTAACCGGTAGATACTTTCCACACACCATGTGCCGGTTCGTTTATCGTTACAAGGTCAAAGACGTCGGTAACGAGCCAGGTAAAATTCTTCTCCTTCTTCTCCGCAGTGCTTTTCACCCCATCCGGAGATACCAGAGCGACATGAGATCCGAATTTAGACTTCGATATGACGAAGCTCACCCTATCGATGGATTCGTCTATGTCGATGTTTATCTTATCGATGGGAAACATCTCCGGAGTCTTAAGGTCCTCGAAAAGGTATGTAAAGACTTTGAAGATACCACTAGCCAACGTTACCGTATACAAAAAACCGCCGGTTTTAAGCGAAACTTTCCCCAGGGCAGCCGTATTTGACAGCTCAAAGAGAGCCACAGAGTGCACCTCCACGTCTTTGCTCTTTAACTCGCCTATCAGCGCCTGCTTTTCTCCGGAGATTTCCGTGATTCCGGTATTGGACGATACGATAACGATAGCCCGGGTCTTGCCTTCCCTGGAAAGAACGTTGGAAGCTCCCTCCAGGGCTGCGTTAACGTCAGCCTTTTCCTTGCTTGTCGTTATGGAATCTATAGCCTTAAAGATAGCGTCCTTATTCTTAGCGGTTGTAAGGGGCAGCAAAGTCGATGCATTGCCGGCATACGTAACCAGTGCCACACTATCCTCATCATCGAGGAGAGAGACGAATAACTTCAGGGCCGAAGTCAAATTCTTTAATGTATCCTCTTTGGCCATAGCCTCTGACACGTCTATGGCCAATGCCACTTCGATGCCGGAGGTTTTTTCCTCTCTTTCAGCCGGTGTCGCCAGGCCTTTCTGCAAAGGGACGCCAGCCCCTCCTTCAGCCGGTGTCGCCAGGCCTTTCTGCAAAGGGACGCTGGAGCCTCCTGCAACTTTCCTGGCTTCGCCCGGTAGAACGGCTTCCCCAAAGACCACCGCCGGACAGAAAAAAACAAAAAAGTTAAAAACGACGAAAGCAAGTAGTACGAGCGTCGAATACTGCATAACCCCATTTGACGCCACCGGCGGGCACACAAGTCCACCGTGAGGCCGGCGCCCCTTGTCTGACCGTCTAACTTTCCTGCTCACTTACGATTTTCTTGAACATAGCGAGGTCCGCTCTCCTGCGATACTTCGTATAACTGATCCTCGAATAGTATTCCATCAAAAGCTTGTCAAGCTCGTTTTTGTCCATTATGCCCCTTTTTATCAACAAATCGCCGATTTTTACCCTATTTTTTACGTGGAGATCGTCTAGTCGCCTCAAGGTCTCCTCGTCCACCAGGCCTAACTCCATAATGGCGTCCCGTAGAGATACCCCCCTGAGACGCTGGTACTTTATTATCTTTTTCAGCAGAAACGGGTTCACGCTACCGGTCTCGAGGGCTATGCCCGCGTAATCCTGATTTATCTCCGATTGAACCAGGAGCAATCTCCTTAGCGTGTCATCCGAGATCTTGCCAGCCTTCACCAGAAACTCTCCAAAAAACAACTGTTCTTCCATCTATACCCCCTTTTGTCTTAAAAGCTTTACCTCCCATTCATTTGTATTTTGCTCCAGTATATTTTGTACCCCCCGTTTATCTTCATTACCTAACTATATATATATTATATATTTATCGGCACCCCTTCATCCATACTTAATACAGGGGGTTGTTCTTAGTCCACTGCATCATGGCGATTATACGCAAGTTCTTTTGTAGATCCTCTATAAATACCTCTGCCATCTATACCTTTCGCCATCTATCCTCCCGCTATCACAAAACTACCTCCAAAATAAATTAACCTGCCAGGGCACCGATTTATGTTATTATATAAAACCAAGGAGTGTAACGTGTTGAATACATGCAGACACGACGCAGAGGAGACATCGGCGAACGTGGAGCAAACGAAAGAACCGGGTAAGCTCAACGATGAACCCCGATACGAAATAACCGGGAGACCGATCATGGAAGAGGCATTCAAAAAGAGCGAGGGGAAATACAGGCATCTCGTAGAACTTGCACATGCCGGCATCTGTACCATAGACAAAAATGCCTGCATCACTTTCGTAAACCCCGGGATGGCTGAAATGCTGGGGTACACTGTCGAACAGATGCACGGTGCCCAAATCTTACGCTTCATGAATGCCGAAAACGTCGAATTAGCCCGGAACGATTTCCAACTGCGCACGCAGGGTATAAGTGAAAACCACGACTTCGAGCTGATTCGTAAGGACGGCACGACGATATACGCTTCAATCGAAAGCACCCCATTGCTGGATGAACAAGGCCAATATGACGGAGCTCTGGCCGTAGTTGCAGACATTACCCACAGGAAAAAGGCAGAGATACAACTGTCGAAAGAATCTAAGCTCAACGCGGCCATAGCCGAGCTATCCAGCACTCTGCTGGAGTCGATTTCCACGGAGGAGATAACCGGCAAGATTCTGTCTTACGCCCTGCGTTTGACCAATAGCAAGTACGGTTATGCAGGTTACGTAGACCCCGGCACAAACAGGCTCGTCTGCCCCGCTTATATAGGAGAAGTTTTTACCGATAATACCGAAAATGAGACCGGCTCCGTATGCGGACTCGACAAGTTCAAAGGATTGTGGGGCTGGGTTATGGAAAACCATCAGCCTATTTTAACGAACGCAGCCGGCGAAGACCCAAGACTAACGGGGGTCGGCGAGCCCTCGCTAAGTGGGGTCAGCAAGCCTCCAGTGCCCTCGCTAAGTGGGAGCGTCGGGCCACCGGCGCCCCCGTCGGGCGTGTTGCCCGTATCCATTCGGCGATTCCTTAGCGTACCGGCCATGATTAATAAAACCTTCGTGGGACAGATATCCTTAGCTGAGTCGGACGAGGACTACACCGGTTACGATCTCGATGTGGTAAAGCGCCTGGCAGTACTCTACACCCTTACCTTACAGCGTAAGAGGGCCGAGGAGCAGATAGAGACCTCACTTAAAGAAAAAGAGGTGCTCCTCAGAGAGGTGTTACACAGGACGAAGAATAACATGCAGGTCATAAACGGCCTCATATCCCTGCAATCCCAGTATATAAAGGATGCTACCACACTGCACTCCCTGCAGGAAATAAAAAACCGCATCATCTCCATGTCACTGGCCCACGAAAAACTCTACAAGTCACAAGACCTGTCAAAAATCGACTTGAAAGATTACGCTAACGACCTATCGAGATCACTCCTGCGCAACTACAAGACTGACACGGGCAAGATACGCTTGCACTCTGAGGTGGACAGCATGATGGTATCCCTTGAAACAGCCATACCTATCGGTTTAATCTTAAACGAGCTCATCTCCAACTCCCTGAAGCATGCCTTTTTGCCTGGTAAGGAGGGCGAAATATCCATCAGGGCCGTTATGAACGTGGAAAACGAAATCGAGCTAACCTTCAAAGACAACGGCATCGGTCTGCCCGAGGGCCTGGACATAAGGTGTACGGACTCTCTTGGCCTTCAGTTAATCACCACACTGGCAGAAAACCAGCTCCACGGAAAATTGGAGGTGGAAAGAGGGTGGGCACTCACGGCGAAAGAGGCAACGGCCGGGCAACAGGAATTTACGCTGCGTCCGGCCAAAGGAACGGGAACGCTCTTCATGATAACCTTTAAGCCGCTGAATTACAGGATGCGGCATTAGACGGCAGAGAGTTACAAACACCCTGCCCGGCAGTGACGGGCAAGTGCCGGAATATAGTCCTTGCCCCTGCCCGTCGTTTTGCCGGTTAGAGCACCGTCGGCAGAGCCGTCCAGTCGCTTTCGCGGCAGTTCGCGGGCCGTAAAACAATCTAGTCCTGTTCCTTATTGTGGAAGATTAAATACTACGTCTTCCGATTCATAGACCTTTAACAGGCTGTTATAAACCCCGGCCGTTTTGAATATCCTGTTTACATCTTCATTCGAAGAGACAAAAAACATTTTCTTCCCCAAACTTACTATTTTTTTCAAGACGAGAAGGATGTTTCTGAGGCCTGCACTACTCAGATGTTCGAGATCGTTGAGGTTAACGATAAAAGAGTCCTCTCCGTCAGATAACTTCTCATCTATTGCCAGGGTAAATTCGGGAGCAGTTAAACTATCCATACTACCACTAAGGGAAACGATTAATGTATTTTTTTCCTTTTTGTAAGCGAATCTCAAAGATGATTCAGCGTCTTTTTTTGCATCGAATCTCATAATCACTCCTCTTTATAGTTGTTTATTGTTTAAAATTCAAATACCGTTCGGAGAATCTTTAACCGTGGAATATTTTTTAACCATGGTTAAAGTTCCAACTCCATCTTTATACTCATAGCTTACTTTATCCATAAATTGTTTCATAAAATAGATTCCGAGGCCTCCTATCTTCCTGTCCTCCAATGGGGAACTCATGTCAGGAGTATCCACAGTGTCGGGATCGAAGGGCTTACCGTAGTTTCTGATCAGGACTACAAAATCACATTTCCCCTTTTCTATTAAAATGTCGATATTGCCTTCTTCCGAATCTTCGTAACTATAGTTGATGATATTAGTACAGGCTTCCTCGACGGATACCCTGACGTCAAAAAGCGAATGCTTGTCAAGTCTGAAAAAACCTGCTGCTTCCACTATGAAAGCTATAATCACCGGGATGTTGTCTATTTTGCTGGCTAAGGAAAGCTCGTAATAGCCATCCGAAGGCTCCGCTTCCACCATTTCCCCCGGGGAATGTTTTCTTTGTGGCTGTTGCGGCTGTTCCATTGGAGCCTGTTGCCCGGGGAAGTCGCCCGCTTTATCGTACATATTATCTTTCCCTTTCTCTTTCCATGCTTTATATATGATACTATATTTTATTTTAGTTTTTACGAACTAATGGGCCGATTATTATTTTTAACGTTATCGATATCGTAGTATTTTATCGACAGAAGTGTAATATCATCGGACTGGGAAGCGCCGGCGGTAAAGTCTGTAACGGTAGATACGACCTTCGCCGTCATTTCTTCTAATGAAGAACATGATATATTACACAGTAACTCTTCGAGGCGTGTGAGGGAGAACATCTTACCTTCGTTATTCTTAGCCTCGTCGACTCCGTCGGTATATAAGAAAATTGTACTGCCATTGTTGAGCATTAAGGTAACTTCTTCATAGTTTGCTTCACCAATTAACCCGGGTGCAGGCCCCGGACTGGCCTCTAACCGTTTGATCCTGCCATTTCCAAACATTATATAGGGAGGATTGTGCCCTCCGTTGCTGTATGTGAATTGGCCGGAGAGAGTGTCCAATATGCCAATAAACATGGTTACAAACATCATCATCTCGTTATCTCTGCAAAGCTCTTTATTGATGTTGTCCAGGACTTGCCGGGGAGATATGTCTTTTTTAGCAGGGGCT
Organism: Nitrospirota bacterium; assembly: GCA_015233615.1. Classification (GTDB taxonomy): domain Bacteria; phylum Nitrospirota; class Thermodesulfovibrionia; order Thermodesulfovibrionales; family Magnetobacteriaceae; genus JADFXJ01. The sequence continues at coordinate 12,591 of JADFXJ010000046.1, forward strand.
CTCCGTTCCACTCCCGTCCATCCGGTACCGGTCAGTGGAGATGTGTCTTTTTTGGCATGGGTTCTGAAAAGGGTTTTGACCACTGCCATAAAAAGGGCTGCCGGTACTCCTTTATCCGAGACGTCACCGATGGCGAAGCACAACAGGTGGTCATCGATGAAGAAAAAGTCATAGAAATCACCGCCAACCTCTTTAGCCGGGGAAATAAAGGCATATAGATCGATATTGGAGTCATCGGAGAGCGTGGGAAATTTTCTTGGCAGCATGCTCATCTGAATCTCACGGGCCATATTCATTATATCCTGGTTTTTCTTATGCTCCACGTAGGCCTTTGTTAAAAACGCCCGCTCTATTGCTGCGGTAGCATGGCCTGAGAGGGCTTCCAGAAGTATCTCGTCATCGCGGTCGAAGGCCACGGCACTTTTTTTGTTGATAACCTGCAACACGCCAACTAACCGCTCTTCATGATTTAACATAGGAAAGCAGAGAACCGAGCGTGTTTGGTAACCGGTCTTTATATCGAACTCACAATTAAACCGTGGGTCGTCATATGCCTTTGGGACGTTGGCCATTTTAAGGGTACTGGCAACGTGGCCGGCAATGCCTGCGTTCAGAGGAAATCTGATCTCGTTGACCTCGATACCTATAGCAACATAGCTCCACAGTTCGTTGGTTGACTCATCGTAAATGAAGACGGTACAACGCTCGGCCTCCATTACCTCTGCCGTCTGTTCTATTATTACCCTTAATATGTCTTCAAGCTGGATCTCCTTCCCAACGGCCTTCGAGACCTCGACGACGGTATCCAGGTAATAAGACTGGCAGTAATTGTGGCGCCCGCACAGGGCAGGTACCTTTTCTCTTAACAAGACATCTCTCTAAGCAATTGCCATCCTAAGTTATTCCCGCCACCAACGGCAAATATTAAAAACTCTGCGACAAGTTGTTGGAATTCGCCTATCTTCGAAAATATACCATATTATTACCACCGGTGTAAATAGAAGATCTCATATCCGATGGGTTTTACCGTTTGGCCGGGTATTTGGCCCGATCTGCGGCCCATCATGCGGCATGGCATTGACGCGCGGCCACTCAAATTACACGATATTGGCGTAAAATTACACAACAGTACACTTTTTTATACCGGGTAGCGTATACTAGTAAGTAGTAACGAAATGGTCGCGAAATCTTAATGAAAAAGTAATGAAAACTGGATATTAGCTAAAATATAGTGAAAAACATTGCGAAAGAGGCATCTATGGGGACGTCCATACTTGAAAGGGAACATGTAAGAGACGAACAGGAAACGCGAAAGAAAATCATCGCAACCGCCTTCGAGGAGATTTACCTCAACGGCTACCACGGGGCCTCCCTAAACAGGATTATCGAGAAATCCGGCTTTACGAAAGGCGCCCTCTACCATTATTTCCCGTCAAAAAAAGAGCTGGCACTCGCCGCCATAGAAGAAACGATAACCTTGTTTCTCAAGACATTCTGGGAACAGCCCCTCTTAAATGCCGAAAACCCGCTTGCGGCACTCCTTAACCACATCAAAAACCTCCCCGTCATCGTCTTTGCCAATTGCCGCGTCTTTGACATCAAACACGGCTGCCCTCTCAACAATCTCATCCAGGAGATGTCTCCCATAGACGAAGAATTTGCCCGCACACTCGAAGCCCTGTACAACTCCTGGCAAAACCTTATCACCCGGGTGGTTGAACGGGCCAGAGAAAAAGGCCAGCTTCGGGCTAATATCGCTCCCGGCAACGTTGCCATGTTCATTCTATCGGCACTCGAAGGATGCATAACGGCAGCCAAGAAGAGCAACTCCGTAGAAACGTTTACGACGTGCATGAGGGAACTCGAAGTCTACGTGCTCTCGCTGGCGGCATAAGGCGGCATAAAAACAGGAACTGCGATGCCGGACATGACCTGCTATATGGAGCTTATCCAGATCGGCAAAACATCCATATCGGCAAAACTTTACTTTTCATTATTGCCGTTTTTCTTTTGATAATCATCCTCACCGGTGCTTAACCCTGAAATTAGAATGGCTTCGCATAACCCTGACGTCAAGAAAGTGTTGCATGCCCCTGATATCGGAATAGTGTTGCGTGCTCCTGCTACCGGGATAATGTTGTGTAGAACTGCTATTGGAATAGTGTTGCGTAGATTTGCTACCGGGAAAGTGTTGCGTAAAATTGCTACCGGTAAAGTGTTGAGTAGATCTGCTATTGGAATAGTGTTGCATAACATTATCGGATTTTCTATCCGACGGGTAGACGTTTAGTGAGTCGGTTTCGTTTTGCGCTTTATTCCCCGGAGCGTGAGGAAGCGGCATCTTTTGTGCCATGGACTTCCTGAGTGTCGTTGGCTTTTGCCTCGCTGCTTTCTTTACTTGCGTTTTTGCCGTCGTCCCTTTCGGATTTTCCTGCGTTGCCAGTTGTTTTTCCAGATCCGCTTTCAGTTGTGTCTGCACCGCGTCCTGTTGAGTCTGTATCCCTTTCAGTTGTGCCTGCTCCGCTCTTTGTTTTTCCTCTATGGCCATACGGGCTGCCGTGTTTTTTCTTTGTTCGGCTTCTTTCAGGAGCCGCTCTTTTTCCTGAAGGGCTTGCTTTGCCCGTTCCTTGTTCCGGTTGTTAATGGCGTTATAGGAATAGACGCCGCTTACGGCCAACAGCAGGGCCAGGATTATGGACGCCGCGGTAACCAAAGCTCTGCCGCCTATACGGGCTTTAAACGCCTCAATGCGCGCAGGAACAAGTGTCTCCGTAGTATTACCGGCCTGGATGCCGGCGCTAGGAATGCTATCGGCCTGGATACCGGCGCTATGAACGCTCTCGGCCAGGATACCGCCTCCATGAACGCTTCCATAAGCGCCTCCATAAGCGCCTCCGGCAATATCCTGCGCAGCAAATTTTTCGATTTCCCGTATAAATTCGCTGCAACCGCTGTAGCGGTTATCCGGGTTTTTTTCAAGCGCCTTGTCGATGCAATCGTCAACCCACTCCGGCAGGTCTGCTCTGACGCTTCGCGCCTTCGGCGGAGGCATCTCTATGTGGGCATGTTTAATGTAATAGTCGGTGTCGCCATCAAAGGGAACCTTCGAGGTGAGCATATTGTAAAGCACGATACCCAGCGAATAGACGTCTGCACGGTGGTCCACCTTTCCCGGATTCGTTATCTGCTCCGGGCTCATGAAGTGGGCCGTGCCAAAGGAGCCTCCTGAGCCGGTCAACTGCTTATCCCCAATAAGTTTCGCTATGCCGAAATCGAGGACTTTTACGTTGTCGCCATTTGTGACGAGGATGTTTGCGGGTTTCAGATCACGGTGAATCACCCCCTGCCTGTGGGCGTAGTCGACCGATTCCAGGGTTTTGAGATATATCTTCACCGCCATGGGCAGTGGCAATCCCTCCGGATAGCGGTTAATGAGGTCATGCAAGCTTATGCCGTCAATTTTTTCCATAACGATGTAATAACTGGACCCATCGTCGATGAAGTCGTGAACCGTAACCACTCCGGGATGATTTAAACGGGCCATTGCCTTTGCCTCGCTCTTGAAGCGTTCGCGAAAGCCCGATTCTGCGGTAAGTTGTGGATTGAGCGACTTTATGGCGACTTCACGGTCAAGTTGCTCGTCAAGGGCAAGATAGACGCGACCCATTCCGCCTTCTCCCATTATGGCTTTGACCAGATATTTACCAATATGAGTACCAATCATAAACGCCTCCCGGCCTGCCGCGGCCCATACAACCCGTAAATATATATAATCTCCAACCCTCGATAATCCTTTAAAGCCAGGTTATTATCGCCTGGTAATTACTTCGACGTCCGGCAGTTGCCTGACGCCATTTATACGTCACTTGTTGACCCACGTTTTTTAGTCACCTTGCTTCTTAAATTTACCATATTGCCGCCATTTGTGTAAATCAGAAAATAGCGCGGTTCCCGGCGTAGGGGTTCCCGGTGCCCGATGTCTGCGCCATGTTTTGTTCGCAACCGCTTTGCCGTTACTTTTTCCCGTAAACGTCCGCTGCCGAAAAGGCCATGGACGCCACGGCTTTGCCCTCGATATTTCTGTAAAAGCAGCTTCTGTGTCCCGTGTGGCAGGCACCCGGGCCACGCTGCAGCACTTTTACCAGGAGAGTGTCGTTGTCGCAATCTACGAGCACTTCTTTGACCTCCTGTGTATGTCCGGAGGTTTCACCCTTCATCCAGAATTTCTGGCGGGAACGGGACCAGAAATGGGTAAATCCGGTCTCGATGGTTTTTTTCAGCGAGTCAGCGTTCATGTAAGCCATCATTAGAACGGTACCGTCGCCGTAATCCTGAATGATGGCGGGTATGAGGCCCTTTTCGTCGTATTTGAGGTCTTTTATCATCCGGTCTCCTTAACAACATTGCTTTCAACATTATCGATATATGTTATGATATATGTTATAATTACCATTATACGCGATAAGCCTTAACGAATTCTATGCGAAAATTCCACATAATGACCTTACTTCTGCTGGCACTGGTGATTTTACCCCCCTGCCGGGCCAATGCCGAAGACATCATCGGCCCCGATCTGGTATTTAACGGCAGCACCGTACGGGTAAGTGTAACACTTCTGATGGAGGAAAATAAAATATCGCTTTTAAAAGAAGGCCTTCAGAAGGTATATATTTTTTACGTCGACATATTCAGGGCATGGAGTATGTGGCCGGACGAGTTCATAAGGGGTAAGAAGATAGTACGTACGATAATTGCCGACAAGGTTAAGGGAGAATATAAAGTCTCGTCACAGGAAGGCGATACTATTTTGGAAAAGCGCTTCACCACCTTCGACTCCATGCTGAAGTGGGCTGTAAACGTTAAGGACGTGAAGTTCATCCTTAGTGACCTGCCTGAGGACGGCACCTACTTTATCAGGGTTACGGTGGAGTCGGTCAAGCAAAAACCGCCCCAGGTATTTTCATACGTGCTGTTTTTCATGGAAGACAAAGACTTCAGGGACAAGCGTGACTCCGAAAAATTTACCGTCGGAGGCAGGTAGATGAAGGTGTTCAGAGTATGAAAGCGCTCCGAATATGGATAGCGGTACCTGTGGTACTGGTTATAGTTGTGCTGTACCTTTACAACTCCCAGTTCGACTCCTTAAAAGGTGGAGTCACCGGGAAGGTAGCCGCCTTGCTCCTTTTTAATTTTGCCCTGATGGCTCTCTTAACGCTGGCCTTCATCGTTAGTAAGAGTCTTTGGAAGCTCTACATCGAAAAGAGGGATCGCGTCATAGGGTACAAGTTCAAGACCAAACTCGTCGTAACGCTCGTGGGCATAACGTTGATGCCTTCGGCCATGCTTTTCGTTATATCCAGCGGCATAGTCACCAGTTACATCGACCGATGGTTCCAGCCCTTCATGGTAAAACCGCTGGAGGACGCCCAGTCCCTCGCCGCCAAGATATACGGGGAACTCAGACTCACGACACTGGAGGACGCCATTGCCATAAGTAAAGGCGCCCCTCCCGCCTCCAGGTATACCCTTGACGTGGTGCCCAGGTACTCGGACGATCTGCCCGAGACCATCAAGAACTCATTCAGGGGTACGAGCGGCGTGGAGGTGGTATCCTATGACAAGGTCGATATAATCAGGGCGGCAGTGCCCGTCAGACAAAACGGGAAAATAACGAAGGTACTCCTGGTAAGTACCATCGTTTCCGGTGAGATAACTAAAAAGGTGGCGGAAATACAGACGGCCCACAGGAACTACGTCACACTGAGAGAACTTCAGTCCCCGCTTAAGGCCAATTATCTGATTATACTTGGTTTCTTAACCTTGCTCGTCGTATTCATGGCACTGTGGATAGCGCTGCGCATATCCCGGGGCATCGTCGAGCCTATACAGAATCTCGTGAGGGCTACGTCCATCGTCTCGCAGGGTAACTTCGACACCGTCGTTAAATCCGGCGGTGACGACGAGGTAGCCATGCTCATAGACTCTTTCAATAAAATGATAGCGAAGATAAAGGAGACGGAACTCTCTCTGCATAACTCCTGCGTGGAGTCCGACAGGCGGAGGCTCTGCATGGAAAACATAATAAACAATATAAACTCCGGCGTCATCTCCCTCGATGAGTCCAGTAACGTTATTACGGTAAACGGCGCAGCACTAAAAACCCTCCAGGTAAGCTCCGAAGAGGTACTCCACAAACCCTACACGGAGCTTATTAAGAACGTGGAGTCCGCCGAATTCCAGCGGTTTGTCAAGGGGATAAACCTTCGTACCTTCCACAGCCAGAAGGAACAGATGAGGGTATCCGTAAAAGGCCGCAACATGGTGTTGCGCATATTCATAATTCAGCTTAAAGGCGATGGCCAAAATCCGATGGGTACCCTGGTGGTCTTTGACGACCTCACCGACCTTATACACGCCGAAAAGGCCCTGGCCTGGCAGGAGGTGGCAAAGCGCCTCACCCACGAGATAAAAAATCCGCTTACGCCTATAAAACTCTCCGCCGAGAGACTTCTGAAGAGGTGGAAACACGCAGACAGGGACTTCGACAAGATAATCGGGAAGGCAACCAACACTATCATCAGGGAGGTGGACGGACTTCAGCGGCTTGTAAACGAGTTCTCCCGCTATGGCAAGATGCCCGACATCGAGTTGGTTCTCTCGGATCTCCCCGGCATCGTAGAGGAGGTAAGCGAACTATATAGTGAGTACGAAAACATCGAAATATCCTCGGACTACGAGACTCGGGTGAGAGAGTTGCTCCTTGACCCGGAGAACTTTAAGCGCGTCCTCATAAATATTTTAGACAACGCAGTTCAGTCCATCACCGGAAATGGTAAAATAGAAATAAAAGTAAAAGAGGACTTATTAAACGCTCACATAGTCCTGGAGATTAGCGACAATGGCAAGGGTATCGACGAGCATGACAGGGATAAGCTGTTTCAGCCTTATTTTTCGCGAAGAAAAAACGGTACCGGTCTGGGGCTGGCCATATCCCACAGGATAATCGCCGAGCACAAGGGTACTATTTCCGTATCGGACAACGTACCGAGGGGCTCTGTTTTTAGAATAGAGCTTCCCTTATAAACGCGTGACTTCACGGTATTTTAAAGAAACGGAGCGGATAAATGAGTGACAACACGGTATTGATAGTAGACGACGAGGAGGGTGTAAGGGAGACTCTTCAGGAGATATTCGAAGACGAGGACTTCCACGTGGTGCTCTTGTCCTCCGGCGAGGAAGCCATAGAGTACGTGTCGAAGATCACACCCGACGTCATATTCCTCGATCTCTGGCTGCCGGGGATAGACGGTATCGATACTCTGGAGGAGATAAAGAAGATCAACCCCTTTGTACCTGTAGTAATAATCTCGGGGCACGGGAAAATTGAACAGGCCGTAAAATCTACAAAGATGGGCGCTTACGATTTTCTGGAAAAGCCCCTTTCTCTCGAACGGGTGCTCCTGACTGCAAAGAGGGCCATAGAACGAAAAGAGCTCCAGATTCAGAACGAGACACTCAAGAAGGAGTCCCTCAGGAGGTTCATGATGATCGGTGAGTCAGCCCCCATACTCGAGCTGAGGGAACAGATCGACATAGCCGCCAAGAGCAACGCACGCGTGCTCATAATGGGAGAAAGCGGCGCCGGCAAAGAGTTGGTCGCCAGGAATCTCCACCTCAAGAGCGACAGGGTAAACAAGCCCTTCATCGAGGTCAACTGCGTGGCCATTCCCCAGGAACTAATCGAGAGCGAGCTCTTCGGCCACGAAAAGGGCTCCTTTACCGGAGCTTTCGAAAAGAAAAAGGGCAAGTTCGAACTATCCGACGAGGGCACCCTCTTTCTCGACGAAATAGGAGATATGTCGATGGCCACGCAAGCCAAGGTGCTCAGGGTCATAGAGACACAGGAGTTCCAAAGAGTGGGCGGCAGCAAAAACATCAAGGTGGACGTGCGCATTATAGCCGCTACGAACAAGGACCTCCCCAGGGAGGTTAAGGAGGGCAAGTTCAGGGAAGACCTCTTCTTTCGCCTCAACGTCATCCCCATCATAGTGCCCCCCCTGAGAGAGAGGAAGGAAGACCTGATCCTGCTCATCGACTATTTCATGAACCTCTTCGCCTCCGAGTACGGCAAGCCGCCCAAGAGTATCGAGCCCGACGCGCTGAAGGCACTAGAGAATCACGATTGGCCGGGCAACGTGAGAGAATTGAAAAATAACCTCGAACGACTCTTCATAATGGTACAGTCGAAGGTGATCACGGCCCGCGACGTATCCGCGTACGAAAACACCCACATCGACTATTTCGCCTTCGAGACTCTCCGGGAGGCCAGGGACAACTTCGAGAAGGACTATATAATAAAGCAACTCGTCAAGCACAAGTGGAACGTGTCCAAGACCGCGGAAACTCTTCAGATAGAAAGAAGCAACCTCCACAGGAAGATCAAAAGCTATGGGATTACCATACCGGCGTGACGTTTATAAAGAGGCTTACGGTGTAACTATATCGGTGTACACCTAAACGGTGGTACCACACAGTGTTCGAATAGAGCGGCTTGCTGTGGTATAGTACAAACACAAACTCTACGCCGATGGTTTATTTCAATCCGGCATCGTCCGGTTCGTTTACGAGTGATAGGCCGCTTCATTCCTTTCTCTCCATCTCCCCGATAAGACTATTCACCCTATCGTACAATGTCTGTACCTTAGTAACTCAACTTTCGCAGTGAGAAAACATGGACAGAGCAAGATGGAATTGCATTCATACGAGTAACAAGGCGGCGAGGAGAAAGCGACGTAGGCGTACTGTTACGTACGTCGAGGAGCTTTCGACGATGCTAACGAAGTTAATCGAATGAATGACTTGGTATAACCTTATAATGGAGAGATTGGAAGAATTTGAAAAGTCGTAAGCAAGACCTCGAAAACATCAAAGACTATCTCGTAATGGAAAGGGATGTCATCGATAGTCTATTACCGAGACAACCGTGTAAATTTTTCTAAAATTTGTGAGTTTGTTAATAGTATCTCCCAAAAAAAGTTTTTTGTAACCGTTCACCCGCTAAAGTGCCTGATTTACTTGGTTTTTTATCATGTCCGATTACCCATCTTCAAACCTTGTTGATTTTACCCTTATCACGATAAAATGGCGCCGGGATAGCGTATCTGAAGGAATATAGAATAGCAGAAGGAGAATAATCAGCACGTGGAACTATCTTTCTAAGGTTGTCGAAACACATCGTAAAGGCATCAAGGTTCCCATGATTCGGGAAGCCTTATAAGAGCGGGTGAACGGTTACTCTTCTTCTATTACTTTAAACATTTTATCCACGTTATCCACGGCAACAAGATAATCGTTGATTTTTTGAAGATTATTCTTCGGCAACGCCTGCAATAACATCCTTTCTATGTCACTCTTCTTATGCGATAGCCGCCCCCGACATTCCAAATCTAAGCGTTGCCCTTTAAAAAGACCTTCAATTCGTCCACCGAGCAGGATTTCTTTATAAGTTCTTTAAATTCGGCTAATCTATCCACCGTGCCGATTCTTCCGGCCATATCCATAAGTTCGAGCCCTTCGGAACCGTATTTAAGTTCAAGCCCTAACTCTATACCCTCTATCAGACCTTCGAGCCTGCCTTCCTGTTTGCCTTCCTGTATACCTTCGAGTTTACCTTCTTGTTTGCCTTCGAGCCTGCCTTCCTTGAAAATCCAGCTTTTCTTTACATTCATTGTTATTGGCATCTTTTTTACCTCCTTCTTTATTTTACCAGAAAGATTACGCAAATCGGATAAAATTAAAAGCTTCTTTATATAGTCCTCTCGCTGTCTTTGCGGCAATACGGATAAGTTGTCAAGAATCCTTTTTATGGTGCCGTCAATGTCCTGCGTCTTGCATAAAATCGACAGTACGGAGTCTTCAGGTTTAGTGCCGGAGAGAAGCTCCTTGCAATCGATGTCTTTTATATTCACTAAATTGTAGAAAAATGGTATATGGCCGTCACTTATCCTGTTGGCCATCCTCATCGGCTTATTGCCGACGTAAAGGACCACCTGAACGGGCAATTTTTTAAACTTATAATAGATAAACGCAGAGTATATATACATTCTACTTAGCATTGTACCGTCATTTGTCGACTGGATTTCGATATGAATGATGGTGCCATCCTTTGTCTCGATGATCAGGTCGGGCTGCCGGTAATGAATGAGGGGAAACTGTACGTCAGGAAACCGCCCCTCCTCATATCCGGTGAGAATCTTGAGAAACTTATCCGGTATGTCCTTAAGCAAGTCCTTGAGTGTTATATCAAATTTTTGATGCACAAAAACCTCCTTTTCAATGTAGTATAACGTATTTAGGACACAATTTTATATATAAAGTTCAACGCATTATCTTAAATAAATGCCCGGCTATATTCCGGTACAGCAAATACACCCATCACGGTGGGAGGGGGGTGGCGGCAACCCGCGAGTCCGGCGAATGCAGCTTATGCCAGGCTGAACTGCCCTTGAAAGGTGCGCGGCTTTTCTCTTGAAAAGGCGAGATTGCTTCGGCAACACTTGCAGAGATGTTTTTAATATCAAAGTTTGGGGGCTTTTGGCTCTTGCAATGGCTGGCCGGCTTGTGATATATTAGAGAAAAATCAAGGGTTAAAAAAAGGAGATGGATTCCCGCTTTCGCGAGAATGACATTAAAAAGAGGAATGATATGGAACCTATTTGTAGCTCCGGCACAGGGGAGCATAACGATTACGTCGAAAGAAGGTCCCGCCGGGGCGGGGACTTGACCTTTGGCGTTTACCCGTCGCCCGCCGTCGCCGGCGACAATATAGAAACCGCCGGTGAGCGGGTCTTGCAGGATAGGCCGCCGACCCGCAAACTAAAAATTCTCTTCATGGAAGACGACGTCCTTATAGCCGAAGACATGGCAGCGGCTCTGTCCATCGAGGGGTATGAAGTCACGCTGGTACCAAACGGCAAAGAGGCAATCGAGGCGTACCGGACACATAAAGACGAGGGTACCCCCTTTGATCTGGCCATATTGGACCTGGCTATACGCGGAGGAATGGGCGGCGAACAGACCATGGGGGAATTGCTAAGAATCGATAAGGCAGTCAAGGCCATCATCACCAGCGGATACTCGGACAAGCCCGTCATCGCCAACTACAGGAGTTTCGGTTTCAAGGGACTCATCTGCAAACCTTATTCCGTATTCGATTTGAAAAAAGAAATAGAGAGGGTAATGGGCCCGGGATAACGAATCCGGAGGGGTAATGAATCAGTGATAACGAGTCCGTAAGGGTGATACTTGGCGTACATACGTCTATTGCGGGAGGACTTCACTTGTCCGTCGAAAGGGCTGAACGTCTCGGTTGTACCACCATCCAGATATTTTCCCATAGCCCCCGCAATCGGCACGTAGAGGACATACCGTATGAGGAAGCCGCCCGTTTTATAGAATTAAGGAAAGTTTCAGGCATAGCACCTCTGTTCGTGCATGCTTCATACCTGATAAACCTGGCGTCTGCGTCGGACGACGTATGGGAAAAGTCCATAACGCTGCTCACACGGGAAATGGAGCTTGCAGACGTTATAGGAGCCGACTACCTGGTTTTGCACCCGGGAAGCGTTGCAAGCGGGCAAGGCGAGGCTTACGGCAGGATTATCGGGGCACTCAAACGCATCGGCCAACGGCCCGGCAGTGGCGGCCAATGGAAATCGACGATACTTCTGGAAAACATGGCCGGCGACAAGGACGGCCTGTTGTCTTCCTTCAGTGGGCTTGCCGGGATCATAGAGCAAATTGGCGGTATTAAAACTCCCGGTGCCATCGGCGGCAGCGTCGTAGGTGGAATCTGTCTCGATACCTGCCACGCCTTTGTCTCGGGTTACGATCTTTCCACCGCTCATGGCCTTGCTGAGCTCACGGACGAAATCGGGGCTTGCATGGGCCCGACCGCGGTGCGGCTCGTACATCTGAACGACTCCAAAAAGGAATGCGCCTCGAAAGTAGACAGGCACGAGCACATAGGTGCGGGCAAAATCGGAGAAACCGGTTTGAAACGGCTCGTTAACCACCCGGCTTTCGCGGATATCCCCCTGATACTGGAGACTCCTAAAAAAGAGCCTGACGACGACTCCGGAAACCTGGCGAGGGTTCGGGCTTTCTTTAACCATCCCTTGTTATACTAAATATGGATGGGAATATGATGGATGGGAATATTGAAATAGTTGGGCAATTAGAAAGAATAACCTACGTTAACGAAGAAAATGGGTACACTATTGCCAAACTGACGGTAAAGGGCCAAAGGGATTTATTAACCATAGCCGGATACCTTCAATCGGTAGTTGTCGGCGAGGTAATGAAGATACAGGGCCAGTGGTTTAACCATCCGAAGTATGGGGAACAACTGAAAGTTGACTCTTTTATATCGATGGTGCCTGCTACCGTGGCGGGAATACAAAAATACCTTGGTTCGGGGTTAATAAAAGGTATTGGCCCCGTAATGGCAAAAAGGATTGTATCCAAATTCGGGACGGACACGATTAACGTTATCGAAAACCTCGCGGAGAGACTGTCGGAGATCGAAGGTATCGGACGGAAACGCGTAGAAATGATAAAAAAGGCCTGGCACGAGCAGAGAGACATCAAAGAAGTTATGTTATTTCTGCAGGGGCACGGCGTCAGTGCCGTCTATGCAACAAAAATATTCAGGCACTATGGCAAGGAAGCGATAAGCATCGTTAAAAACAATCCTTACAGGCTGGCACACGACATATTTGGTATCGGTTTTGTAACCGCGGATAAGATAGCCGGACAGATGGGAATAGACAGAAATTCAATCATAAGGGCAGAGGCCGGGATAATATATACACTTCACCAGTTGTCGGGGAAAGGCCATTTATACTATCCATTCGAACTTCTTATAGAGGAGTGTAAAAAAATTCTTCTTGTACTGAAGGAGGATAACCGGATGGAGGTGGACAGGGAGGTACTTTTAAAGGCCTTTGGCAATATCGCACTGGAGAAAATGATAGTCATAGAGGACTTAAACGAAGATGAAATAGAAGTAAATAACAAGGCCGTTTATCTGACGAAGTATCACGTATCCGAGGTCGGGGTTGCCAATAACCTCAAAAAACTTCTTAAGGCTCCTAAGCTTTTGAGAACTTTTGACATGGGAAAAGCTCTGGCGTGGGTACAAAACGCTCTTGGAATAAAGTTGGCCGAAAACCAGGTGAAAGCCGTAGAGGGCGCTTTGGTTAACAAGGTACTGGTGATAACGGGCGGCCCGGGCACGGGCAAAACAACGATAATCAAGTCTATTATAAAGATTTACGGGAAGTTAGGACAGCGTATATTACTTGCCGCACCTACCGGCAGGGCTGCCAAAAAAATGTCGGAGGCAACGGGACACGAGGCAAAGACAATCCACAGGCTTCTTGGGTTTAGTCCCGGAGAGGGGGGATTCCAAAG
>JADFXJ010000179.1 GCA_015233615.1 Nitrospirota bacterium
CGCCGGTAGACCCCGGCAAGAGGTTGTTGAAAAACTGTCCTATCAGGTTTATGGAAAATATTTTATTGACCGGCATGTATCGGGGTATGAAAAGCCCGAGCCTGAATGAGGCCATATATATTACCAGAATGTTAATCGAAATAGCCGCCGAAAACTCCACTAAGTTTATATTTTTGAAAAAAACGATTACATTGGCAGTGTTTACCTTTGACAGTAAAAAAACGATTATAGACAGGCTTACTGCGGTTTTGGCAAGCAGAAATGCAGCTTTCCGGTAAATATGGTTTCCAGGGATTGAGGGTTTTCCAGAGGTTCCATGTATTGCGGGTTTTCCAGGCTTTAACTTATCTTTTTTCGGGTACAAGGATCCTCTAACGAGTGCCGTCGGCAAATTTGCGGGCTCCCACAACACCGTGAAGACAAACCGGCCACAAGAAAAAGGGAATCGACCTATAAAAAAAAGTGGAAAAACCCGCTTGTTTCAGAACCGGCATCATATTGCCGTACGTCCACTGTTTAACGTGTCCGGGATCGTAGGCAGCCTCCTTAATTTTGAGGGTAAGAATCCTGGCTATTTTGAAGAAACCGTCGTTAGGAAATATAATAATGAGTTTCCCATTTGGTTTGAGAATCCTGTGGATTTCTCTTAAGGCCTTTAACGGCTCCGATAAATGCTCGATAACTTCGAACAACAGCACAACGTCGACCGAATTTTCCGGCAGGTCAAGATTATAAACGTCCCCTAATGAGGCCGGTAAGCCAAGTCTTGTACATATATCGATATTTTCCGTCATTCCATCTATACCCAGCACGATAGCGGCGGGGAATTTATTAACTATTTTTTTTAGAGTTATACCCTCTCCGCAACCCAGGTCTACGATAACCCTGTCTTTGTCATCCACAAGGTTTAACGCTACTTTATCCCTGTAATCCCAGTAGAGCCTGCCTATCCCGCCCTTGTTGTACTGTTGCCACTGATACAGTTTCTCTGTGGTCGAATCGATATTTACCGGCATATGATAGTCCTCATTTCGAAGTCCTCATTTTAAAATATTATACATGGAAATTTTGTGACGCCATATTTGTTTCAACATTGCCATGCTGCTTATTTTCTTTGCCCCGAATATCGCCTTTCTTTTTTTTAACGTCGCGAAAATTCCATTAATTGCTGAAAAAGTAGCCGTTATAATGGTTTCCATGATTTTCAGGATGTTATTCGCTTCGGCAAACCTGTTCAGGCCGCTATCTTTAGATTTAATCGAGATGAACTGTATCAGATAACGCCGTATAGTAAAAACGGGTAAAAGAATTAAAAGCACAAATGGAAAATTCTTTAAAGCAAGCCAGTAATGGTTACGCTCTACGTAAAATACTTTTTTCAGGCTAAACTTCCCCGTAGTCATCGAATAAGCGTGCTCTACGACCGCGCCGGGAGCAATAACGGATCTAAAACCGGCCCAACGCAGACGTAACCCAAGATCGGTGTCCTCGCAATACGCAAAAAAAGACTCGTCAAAAGCACCCGTCCGGCGTAGGGCGGACAAACGGTAAAGACAGGCACAACCACTCGGCGCCAACACCTCCTTTTCCGTTATCGTACCGTAGAGCCGTTCGCCTCTCATCACCTGGCGGGACATACCGTCCAAAGCTATTCCTACACCGCAGGAGTCTATGACGCCGGGTCTGTTTCCATCGAAGATTACAGAGGCGACCGATCCTATGCTTTCGTCCTTTTCGGCTGCTTCGACCAACGATTTCAGCCATAGGGGCGATGCCAGTGCGTCATTGTTTATAATGGCAACGTATTTGCCTCTTGCCATCTCTATCCCCCTGTTATATCCGCCCGCAAATCCCAGATTCTTATCGAGACGGAGAAACAAAGCCTGCGGAAAGTCGCTCTTTACCATGGTTTCGATATCCTCACTCGAACCGTTATCGACGACTATAATCTCTTTGGCGCCATATTCCTGGCTGAATAAACCTCTCAGGCATCTACGTGAAATCTCCAGGCCGTTTAAACAAACCACAACTACGGATACCAGGGGCTCGTTATTTACCGCCACGTTTATACGTACCTTTTACAACGGTTATCTTCGATAAGCGCGTAAGCGTTACAGTGTTTATCCGGGTTTATCACGGCTTACCCAACACACTGCGCACTTTCCTCGTAATTTTCTCTTTGAGGATTCCACGGAGCACCGACGGCAGATCCTTAATCCATGGGGATCCGGGTAATGCCTTTAATATGCGGTATAACCTCAATCTACGGAATCTTTTGTACAAAACCAACAGTTGCCGGCGCGTTAAGGTATTGGACATGATGATCGCTTTGTCCGTATTCAGTTCGAAATTAATATTGAGAATGTTCCAGTCCATATCGTTCGAAACAAGATTCCTGTTAAGAGCTTCATCCCAAATTGGCGTGCCGGGAAGAGGCGTCAGCACGTATACGTCAAAAAAATCCACACTGCTGCTTTTTATAAAACTATAAGTCTGCATGACCTCTCCTTCGGTTTCGTCCGGCGCACCGATAACAAAGGAAGCATTCGCCTGAATACCCGCGTCCTTTAATATATTTATTGCCTGGGTGTTGTCATTGACCGTTACGTGTCCCTTAAGATATTTTAGCGTACGATCACATCCGCTTTCGAGACCCATTCCTACGGAAACGACGTTCATGGCCTTTAATGCTTTGACCACGTCCGGAGTCACGGTGTTTGCCCTGCATGAACAGGTAAAGCGAATGTGCCTTTGAAATCCGCCGGCTACTATTAATTCGGCAATATTTTGCAGCCTTGCTTTATTGGCCACAAATAGGTCATCGTAAAAACTGATTACCTTTACGCCGTTTTCTACGAGTCCACGTATCTCATCTACCACGTTTTGAGCCGAGGCGTACCTTGCTTTATCCCAAAAACGGGTGGAGGCGCAAAAAACACATTTATAAGGACAGCCACGGCTTGTAAACATATAATCATGCGATTGATAACCAATAAGGGACCTTTTGGGAAGGGGAAGTTCATCGAGAGAACGTAACATGTTGCGAGGAGCGGTTTTTACCAGTTGGCCGCCGTCATGATAAACTATGCCATTAACCGCCCCCAGGTCTTTTGGGTCAAAATTGCCGGCTCTATCATAAAGGTTCATTAGTTCAAGGAATGTTTCCTCTCCTTCACCAATTACTCCCACGTCCATATCCCGAGTAAGACAATGCGGCATATAGGTAATATGTATTCCTCCGATCATTACCGCACATCCATGTTTTTTCGCAATACCGGCATATTTTGAGGCATAATTATAATTCTGTGACACGGAACTTATCGCGACGATATGCGGCTTAAACAGATCCATCTCTTTTTCGATATTGCTACCGGCTAAAAGAAAACTGAATTTATCCATACCAGCATACTTTTCGAAGTACGAGACAAGGTATGCAGGCCATAACGGCCGGTACCTGTTTTCTATCTCGGACGCCGGATCTACGGCATTTATGAATAGAACCCTCTTATCGGCCGTCATTTCGTGATAACCTGGATTAACGCCTTAAAACCCTTGAGCATGTGGACAAATAGTTGTGGGTTCGAAACGACGTCTCTTAGTTTATTTACAAGTACTTTAGGCCTGAAATAGAATTCTTTGAGAATTTTGGCACGGGCCTCTTCCAGCTCTTCTATGGTGAACCCGTGAGGAACAAAAACCGTATTCAAGGCATTCATTTTACGCCAGTCACGTTCGAACGTACCATACGTAGAGGCTTCAGCATAAACAGCGGTTCCCGGAAAAGGAGTTAATTGCATTACCGAAATATCGTCTAAAGGAAGCCTCAAAGCCAGTTCTTTTGTCAATCGGAGAGAATCGCGTGTCTCTCCGGGAAATCCAACCATGAAGAATCCCTTGCTTTTTAGCCCCGCTTCTTTAGTCAGGACAATGGCCTCTTCTATCTCCGGGATGGTTTCACCCTTGTGCATAAGATCCAGTATGCGTTGGTCTCCACTTTCCACTCCGTAAGAGATATGCCAACACCCGGCACGTTTCATTAATTTCATAACCTCCAGGTTTGCCCTGTCGGCCCTGCCCAGACATGACCACGTTATATCCACTTTCTCCGAAATCAGCCTCTCGCAAAACTCCTTCACCCTGCCCGGCACTACGATAAAGGTGTCGTCTTCCATAAGTATTTCCTTCACACCATAATGGTACCGTAAGTCCTTGATCATGTCAACCGCACGGGTGGCACTGAATGATCGTACTTTATTCCCAAATACCGAACGGTCGCAGAAATGGCATTGATTCGGACATCCTCTCGCCAATACTATCGAGGCACAAGGGAATCGCTTTATTCTGGCCGGAGATGGTTTAAAAGCGTCTGGAAAGCCTCTGAGAAGATCCCATGCAGGCAAAGGCAATTCGTCTAAATTTGTTATAAAAGGCCGCCTGCCGTTTAAAATCACTTTACCATTTTGCCTTACCGCCGTTCCCATGACGTCCGTAGGAACATCGGTAGAAACAAGAGATTGTCCCTTTTGTAAAATTCTCAAAATTTCCGCGAAAGTATTTTCACCTTCACCGACAACGGCAATATCGAAATAAGGAAACTCAGACATGGTTTCCTCAGCAATGGCCGTTACGTGGCAGCCGCCTATGATAGTAATAGTATGCGGGCTCGATTGTTTTATCCGCATAGATAGTTCCGCCGAGGCGTTAATCCCCACCGTCGTCGAGCTAATTCCCAGGACATCGGGTTTATATTCGAGAAGAATCGGCAAGACCTCATCAACGGCAAGACCTTCGGAGGAAGCGTCTATAATGATAACGTCGGCACCCTCCGACCTGGCAATCGACGCGAGGCAAGGCAACGCGTAAGTTGGCTGGTTATTACCGGCAGCGGAAAATTTACCATACCTCTGTTCCAACGTCAAAGGGGACGACACCATGGCAACACGCAGCATCTTATTTGTTCTCTGTAAGAATGGCTATCGTTTGTGCCAGCTTCTTAATCTGGCGGCGGTGCGTGGAAATTATTGTAAACAGATACAGGCACAGGACAAATAAAATCAGCGTTGCAAAAATAAAAAGTGTCGTGGTCGGAGTAACTACACCAATGATACCTGAAATCCACACGAGCAAATCATATTTAAGAACTAACAATATAGCCAGCACTCCGGCCGACAACCAAAACCAGCAGTATTTAATATCGAGCCTTCCGGTCTGAACCAGCTTGATGATAATAAGCATGAACGTCGTACTTAAAATAAGAGAAAATATAAACTGTTTAGATTCCATAGCTAATCCATTTCCTACGATTCCACACGGTGATGAACATGGAAAAGAGCATCTTGAAAACATAATATATAGGTCTGAGTCCCGAGTGCATGGATACCCCCCCCGTACGCTCCAACATCCTTACCGCCACCTCCAGAATTCGAAGTTTCGCGTAGTAAGCAATCAACAAAACATCGGCATCCGGGAAGTCGTCCGGGAAAAAAACCCTCGTATATAATTCCAAAGTCCTTTTGTTAAGGCATTGAAAGCCAGAGGTAGGATCGGTGATGACCCGCCTCGTTATCAAATAATATATCGAACAAAATAATCTTTGGCCAAGCCGCCTGGCAAGAGGCGTCCTGTAACCAGCCACGCCAATATCCAAATAGCGGCTGCCTATAGTGATATCCGCCTCCCCGTTCAACACCGGTAAAAGAATCTTCGGAATCTCCTCCGCCACGTGCTGGCCGTCGCCATCCATTTGGATTACAACGTCGAAACCACGTTGCAACGCGTACGAATACCCTGTTTCGAGTCCCCCACCATAACCCAGATTTACAGGGTGTGTAAGTACGGTCGCGCCGGCTTCCATAGCTTTTGCTCTTGTATCGTCCGTAGAACAATCGTCTATTACAAGTACTTTAATCCCGGACAAGACATTTCTTATTCTGTGTATAATATCTCCAATCCTCTCGCCTTCGTTATAGGAAGGAACCACAACCAACACTCTTTTGTCTTTAATCTCCATTTACCTGCTTTTATACTTA
>JADFXJ010000047.1 GCA_015233615.1 Nitrospirota bacterium
CCGCTTCGAATTCTCCCACGTTTACACAGGTAGCATCTTACCCTTTCAGGCAGCCAACCAGGATTTTCTACAGTCCTTACAACCGCAATGAAATCTGGGTTACAAGCAATGGCAATGGACTGAGGGTTGGACAAGTAAACAATCCTGACAACGTAACTTACAGGTTTCCTTATTTCCATACCGCCGCGACCAACGTTATTTACTGTGTAGCGTCGAATTCAAGCAGCCAGTCAGCCTCAGTAACGTTCACACCCAGGACGAGCGGATTGGCATTTTCGACATCGTCGTTTCCCGCGATTAATCTCGGCATCCTTGGCGGTAATATGACGGATATGTACACCTTCAACCAGAACTCTGCATCATCTTTTGTGGGTGGTGTCAACGCGTCTATTGTCGGCCCGGATACCTCGACAAAGGGTTCGTTCTATGGCGTTGATATCTCCTTCGGTTCTGCCGCTACCAACAATGGCACACTGGACTGCAGTAACATCGTGATGACCTGCTTCCAGGGCACCACCAATCCGAAACGAAACGTTCACGGTTATCAGTGCTTCAGTGCAAATGGAATAGGTCATTGGATTCCTTACTAGATTGCCGCCGTAGCCGGGTAGCCCGGACGTCCGTAAACCGATAGCCATAAACGAATTGTTTATTCGGTAGACTCCGATTGCAAATATCCGTATATTATGTTAGAATTTTTTATTATCTTTATATCGCTATATCGGTTGTTATCGTAACTCATTAATGATACCTTCATCGGACGATTCGGACGCTGAACAACGTCTCCGTGAAAGAGCTATAAGGGCTATAATCGTGAACGAAAACATCATACAGGCGGCACGCAGGATAAAGCTCCTCATTCTCGACGTGGATGGCGTCATGACAAGCGGCGGCATCATCCTGGATAACGAGGGAAACGAATTTAAGTCGTTTCACGTGCGCGATGGCCAGGGGATAAAGCTCCTCCGGGATAACGGGATAAATGTAGCCATACTTACCGGCAGGCTTTCTAAGGTCGTGGATAGGCGGGCAGCGGAACTCGGCATCGTGGACGTGTTTCAGTGCCGGAGTTCGAAGTTAGGCGCCTACGAGGAGCTAAAGGCGAAATATGGCCTCAGCGACGACGAGATTGCCTGCGTTGGCGATGACCTGGCCGATCTTCCACTCCTGGTAAGAGGCGGACTTCCAGTTTCGGTGCCGGAGGCCGGCATAGAAGTAAAAAACAGGGCCATGCTTGTCACGAAAGCAGGTGGCGGCCGCGGGGCCGTCAGAGAGGTTTGTGAGATCATACTAAAAGCAAAGGGCCTGTGGGACTCTTTAATCGAAGACCTATGCCGATAAGGACATTCAAACTTAACGTTCCTACCGCGTTAACGCTCAGCAGAATAGTATTGATACCCGTGTTTATACTCATTACCCCCTCACACCCCGTTGCCGGGGCAGTAGTCTTCGGCATAGCTTCCATAACCGATTTCCTGGACGGTTACCTGGCCAGACGTCTTGGACAGATCACCGAGTTCGGAATAATCATAGATCCCATAGCCGACAAGTTTTTGGTAATATCTGCCTTGTTTTTGCTCGTCAGCATGGGCAGCCTGTCTTTGTGGCCGGCGATTATCATAACCGTAAGGGAGTTTCTTATAACGGCTCTGAGGGTGGGAGCGCTAACTAAAAACATAGTCATAAAGGCGGAGATGGGCGGAAAACTCAAAACGAACGCGCAGGTGTTCGGTATTTTATGCCTGATCCTGGAGGACTCTCTCTTTGGCGTAAACCTTTATGGAACGGGCATCGTCTTAATCTGGATAGCGGTAGTGCTTGCCGTGGTCTCCGCCGTGCAGTATACGGTGGTATTCTGGAGGAAGATATGAGAATACTCTTAATGACGATAGCATATATAGCAGGTTCCATCCCCTTCGGGCTCGTTATAGCCAGAGCACGGGGTGTCGACCTCAGAAAGACGGGCAGCGGCAACATCGGCGCCACCAACGTGCTGAGAAGCGTGGGCAAGGGATCTGCCATTTTGACACTTATAGGGGACATGGGTAAGGGGGCGGCAATCGTCGCCATAGCCAGGGCTGCGGGATTTAACGACACCGGAGTCGGCCTGGTGGGGTTGTGCGCGGTGCTGGGCCACGACTTCTCCGTGTTCCTGTCTTTCAAAGGGGGTAAGGGAGTGGCTACGAGTCTCGGCGTTATCCTCGTGTATAGTCCGGTAGTCGGTTTGGCAACACTGGGGCTGTGGCTATTGACGGCTGCAATTGCCAGGTACTCTTCTTTGTCGGCTATCGTTTCTTTTTTACTCTTACCGGTTAACTACTACCTGCTGTCCAGTTCCCGGGACGGGATTATAAGGGTTGTCTTCGGAGCAGTCATTGCCGCTCTAATCCTGTTCAAGCACAGGGGTAACGTCAGCCGGCTCATCGATGGCACGGAGGGTAAAATAGGCGGGATGTCCGGTAAAAAGGCCGGGGGAAAAGCTTGCGGAAAGGCCTGCAGAAAAGACGGCGAGGAAGTCCAATGAATAAAACTTCGCAGGAACACGCCGGGGAAAAAGGCCGGGAAAAAGCCGTAATACTCTTAAGCGGCGGCCTGGACTCCACCACGACGCTTGCCATCGCCCGCGACGAGGGGTACGGACTTTATACCATGACATTTGACTACGGCCAGCGCCACAAGCTCGAAATAGAGGCGGCCAGGCATATATCCACGCACTTCGGGGTAATAAAACACCTGGTTATCTCCTTTGACATGAGGGAAATCGGCGGCTCCGCCTTACTGACCACGGGCATGGATGTGCCAAAGGGTCGTATTGGCACCGGGATGGAGGCGCTTCAGGATAATGCAGATACCACCGGGATTCCCGTAACGTACGTGCCCGCCCGCAATACGATCTTTTTGGCCTTTGCCCTATCCTGGGCGGAGACGCTCATGGCACCGGATATATTCATGGGAGTAAACGCCATAGACTACAGCGGATACCCGGATTGCCGTCCCGAATATATAAGCGCCTTCGAAACCATGGCCAACCTCGCCACGAAGGTCACGGTAGAGGGAACGCTGAGGTTTAAGATACACACTCCGCTGATTCGCATGACGAAAGCTGAGATCATCGGGAAGGGGTTTTCGCTTGGAGTGGATTACTCCATGACGTGGAGCTGCTACGACCCTACCCCCGACGGCCGGCCCTGTGGTCTGTGCGACAGTTGCATACTGAGGGCCAGGGGCTTTGCCGGGGCTATAAAGCAGGGGCACTATAAAGCACGGGACATATAACGCAAATTCTAAAACAACAGGAGGGTAACTACTATGGACAATGAGAAGGAATCGATCTTAGCACTAAGGAAAATTATGGGCGGCTACCGCAAGTCGAGGGTGCTCTTTACTGCAAACAATTTCCGCGTATTTGACCATCTCTCGTCGCCGAAGTCCGCAAAAACCCTGGCGCATGAGCTGAGTTTGGACTTGCGGGGGACGACCATACTGCTGGACGCTCTCGTTGCCCTGGAACTACTGGGCAAGGTAAGTTCAAAATACTTCAATACGGACTTGTCAACCAAATTTCTTGTAAGCGACAGCCCCGACTACCAGGGTGACATAGTCAGCCACAGCGACTCGTTGTGGAAGAGATGGTCCAATCTCGACGAGGTCGTCAGGACGGGTAAGCCAGCCCAGTCCACCCAGGACCACAAGACCTTCATTATGGCAATGGACAACATTGCGAAGATGAAAGTGGGGGACGTCATAGAGGCCATCGGGTTAGAAGGCGTAAAAAGTGTCATAGACGTGGGCGGCGGCCCCGGCACTTACTCCATGCAGATGGCCGGAAAGGGCGTGGACGTAACCCTCTTCGATCGCCCGGAGACAATCTCCATCGCCAAAGAGTTTATAGACAAGGCCGGTGTCTGTGGTATCGGCTTTATGGCAGGCGATTTCAACGCAGACGACATAGGCTCGGGCTACGACCTGGCCCTGCTGAGCCAGGTAGTGCACTCCAATTCCGACAAGGAAAACACCGCCCTCGTGAAAAAAGTAAAAAAAGCGCTGAACGAAAACGGTAGAATTGTCATACACGAGTTTTACATAGACGAAAACATGGCCACACCCGCAGAGGGCGCACTGTTTTCGGTTAACATGCTGGTAAACACGCAGGAGGGCAGGTGCTACCCCGTAGAGGAGATAAAGGAATGGCTGGCAAAGGCCGGACTGCACGACATCGACCATAAGTTGATAAACGATACCGTCATCGTTACTGCGGTAAAAAGGGACAAATAATTAAGTGACCGAATCATGGTTGGCAAAATATGTATGAAAATATGTCTGAAATCCTTTACCTCTTCGGTCTGTCTTTGTTATAATCCATAGTAACTATGGCCCGGGGGTGGGATTAATATGACTGAGAAATTGAAAATACTGATGGTGTCCTCCGAGATGGTGCCATATGCCAAAGAGGGAGGCCTTGCCGACGTAGTGTTTTCCCTGTCCAGAGAGCTGGTAAGGCAGGGCCACGACGTCAGGGTGGTAATTCCCAAATACCTGAGGATAACGGCCCAAAAGCATGATCTAACCAGGACACTGGAGAACCTCGACGTGCCTATGGGCGTAATAGGCAACATGGGCTGTGCCGTATGGGAGGGCAGGACCGCCGCTCCCTCCCCCATCGTATACTTTATCGAGCACGAGCAGTTTTACGGACGGGAAGGCGGCCTTTACTCTAACCCCGACGGCGACGGGCACCTGGATAACGACAACCGTTTCGTATTCCTTTCACGTGCCGGCATAGAACTCTGTAAGGTCCTGGGATTTGCGCCCGACGTTTTCCACGTTCACGATTGGCATACCGCCGCAGCCGTGATCTTCCTCGATACCATATACCATAGCGACCCGACGGTAGGAAAGAGCGCCACCCTTTTGACTATCCACAACCTCCAGCACCAGGGAGAGTTCTACGAGGGTCTGATGGACGTTCTCGGTATCGGGTGGGAGCACTTCAACTTTCTCGGCCTGGAAAAGGACGGAAACACAAACCTCTTAAAGGGTGCCATATACCACGCCACGCTTATAAATACGGTAAGCAAGAGCTATGCCAGGGAGATTCAGACAATTGAATTCGGCTGGGAACTCGACAGCGTGCTTCGCGAGAGGTTTGCCGACTTATACGGCATACTCAACGGCGTGGACTACGAAGAATGGAACCCCGAGACGGACAGGTACATAGCCGCCAGATATTCGGCTGAGTCCCGCTCCGGCAAGGCCGTATGCAAGATAGACTTGCAGCGGACTTTTAACCTGAGCGTAAGAGACAACGTTCCCATCATAGGAATAGTCACCCGCCTCGTAAAGCAAAAGGGCATAGACGTATTGGCCGAGGCCATACACAAGCTGTTAGAATACGACGTCCAACTGGTTATCCTCGGCATGGGCGAGGTGTGGGCCCACTTCTTTTTCGGAGATCTACCGGCCCGTTATCCGGGAAGGTTTGGCTGCTTCATCGGTTACGACAACGCTCTGGCACATAAGATAGAGGCAGGGGCGGACTTCTTGCTCATGCCCTCGATGTTTGAGCCTTGTGGCCTGAACCAGTTATACAGCCTGCGCTACGGCACCCTCCCCATAATCAGAGCGGTAGGAGGGCTCAACGACACCGTGGTAAACCTCGACGCAGACACCAATACCGGCACGGGCTTCAAATTTTACGACCTTACCGCCGAAGCCCTCATAAATACGGTGGGGTGGGCACTCTACACTTACTATAACCAAAAAAACGTAATCGACGGCATGATCGCGCGTGCCATGGCGGAGCGTTTCACCTGGGAAGTTTCCTCCAAAAAGTACGTGGAACTCTACAAGATGGCAATAAAAAGACGCCTTGGCGAGGAAACGTACCTGCAACGGTTTAAATAGCTCCGGGCACATTACGTACCCCAGGATTGCCGGCCCTTTACAAGACCATCGAAAATGTTTGACCTAAAGATATATAATAAATATATGTTTTGATCCGAAGATGATCGACGATGGAAGGAAACATGAACGAGAAAATAATCGAACCTGCAAAAATGGACACCGAATCCGGGTTTGACGCCGGGCACGAAGGCCGGGAGACTGGACAAGAATGCCGGGAGACCATGCACAAAAGCCGTGAGACCAAGCACGAAGACCGGGTGAGCGACAAGGCAAACCAGGTAAGGCTCAGGTATAAGTACCGGCGGCTTATAATGACGGGCAAGGCCAGGCTGCCGTACAAGGCCGCAGCACAGATGGTCGGCCCCGATTGTGCCTACCATCTGTATGGCACGATCGAAGCGGATAAATAAGCTTTCCGGGATAACACGCTTATTTCTTTAAAAGGAGGGGATTATGGTTTCACTGGAAGGACAGAGAGTAGTCGTAATAGGGGGCAGCTCCGGGATAGGTCTGGCTTCAGCCATGGTGCTCGCGCACGCCGGAGCACGTTTAGTAATTGTCGGCCGGTCGGAAAAGAAGCTCGTGGCTGCCAAAACTCATTTCGAAGCGGACATGGAGTCCTTAAGTCTCGACTTCAGCCGCGAAGGCTCTGTAAAGATCTTTTTTGCCAACCTTGGCAAATTCGATCACCTGGTTTTGACGGCAGACGGCTTTCCGGCATGGGGAGCCTTAAAAGACATCGATACCGCCGCTCTCAGGAAAGATTTCGATAACAAGTTCTGGGGATATTTCCACTGTGCCAAATACGCGCTGCCCCATATAAGGGAAGACGGCTCCATCACGTTTGTCACCGGGGCTGCAAGCAGGAAGGCCATACCGGGTACCGCCGGACTCGCGGCGGTAAACGGGGCCATTGTATCGATGGCCACAACCCTTGCCGTGGAGATCGCTCCGATTAGGGTAAACGCCATTTCACCCGGTCTGATAGACACGCCGGCCTACGACTTGATGGAACCGGCGCAAAAGGCCGCGATGTTCGGGCACTTCTCACAATCGGCACCGGTTAAACGGATTGGCAAGCCGGAGGACATAGCCGGGGCAATACTCTTTGTAATATCGAATTCGTTCGTAACCGGCACGGTTATCGATGTAGACGGCGGTATCAGGCTTTAGCAGGCCTGTGAGTAAACCTTGGCCGTGGGTGGCGTGGGAGAGGGTTTGCGTTGGAATGTCAACCCCTCCCGGCAAACCCTTTGCCGTTACTGCAAAGCTTGTACCTGGCTTGAACAGGGGGGGAGCAGGAATCCACTTCCTCAGCTTTGTGTGCGTGCACTGTTTAATTAATGATGCTTAAAGAAATGGCCTAAAACCATATTTATTACAGAAACTACGATGCTGTACAAAAGTGCCGAGAAAAACCCCCGCACCTCAAACCCCTTCACCAGCTTGTCCGCGAGCAATATGATGATGGCGTTTATAACGAAGATAAACAGGCCAAGTGTCAGTATGCTTAACGGAAGCGTAAAGAAAATGAGGATGGGTCTTAAAATGAGATTCATTATACCCAGCGCCAACGCAACGGCAAGTGCACTGAAAAAACCGCTGATTTTTACGCCTGGAATGATATAAGCCGCTATCAATACCGCTCCGGCCAGAACCAACCATGATACGAGATAATCCATATTCACCTCACACGTGTTTCATTAGATTAACAGGTATCGTGTTTAATGTCAAATCATTTTTACCAATTTCAGCATATCGGCAAGCCAAACGTCTTTAGCTTTACAAACGAGGCAACACAATAGGGAAATCGTTATATTTGTAATCCTGGAAAAGTCTGATGTATAATGAAGTTGGATATTCTTTTAAAAAACTTTATGAAATTGTGCGTTCATTAACCGCACAATTGATTTGGACTCAAAAACTATGGCTAAAAACCAACATCCTATAGTGCCCGCGCCTAGCCGAAGAGAAAGTATATCGGCGAGTTTATATATGATAGTAGATAAGCCTGATGCTTTGCATCGGATTAAAAATATTAACAGGAGCTAAAAATGGGAGAATCAATGGATAATAAGCCGATGTGTCCAATAAAGACAGAAAGGATCCTTTTAGTAACCGATGGAACAAACTACAGCGATGGCGCTATACGTGAGGGTGTAAAATTTGCCGCCTTATGTTCTAGCAGGCTTTATGCATTATCGGTGATTGAAGAAGAGATAAGGCTTGAGGCAATGT
This sequence comes from Nitrospirota bacterium, assembly GCA_015233615.1. GTDB lineage: Bacteria > Nitrospirota > Thermodesulfovibrionia > Thermodesulfovibrionales > Magnetobacteriaceae > JADFXJ01. Next base: position 8,143 of record JADFXJ010000047.1, read on the forward strand.
CACCAAAGGATTTCGAAGATATGGAGGTTGAAATACTATCGCATCTTGAAGAAATTAAGCTTAAAGCATCGAAGGAAAATGTTTATTGCGAGACTATTCTTTCTCATGGAAATGAAATATATCAGGGTATCGTCGAAGTAGCCAACAATAAAAACATCAACATGATAATAATCGGCAGACGCGGCTATACGGGAGTCAAGAAACTTCTGTTTGGAGAGGTTGCGGCAAAAATTATAGGACATGCTTCGTGTAAGGTTCTTGTTGTTCCCAGGGCAGCAAGATTCGAATGTAAAAATATTATAATAGGCACGGATGGTTCCCTGCACGGTAAGGCAGCCGTGCAGGAAGGTATTGAGATAGCAAAGCGTTGTGGAGGCAGTATTATCGCTATTTGTACTTGTCGAACCGACGATGAGCTGGAACAAGCAAAAGTAAACGTCGATGAAGTTGTCGAAATCGCTCAAAAAGAAAACATCTCCGTCGAAACGTTAACTCCAAAAGGAAGATCTTTTGATGTTATTGTTGACGTCGCAAATGAGAGAGCCTCAGACCTTATTGTTGTTGGAGCTTATGGTACTACCGGACTAAAAAAGCTTTTTATGGGGAACTCGACGGAAAAAGTAATAGGGATGGCTCCTTGTGCCGTACTTGTGGTTAAAGCACAATAGTATCGATATAGCATCTATAAAGCATTCAGGTTGTCGTGAAATACTGATTAAGATTAGATTGATTGATTGCAATAGCAGGATGTGCAAAATATGGTTAAGAATATGGTTAAAACCATCGAATGCCGGGACGTGGTTTCTGAGCTGCAGGGACTGGCAAATCCGCGTAACGTGGAGGGCATGACAAGGTACGGTATAAACCCCAAAGGAACCCTGGGCGTGAGCATACCGGCTCTGAATAAAATTGCAGGAAAGATCGGTAAAGACCACGCTATCGCAATTGAGCTATGGGCTACCGGCATTCACGAAGCCAGGATACTGGCTTCTTTTGTGGAAGACCAATCACTGGTAACTCCGGAGCAGATGGACAGATGGGCTGAGGATTTCGATTCCTGGGACGTATGCGATCAGGTGTGCAGCAAGCTTTTCGACAGGACGCCCTATGCCTTTAGCAAGGCCCGTAAGTGGAGCACCAGGGATGAGGAGTTTGTAAAGAGGGCCGGCTTCGTATTGATGGCTGCCATGTCCGTTCACGACAAGAAAACCGGTGACGGAGAGTTCGTGAAATTCTTTCCGCTTATTAAGGAAGGAGCTACCGACGAGAGAAACTTCGTAAAAAAAGCGGTAAACTGGGCTCTTCGACAGATTGGCAAGAGGAACGTCTTCTTAAAGGAAAGGGCTATCGAAGTGGCCGGGGAGATTGTGGCAATGGGTGGCAAAGCCCCCAGGTGGATAGGAAGAGACGCACTCAGGGAGCTATCGAAGTTTTAATCCTGAAAATGGCGATTGACTGCCGTTTCCACAAGGTACGACAGGCATTGCATGGAGAAAATTGTTTCTAATCAGCAAAGCTGTCAGCCGTCACCCCCCCCTACCCCCCGTGAGGGGGTATTCGCGGGCCGGAAACGGGCCGGAAAGATGTGAGCTTGAGAACAAAGTTAGCCGCCGTTTTTAGTGGGTTTGAAATTAATTGCTATATTCTATGGACTTATGATAGGATTGATTATGGCTACGTTACCATTAGAAGTATATGAAGTGTTCGAGGATAAGATTGTCAAAGAGGACGCCAGAGTTATCGTTAAGTCCATAGAGCTTACCATAACCGGGAATATCGAATCAAAGTGGGCATCCACGAAGAATGAACTTTTGGATGGGATAAAGAAAGAAATTGATAGCAAACACGATTTATTAAGGCAGGAATTCGACGGCAAACACGATTTATTGAGGCAAGAATTCGCTTTGTTGAGGCAAGAATTCGACCTGTCGAGGAAAGACAGCGACAGTAAATTCGAAACGTTGATGAAAGAATTTGCCGAAGTAAAAAGAGAATTTGCCGAAGCGAAGAAAGACTCTGATAATAAATTTCAAGCGATGAAGAATGAATTTGCTACCAAAGCCGATTTACAATTGCTCGAATCAAAAAGGAAACGCACTGTTTTATCGATTTCTAACCACCGTTTTTCGGATCAGTAAAGAAGGTATTTTGAGCGCAGCTTTTGGAACTGATCAAGTTGGGTCTGCCACTGCGTTACAATCGATTGGGGGTCGTGGTTATCTTTAATGCCCTGTAAAGCGTTGTCCCCTATAAGACCTCTCGTACTGTCTATGTTGAATTCCTTCTGGAAAAGGTGGTAGAGAGCCGAGGCAATTTCCACTCCCAGAGCCGGGCAGTCCAATTCACGGCGATCGATAACAACGATCTGAACGCCGTGGCATAGCTCGTTTTTATATTCCGAGTCCGAAGGTGTAAAGTCCACCGGTATAAAACGTACACCCTCAACCCTGCGATCGTTCAAATATGCCGCGAGCCTTTTTGCTTGTATCCAGGGTGCTCCCATAACTTCGAACGGCATGCCGGTCCCCCGTCCTACGCTAACGTTTGCCCCTTCCACCATTGCGACTCCCGGGTAAAGAGTCGCCCCCGTTAAACTTCTGATGTTTGGGGAAGGGTTCACCCACGTGAGGCCGGTCTCATCGTACCAGTCGGTGCGCTCATATCCCTGCATTTTGATTACGTGCAGTTTGGCGCCAATCTTGTACTCGGCGTTAAACATTTCGGCAAGTTCGCCTATGGTCATCCCGTGCCTGACAGGCAGTGGAAAATAGTTGGTAAAAGACCTGAGATTGCTACCCACGATTGGCCCCTGGATCAAGTTTCCGGTAATGGGATTGGGCCTGTCTAAAACGTAAAAGGCAATTCCTTTTTTAGCGGCGGCCTCCATGGCGTAACCCATCGTCGTGATATAAGTGTAAAAACGGACACCGGCATCCTGTATGTCAAAAACGAGCGCGTCGAGCCCGTCAAGCATTTCAGGGGCAGGCCGATTGGTTTTACCGTAGAGATTATAAACAGGCAACCCCGTTTTAGTGTCATAAATAAGAACTTTAGACGAGATCTCATCGTAGTCTCCATAGAAACCATGCTCCGGACTAAACAGAGCCCTTAATTTCACACCACGGGCGTTGTAAAGAAGATCAACGCTACGGTGTCCCGCGGAGTCCTGCCCCGAATGGTTGGTGATTAATCCGACACTGAGGCCGGATAACGATTTGAATTTTTCCGAAGCCAGAACATCTATCCCCGTTTTAACATTGCCGTTACGTAAGCCCCAGTTTCGAAAGCTCCCGTTATGTAAACTCCCGTTATTTACGCTCCCGTTGCCTGAGCCCCGGTTGCGTAAGTCCTTTGCGCTGTAACTACTTAAAAGCTCATAGTAACTTGTCAGAGTGCGATGGCTCGTAAGTATACGCCCGGCGGGTGACTGCTCCAGCGACGAGGCGACAATCGTCGAGATCTCTGACCTTAGCGACACCGCGTCCCCCTTTTCATCGGGATGAACACGGTTGGTAAGGATGATAACGTAAGTTTCGGAAACGGGGTCTATCCAAATCGAGGTTCCCGTAAAACCGGAGTGGCCATAGGAGCCGACGGGAAAAAGTACGCCTCGGGTAGATGCAAAGGGTGAATCGATGTCCCAGCCAAGTCCCCGTAGAGCCGTCTTACCCGGTGGAGTCTGAGGACTGCTCATCTTTTCTACCATAAGAGGGCTGAGAATGCGCACACTACCGATAGAGCCGCCATCGAGAAGCATCCGGGCAAACAGGGCGACGTCGCCTGCGGTCGAGAAAAGTCCCGCGTGCCCCGCTACACCTCCCATATAGTATGCCGTCGGATCATGCACCTGTCCCTGGAGCATCCTGCCTTTTCTGAAAGTCGTGGGTGCAATACGATTACGAAGTTCAGGCGCAGGTTTGAATCCGGTATCCGTCATTCCCAATGGTTTGAATATATGCTGCGCACAGTATACGTCAAGGGGTTGGCCGGAAATCCTGCGAACGAGTTCGCCTAAGACTTCGAAGTTAATATCGCTGTAAACAAAACGCGTCCCCGGCGGATAGACCGGTTTTTCGGCAATTATCATTTTGAGGGCGGTATCGTAACCGTACCACCGCGTTTGTACGTCAAGGTCAGGCCGAAGCCCGGAGTAATGTGTAAGCAGCTGGCGAACCGTGATGTTTCCCTTTCCGCTGTAGGCGAACTCGTGCCAGTACTTAGCAACGGGATCTTCAAGACGAAGCTTCCCTCGTTCTACTAGCTGCATAACCGCAGTGGTAGTGGCAATTACCTTTGTAACCGAGGACAGGTCAAAGATGGTATCCACGGTCATCGGTATTTTATCCGGCACCAGGCAGCGATAGCCGAATGCCTTTCGATAGACGACACCGTCTTTGTTTCCTATTACGACGACGGCACCCGGAATCCTGCCGTCGTTAATCGCCTGCCCGACTACATCGTCTATCGAATTTAGATGCTCTTCGTCAAGTACCGGAGAAGCCGCAGATGTGCCTGACGCCCATAAAGACGTCGTTAAGGGAAAAAAAGACGTGACCGGTATGTACGACAACATTAGCACCAAAATCAGCGTCGGACTTAGCGTTTTCAATAAGGCATTCCGTAAGAAGATACGGTGTTTGTGAGGCATTATGCTGATAATTCACTCTCCATTTGTAAAATAGATATTGTAATATCTCCGGAATGATTTACAATACTTATACAATATCCTATCTCGACGTTTTATCACAAGCCTTTTACGATGGCAAAAACCCGAAACATCTTTAAACTCTTTCGTTGACAGCGAAGCGTCGGTTTTGTTATTTTTACCGTGATGAGATTTTTATGCGCTATCCTTGTTTTCTTAACCGGCAGCCTGTTTGCGACCGCTGCGTTTTGCTTTGACAACAAGTTTGACGTCAGGGGGCTCCAGCCGGTACAGCCCAATGGAATCTTCTCCACCTTTTCGACATCCACCAACGAAACCGGTGTATTGTCCGTCGAAACGGAAGGTGATTACTTCGTAAACCCCTCGTTTTACAGGTTTTCTCTGGCCTCCGCCTTCGGCCTTACCGACGACCTGGAGATTAGCAGCACCGTGCCCTTCAGGCTGCAAAACAAACAAGACGGGTTCGAAGACGGCTCTATAGGAATCAGAAACCGCCTGTTTGACGAGGACGGTCTACTACCTTCGGCAGGTTTGTTACTGTCAGTATCGCCTCCCTCGGGACGGGACGATTTAACCACAGAAGGGCGATACGGAGGGGGTCTTATCCTGTCCAAAAAGATTGGCCCATTCAATGCCCATACCAACGTGTTTTTCTTCGTTCCTTTCATGCAAGGGCTTAAGACTGAAATAGACGTCCTGCTCGGCTCCGAGTTAAAAGTCGCGAACAACATCAGCATCATCGCCGAGCTTGACACGAAAAAAAGCCATTTTTCCAACAGTTTCGACTACATGGAAGGCAGGCTGGGCTATCGATACCGCCCTCTTGATTTCCTCTATACCACACTTGGAGCCGGGTATGAAATCAGGAGAAGAAATCCGGACATTCGAATATTCTTAACCTTCACTTTCATTTATCCTCAGAAAAAGGTTACACTTAAACATATATATGAAGAAGAATGAGCACGGAAACGTAAACGATAGAAACGCAGACACTGGAAATACAAGCGGATGTTTGATCTAGGTATTCAGGAAATAGTAATGATCTTCGTTGTGGCCCTCCTTGTTTTTGGCCCGAAGAACCTACCCGAGTTAGCGACAAAGGTTGGTAAATTCCTCGGAGGCCTGAGGAAAATCCTTTTCGACTTCAAAACACAGATGCACGCCGAAATGGGAGACGACCACATCCCGCTAAGGGATGAGATGGAAAAGATTAACCGGGAGATTGCCGAGATAAAACGAGCAGCCACGGAAACGATTATAGGACCGCCGCAATTCGGCAAGCCGTCTCAGTTCGGCAACCCTTCGCAATTCGGCAAGCCAACGCAATTCAATAGCGAGTCTGCCATTAAATCCGCAGCCAATAATGCTTCCAACTCCCGGTCTGAGCAATCCGCCACCATGCCAAAAACCGAAAAAGAGCCCGAAAAAGAGCCCGAAAAAGAGTTCGTATTAAGGAGCCGTCAATTAAGGAGCCGTCAATTAAGGAACCGCAAATTAAGGAGGAACCGCTAAAAGGCGCCGATGGAAAATGACAAGATGTCATTCTTCGAGCACCTCGGAGAGCTCAGGCGAAGGCTGCTATGGATCGTCGTCATACTCTTCGCTGTCTTCATCATCGTCTTCAATTATTCCGAGCTGCTCCTAAAGGGCCTGATGTTTCCAATGAGAAACGAGCTCGTGTTTCATCTTAAATCACCTTACGCGCATTTCGTGCCCAAGGCAACGAAGGTTACTAACCTAGTTTTCCTTGAACCGGCGGAGGCCTTCTGGATGCACATCAAGTTGTCCATGATGGCGGCCTTCTTTATCTCTTTTCCCTTAATACTTGGCCAGATATGGATGTTTATTTCCCCCGGCCTTCACAAAAAAGAAAAGAAATACGTCCTGCCATTCATTAGTGCGGGAACAATCCTTTTCATATCCGGCATGGCTTTTTGTTTTCTCATAGTATTGCCCTTCGCCCTTGGTTTTCTGCTTACCTACAAGACCGAGTCACTCACGCCAATGATATCTATAGGCAATTACGTCGATTTCATGCTGAAATTTCTCCTTGCCTTCGGGCTTATATTCGAGTTGCCTATCGCCATTGTCTCTCTGGCCAGGTTCGGGATAGTTACTCCGGAAAAGCTCGCAAAGAGCAGAAGATACGCCATAGTAATAGCATTCATCGCAGCCGGCATCCTTACGCCCACACCGGACGCCTTTAACCAGACGCTCATGGCCGTCCCCATTATAGTCCTGTACGAGGTGGGAATAATAGCCGCGAAGTTAATGTTCCCCAAAAAGCGCGATGAAGACACAAAAGACGGGGAAGCCGTAAAAGACGAGGCCTCCGGTTCGGTTACCATGACGGAGAGAAAAGATTAACCACGAAAAGAGTGAAGGTTATATTATAACACCATGCTACTGTCGGACAGAGACATAAAGAAGCACCTGGAATCGGGGAAGCTTAAGATAACCCCCCAGCCCGACTTGTCCGTACAATTGGGCCCATGCTCGATTGACCTCAGGTTGGGAAACGAGTTCTGCGTTTTCCAGCATAGCAAGTATCCCTACATAGACCTGAAGGGGTGCATCAACGTTGAGGAAATCATGAAAAGGGTACAGATAGGCGACGAAGAGGCTTTCGTGATGCAGCCGGGCGAATTCGTGCTCGCCACTACCATCGAAAGCCTGGAGATACCCGACGATCTCGTAGGCCACATAGACGGCAGAAGCTCGCTGGGCAGAATCGGCCTAATCATACACGGTACTGCGTCAAAGTTCGATCCGGGATGGCGTGGCAAGGCGACACTCGAATTGAGCAACATCGGGCGGATGCCTCTGGCCATTTATCCGGGAATGCGGATATGTGCCTTCACTTTCGAAACGTTATCGTCGCCTGCCGAGATGCCTTACTACAAAAACCCACGTTCCAAGTATAAAAATCAGAACACTGCGGAACCGAGTAAATTTGCGACGGAGGATATTGTCTGCCCCTGCGACGACAAAGATGACGCTAAAGATAAGAAATAATGACGGCTATGATTGCGACATTGATTACGGCAACGATGAAAAATAATTATGCGCGATACTATTAAAGCCGTCTTTTTTGACATAGGGTCTACGCTGGTAATGGGCCCCGACAACGCTCCCCACAGGGAGATAGAGCGGATTATAGGCAACCCCTGTATAAAGGCCCGGGATATAAGCCAAATAATAATGCTCGAAGATTTTACGGACAGCCGCTCCGTCTTCGAACGTATCAAGGGGGCTTTTAATGGCGGCTTACCCACCCATTGCGAGGGTAAAATAAATGACCTTTGGCAAAGGCAGGAAAGTGACGCATTAGAAATAGACGGCGCCACGGAGGTGGTATTAGCCCTGAAGAGGCGGGGTTATAGAATCGGCCTTATTTCGAATATCTGGTCGCCATACTATAGGGCCTTCGAAAAGGCCTGCCCCCAAATAACCTCCGCCTTAGATTCAGCCACACTGAGCTTCAGGGACGGCATAAGAAAACCGGATAAAACCATGTACGAAAGGGCCCTGGCATCGATCTCCCTAAGACCCCACGAAGCGGTCATGATCGGCGATACTTATACAAACGACATCGCCCCGGCCATCGAACTCGGCATGGGTACGGTCTGGCTCCTCTCCCGTCTGGAGCACGAACGAGATTCCCTGGTAAACGTCATTAACGGAAAGTTGGCAAAACCGGACCTCACCATTGGCCACATAAAGGCGCTTAAAGACTGGGTTTTGGGCATTGGGCGGTAGGATATGGGTAATTGGGCAGCAGGATGCAGATAATTGTCTTGAACTGTGATTAGTAATGATTAGATGAAGGCTATGATAAAGGCTATGATAAATAACAAATATCCGCACCAGCCTGCAATTCAAACGTGTTATGAAACACATTATGAATCATAGTAAATCAAAATATCATTTAAATCACAGTTCAGACATATAGGTAGTTACACCAATTTACATAACCAAATTTAAAATAGGGAGTTCAGATATCGATGTTGAATATAATCAAAATAGAACGTTACTCCGAAGAAGAGTTGATCTCCAGGTTAAAAAACCTGTGCATGCTGACTGCTCCCGACGTATACCCATACAGGGATGCATACATATCTTTAGAACGTATATCAACCGACTACATCACGCCTCCCCAACGGTACGTTTTAGTGGGCGAGCTTAAGAAGGTGCGCGACCTGAGGCTTACCCTCATGGAGCACGGCATAGACGTCTTTAACCTAAACGGTTACGTGAACATTTGGCTCGAAGGCGAGGAAACCCCTGTTACCGTGCTTCCTCCGGTAGTCGAAGAGTCCATCGAGGCCAGCGGCGCGGTCGTAAACGTCATAAACGACGGTATGCACCGACTGTTCATGGCAAGGCTCGAATGGGTAATACCCCAGGTTATATTCGTAAGGGGTATACCAAAGAAATTACCCTACTACGCATACCCGATACCCGATGGCTGGAAAGGCGTCTCGGAGATGGAAGAGCTGCCGCCCGGCTATATCAAGAAGTGGCATCGCATCGAAAATTATAAGAGCCTGTACCGGAATTTCAACTCGGTCTTCGAAAACGTCGGCGCTCCCAGAGGGTATACGAAAAAGTAGACGCCCCGGACACCGTAAGCGGGCAATTTGGCAACCAACGGGTAATCGAACACCTGGCAACCGTACTATTGCATATTTGAACTACTATACATCTGTATTCGTATACATCAGGACTACCGGCAATACCTGACTTCCTGCAGGCCTTATCCCGGCCCAATAGATAATCCCATCGCCAGACCCCGATATTTTTCGAAACGGACTAAATAAATCGCCTTAAAGAACCGAGATATAATTAACGCTAAGGAAGGCAAGAGACAAAAAGCTAAAGACAAAAAGGAGACAAAATGAAAGAGCTTAGAAGAAATCATTATTTCGCCGAGGGCAACTCCCTTTACACCGTTGAAGTGGTCAAGAGAGACAGTGAAGACATTTCCTCTTTCTATAGAATACCGAGTACGAAGGAATTGGTAAAGGAATACAAGGATAACAGTGAAGCCCTAACCGCTTTATTTATGGTTGTAAAAAGCTGGAAGAAGGCGCACTGAAGTTGAAATCCGGCCATCTTTATAAAATTAGTTAAAAAGGAGGATGTATGAAAGGAGAATGTATAAACGGAGGTTACGACAGTTTATTGAAAATAGTCTCTAGTATACTAGTCTCATTAGTAGGAGCACTATTGTTTACACTACTGGCCTTGTTCCTTTTTACGTTCGTACTGCCAGGCTGCACTCAGGTGCAATCACAGAAAGCGAACCAGGTAGACGTAACATCGAAAGAAGTGGCAACCGTGGCCGTAACGGATGCTTATACCGTTGCCCATGTCATGTGGCAGGCCGGGCAGATAGACACTAAAACGTATGCAGCAATTGAAAAAGACTACATAACGGCTCAGGACACCATCAAGGAAAGTTTGTCATTTTCTATGATTGTGAAAGGACGAAACTTACATGTGAACTCCATAGGGATGAGCTGCGTATAGAGGGCGCAAGATTTTCCGAACTTCAGAATATTACGTAATAATTGTAAATAGTTGTAAACGATAGCCTGTCAACATTTGCACAGCCTCAACCCCTATGAAAGCGAATCGAGGCTGTGCAAATGTTAACAGGCTGTGTTCTTAATGCCCCCAGTTCATTATTACCGCGTTTATTATTACCTCTGTTCAATGTTTGGCAAAAAAATTGCCGCTTTCAATGCGCAACATTCACGTGCCCAAATTCCAAAATTCCGATATACGATTGACAATCGGAAAATAATGTATTATACTTCAATATGATGAGGAGACTGCTTGTTTTTATAATTTTTTTTGCCCTTTTCGATATGGCTGCCGTTGTATCGAAGGCCTGTGAAGAAGCAAGTTATAATGATACAAGCATGCAACTTCACGTACCCGTAGTTACGGTTGACTCTAAAAGTTACTATGCGGCAGACTTGCAGCTTAAAGGTAGCACCCTCTATCTGCTCAGAGGCTCACAGGCACAATCGCTGACAAACGGCTGTCAGTCATCCTTTGACTCTAAAACCCTTACTCTGAGCATTCCCTTTATCCCCCTCTCCGGCAAATACTATAGCATAATTATGAAAGCAGCGGCAGACTACAGTTTTCCGCTGCAAAATATTACGCCTACAACGCTTTCAGCCACTCGCAAGATTACCATCGGAAAAGAAACCGGCAAAACCTTACGCCAGCTAACCGGTGTAAACACCGGACCTTACGCAAGCGGCGACCAGGGTAACCCCCCCTTGGACACCCAGTATAAGCAAATCGGCGTAACTATGGTGCGAACCCACGGTTTCGAAGGCCCATTCGATATGTACGAAATTTACCACGACCACACAAAAGATCCTAATGACGAAAAAAGCTTTAATTTCACCAACTCCGACGTCCGATACAGGTCTATAGCCAATAACGGCCACGAGTTGTACCTGAGAGTCGGCGACGGCTGGAATAATCCTACTCCCCCTGAGCCGGAACACCTTGACAACTACGTTACGGCAATGGTAAACGTGGTACGCCACTATAAGTCCGGCAAATGGAACGGTTACACGGGAAACATCCGTTACGTGGAGATATGGAATGAGCCGGATGGGGCATTTTGGCCCGGATACACGATGGATTACTTTACCGAATTCTACATTAAAGCGGCAAAAGCCATAAAGGCAGCCTTTCCGGACTTAAAAGTCGGAGGGCCTGGGTTTGCACCGTCGGCAACCCTTACGGATTCAAGGAAAACGGAGGTCGAACAATTTGTTTCTAAATTAGCGTCCTCCGGCGCTACCCTGGACTTCCTATCCTGGCATCTGTACACAAACACTCCTAACAAATATACGCCGGCTGCAAATTATTATCGTACCATCCTCAACAAGTACGGCTATGTCTCATCCGAAAGCCACATAACGGAGTGGAACACCCAAACGAACGGAGACACAACCGAAGACACCGAACTAAGAGTTAACGCCAAAGGGGCTGCCATAAATACTGCCGCGTGGATTGTCCTGCAATTGACGGATGTTACCGTGTCTACTTTTTTTCGGGGCACAGACACGTCTATGGACCTGACCACCTTCTTCGGCCTCTTTAAAGCAGATGGCTCATCCAAAAAGGTTGCACTTGCCTTTTCATTATGGTCGAAGATGCTTAATGCCGGGATGGTTAATCCTACGGTAGTCAATTCTGCGAAAGAGCTTTCAACCACGGGAGGGGACACTGATTTTTTTGTACTCGCCGGCAAGTCAACCGATGGGAAGATAACTCTTCTCGTTGCCAACACCGCTTCTGCTGCCGTTACCTATAGTCTGGATTTCGACAAATCCACAGGACTTTCCACGTCAAACTACTCAGTGGAGGTTTCCGAAGTGTCGGATGCCTCGGACGTAGTTCGAACCAGAGCCGGAAATGCCGGTTTCATTACCATGGGCGGATATTCGGTCAATCTGGTTACACTTACGCCTTGAAAAGAGCCTTATCTTTATTTTGTATAGTAAAAAAGTGAATATCTATCCAATCCGTAACCTCCCGTATGTTATAATATAAATGATTGGCTCTGTTGCATCGAATGATTTCGTTAAGCAAAACGACATAGGCGATAGCTCAAACAAGTTATGCCATTTATCGGGGATAGCATTGTCATACATGCGTAATCCAGGAAACCGGCATCGGACTTTATAAGTCTAAAACAATCGTGGAAGTTAAGTTAAACGGTAAGATTGCCGTAAGGAATATCGAAGGCGGTGCCGCATTTACACTGGAATTCAAGGTTTAGATTACCCGGTGTGTGTATTAAACACCATGATTCCCATTAGTGTATATCTTTTGTCTACCGGGCTGCAGTTGTCAGCCGCACTATACGCCCTGTTGCTGATTCGCTTAACGGGCCGAAAGGCGGCATGGATATCGATTTCTACCGCACTGGTTTTGATGACTGGCCACCGTATCGTATCGTTTATTTCCATTCTATCCGAAAACGGGCAAATGGGCCTGGACATTCCGGAATTAATTTCCCTTGCCGTCTCCTGCCTTATGCTGCTGGGCGTTCATCTTATAAGGCACAATTTCCTTTCCATTAATGCAGCCGTGACTTCGCGCAGGCAGTCGGAACAAGAACTCCGCTGGGTTACGCAACGTCTTGAATTAGCAACCAGGTCATCTAACCTTGGGGTCTGGGACTGGGACATTACCAATAACATAATGACCTGGGATGACCAGATGCTTGAACTCTACGGTATTACCCGGGAAACATTTCCGGGAGGCGTAGATGCATGGCACAATGGCCTGCATCCGGAGGACCACGATAAGGTCATTGAAGAATGCGAAGCTGCTTTAAGAGGCGAGAAAGAGTGGGATACGGATTTTAGAGTATTGCATCCGGACGGGACGGTAAAACACATAAAAGCCAATGGCATGGTGATTCGCGATTCTGACGGAACCCCTATCCGTATGCTTGGAATAAACTATGATATTACCGACCGTAAGCGTATGGAAGAACAACTACTGAAATCCAAAGAGGAACTGGAACTAAAAGTGACAGAGCGTACAAAGGAATTATTACTGACCAATGAACAACTCAAGGCATTTGCGAAAGACAAGGAAATGCTACTTGATGAATTGGACAAAATATTCGCTTTGTCCTCCGACATGATTTGCATCGCTGATATTAATAACGGTTATTTCAGAAAGATCAATCCTGCCTGGGAAAAAACCCTTGGATACACCAGAGAAGAATTATTGGGTAAGCCATTTTTGTATTATGTTCACCCGAATGACGAAGAGAAAACACTGGCATTAGTTAATAAGACCCGTGCATCAGGGACTACCGTGTTCGATTTTGAAAACCGATACCTCTGTAAAGATGGTACCTATAGATGGCTTTCATGGATGTCAAATACCATTGCCGAAAAAGGGATAACCTATGCTATAGCTCGAGATATCACCGAGCGCAAGCAGTCTGAGGAGAAGCTCAGAAAGAGCGAACGACAATTGCTTGAGTCTCAGAGGGTGGCCCATCTGGGGAACTGGGACCTAAACCTTGGTTTTCAGGAACTTGAATGGTCGGATGAAACATACAGGCTCTTCGACAAGTCCCCCGAGTCTTTTGTGCCAACCTTTAATGAATTCGCCCGAATGGTCCATCCTGACGACCATGCAACTATGGAGGCGAATTGGGTCAAAGCTCTTGAGAGTGATACTACTCCATACCATGTGGCAGTCCGTATCATAAATGATTCAGGTCGCCAGTGGGTGATGGAAGCCTTTGGCGTTGTCAGGCGTGATTCCTGCGGCAAAGCTCTCAGCATATTCGGCACGGCACAGGACATAACCGAACGAAAGAAATATGAGGAGCAGATACATCAATCTCTTCGGGAAAAAGAGACACTGCTCAGAGAGCTTTACCACAGGACAAAAAATAATATGCAGGTCATCACCAGCCTGCTTATTCTCCAGTCCAGGGACATCGATGACAAAAAGACATTGCAGATATTGGAGGACACTAAGAACAGGATATATTCGATGGCCATGGTCCATGAGAAGTTATATAAGGCAAAAAATTTATCACAGGTATACCTGAGCGACTACATCAAAGACCTTGCCTGCGCGTTAATGGAAAGTCATAATGCCGACGAGGAGCACGTCTCTCTCCAGGTGGACGTTGAGATGATTCCGGTATCCATAGAAACTATAACGCCATTGGGACTCGTTATCAACGAACTCATGACCAACGCCCTGAAACATGCATTCCCTGACAACAGAGAGAGGCGTATAACGATTACGGCTCGCTTGAATGAAGGTGAAATTACGGAACTTCGATTCAGCGACAACGGAATCGGAATGCCCAAAAATATGAACATCAGGGAAACTGAATCATTAGGTTTAACGCTTGTGCGAACGCTCGTTACGCAGATCGATGGAGAATTGGAAATGCAAACCCAAAACGGAACCACGTTTATAATCAAGTTCAAGGCCAAAGGGATTCCGGCGAGGATTTAAAAGCCAGCGCAAGGCGGGATAGTGGTGAACTTTCTGTAATTCTAACCTCCCGTTCCTTTCAATACTTCAATATTTTCCCTTCACGTCTTCCATTCTACTCACGTCTTCCATTCTACCGGCATGCTTAGTGCGATGTGTTCGAGGGTTTCGAGTGTCGCTCTTACTTCGTATGGGGCCATGGCTGCGTATACGAATCGTTCGGCTTCCCTGAATTTGCCAAGTCGGCCGGGTGGGCCAAATTGGCCAAATTGCCGGGGCTCTTCGTTTTCAGGCATGTGGCCTTCTATCATCCAGTAGGCGAGCAGACCAATGAGATATGATACGGTCTTGTTCATCCTTTCCCGGTCGGACAGTACCACCTCCGTGTGCGGGTTGTCGTAAAACTCAGGGGTAGTGAACAGGTTTACGTTGGCTTTCTTTTTGAAAACTCCGGGCATCCTGATGGTTAACCTGTCCAGTTCGAGCTTTGACAGGCCAGTGCCTGACAGGCAAACGGTGGTGCCGTCGTAATGGACAAAAGACGGGTGCAGGTTAGGTACGAACCACAGCGGTGAGACCTTTTTTACAAGACCGATAATGGAAAGGAGTACCTTTTGTACGTCTTTCGGAGGTAGTTTGCCGCCCTCTAAAACCGGTTCGGATAGGTCCGCCTCCACCTGTACTATCCAGCGCCTGTTCCTGTGGGTATTGTACAGGCGGGCGAATTGTTCGGGCAGAGTGTTTGTTCTGGGGTCCGAGGTGAGGTTCAGGGATCGGTACCTGAACGGAATGCACCTGAGCACCACTTTAGCTTTCCTTATGTAGTTATACGCGCTTATGGACAAGTACATCGGGTGCACTTGCACGCACTGAAGTGGCACGTAGTCGCTGACGACGACTTTCGGGAAACCGTTTCTCCGAAGTGACTCCCTGAGCATATCGTTTAATATGAGATCGACCCTGTGGGAAAGATTTAACCCCTTGAAATACGACAGTATCTTTATTTGGGACTCAAGTCCCCTGTTACGCTTGAAAAAGTGGCTGCCAAGGGTGTAGAAGTAGTTTTCGATTTTATGCTCCTGAATGAGATTTAGAAACTCTCTCAATTGGGGGTTGTCCGGACAGGCGAGTATCTGTTTGTTGATATAGTTAAAGGCCGGTTTGTACTCGTTGAGGCTAAGGAACTTAAGGGCCAGTTCGTATTGTATTGTGTTGAGAGCCGGGTCGGAGGATGGGAAGTCGTAAAAATCCCTCCTGAAAAAGTGCATAAGCTGGAAAACGAGCCATCTTGTTAACGATTCCCGCCGGATCTTAATGTAAAAAAGCTTCTTGTAAAGGTAGAGAAGGTATCTGAAGAAGGCCCTGTCCCGCTGGTGTCCCTTTTGGATAGCCACGTCCTCGATGAGTCTCAGACAATCGTGCCAGAGGTTGTCGCCGCGTTTTATGACAAGGGGCAGTAGGAACCTCAGCTTTAAGTCCGACAGGTGTGAGTTGCGTCTTTTGATAAGCTCGTCCACCCCTATCTCGTCCACTAATTGCCGTGCAGTGGGCTCCGACGCGAGTATTTCCTTCCAGGAGTGCTTTATGCGGCCCCTGAGGAATATCTCGTAGTAGGTCTTGATGAAAAATGGGTAATTAAACACTATGAGGACAAAAAAGGACAATATGACTATCCAGTTGGCCAGGGGAAAAAAAGCCTCGACGAACTCCCTGGCTACACGTATCTTCGTGTAGAGACCCGCGATGCCGTCCTCTTCGAGGAACTCCGGGTCATTCTTCACGATGTAATCGAGCTTCTTTTCCACGTTTTCGGACATGACCCATTGTATGATCGTGAGGTAGTCGTATTTTTTAGCCTTTTTCCTCATTTCCGCCTTAAGCGTTTCTATACCGGCTAACAGTCTCTTTTCTTTAAGTACCGACACCCGGTACTTAAAGAGAGCCTCCCGGAAATCGTTGTCCGCCGGGTATAATTGTGCCGCTAACGAGGTCAGGCGCCGTATGCCCCCCTCGTTTCTCCAATCGATGGTGCTCTCCATCTCCCTGAGGAGAGAGAGCATCTCCTGCGGCGGGTATACGCCCTGGTTGAAGTAGGTGGGCACGTTGGGATACGCCAGAGGCAGGTCTATGGAAATAGTACTATCAACGTAGAGACCGTTTTCCACGGTGAGGCCGACGAGGGAGTATCCCTTTGAGCCGCGGGACAAGCGCACCAGGTAAATCTCCTTCAATTGGGGCATAGAGGGCCGAAGCGGAGTTAATTTTGTTCTACCATCTACGGTTGTGCCTGCTTCGGTCTTTTTGTCTTTCTCGCTTGCCTGAAACTCGTACAATGCGTCGTTGCCGTAGAAAAGCACGAAGGGCTGAAAACCTCTACCGGGGGGGGTGTTCGTATTTTTGTTTATATATTTCATATAGATTGGTGTGTTGGCAGTTGCCTTGTCCGCGTATACCATGGATAGCGACTCGCCGGTGAAAGCATTTAAGGTGG
>JADFXJ010000048.1 GCA_015233615.1 Nitrospirota bacterium
TTGAATGCCCCCCGCAGGATATCATCTGCAACCTGCCATATGAAATTTGCCTTGTCCTGGAAATTGCTCAATAACGCCTCATAAAATAAGTGTTTTGGGGGGAAGTCCCCAAATTAAATCATCGGCTACGCTACGAACATGCCGGTAAAAACAACCACCATTACTACTGTGTCTTTTATCGCTCCTATCATTTTACGAGGCCTGGAAGCCTGGTTATAAGGTCCAAAGCCCGCGAATTGGTTAGGATAATGACAAACAGCAGAACTAAAAAGTATAGTTTCTTCTTCATGTCGAGATTGTCGATTTTAGCGTCAATTCGTGCTTCTGATAGTTGTCGCCTTTGTCGCGAATTCTTTCTTCATATCATCCAGAAGGTCGTTTTTTGTAACGACCCACCTGTTAACGATACCTTCGGAAATAGCTGCCTCGATCGATTTAACTACAGTTTTAGCATCCTCTCTACCATGGTTCTTTTCAAAGATCTCGAATATCTCCATCGATAATGGCATGTATTCATTATACCATCACGCCAGGGGAATGTCAAACGCCACAAAGTACTGGTAGTGTCTCAGTTTGAAATATTTTACTTTCCCGGACCATAGCCATCCGCCGTCCGATATGTTATAATATATGCCAAGAGGGCCACAAGGACAAAAAAGACCAGTCGATGTGATCGGTGCCGCTATCAAGGTGGCAAAAATGGCCAATGGTGAGATAGAAGAGGAGATACCAACCTCGCAACGAAAAGGGGGGTTGAGGGGGAGTAGGGCTCGTTCTGAAAAACTTACATCTGAACAACGAGCCTCAATCGCTCGCACTGCTGCTGAAGCTAGGTGGAAAAAGCCCTGACCATCTATCCGGTCTTCATCATTTGATCTTGGCCGTACTTCCGCTCTCAATATCATCAGTTAAATTCATGATTATATTATAGGATCAGGCTTAGGCAATGGGTATCCCAATTTTGTTACGGCATATTTAGCAACTTCCTCCATGTCTATGCAATCCCAGTCTCATCTTTGTAATGTCTAATTAAACGTTGTCTCTCTTGGTGCTTTGTCATAGGTTTTCCTCTTTAATCATTAGTCTACAGGGGCAACATTCCCCCATCCATTAAATATTGAATTTGGTGTTATATCGGATGTTCTGCAGAAAAAAGGCACTTTTCTATAAAATACAAGGACTTATGAAAAATCATGTAGTCACTAAAACTTGATTTTGTCAGTAATGATAAATTATAGTTCATAGTATGATAACTTGTTGTTTTAAAATAGGTTTTAAGTGTAGACACTATTAAGTTTTTGAAATTCGTTTATTTTCAATAGGTTACCCCGTTTTTTCAGCAAAAAAATAGAACATCCGTTATATGATGACGAATCTTTGCTAAGTGCTGACGAAATCCGTCATATTTGCCGGTTCGGTTATGAGCATGTGGTTTACTCGGTTAACAAACGGTTTCTCGAAAAAAGTTGAAAACCATTGCCATGCTCTTGCTCTCTACTTCATGTATTACAACTTTGCCAGGATTCACAAAACTTTAAGGGTAACACCGGCAATGGAAGCCGGAGTATCGAGCCATGTTTGGAGTATTGAAGAAATAGTTGGATTGTTGCCGTAATGGTAGTGTTAAAAGTGTAACAAAAGTGAAGAATTAGATTGTTTATATTATTTAACAGTTAAATCAAGTTACGATATTCAATAGGGAAAGCATCAGATTTTTTAGGCCCTTCTTGAATTTTTTTAAGCAAAGTAGACGAGACGGTTCCTTGTAGTTTTATTTTAGGAAAATCCTTATATTTTTCAATAGCTAATAACTTGTCAAGAATTGATAACTCTACAAATTGTGTATCAGCATAATTGAAGAACGATTTATGTGTAATAAAATCATGGTCTCCCTTTTCAACAATGCAAGCACTATCACAACCATCTTTATAACTGGTAACATTTACCATTAAAGCTTTTCCATCATTAATAGCGATTATAACGAAAAAATGCTCTATCCGATAATCCGGGGGAGTGGGGATAAGGAACGCACTGCCATGAGTGAAAATCATTCTATAGTAGACGAAAATAGATCATTAATGTAATTTAAGTCGGCAACTTCTTTGGCGATGAGTTTTCTTTCTTCGTGGTTGATATTGAGTGCTTTTAATATATGTTCAATCGGAAGAGGGAAAGAAGAATATCCAGGGTTATTCCATTCTAAGCAATCTCTATGACAAATATTTATCATTTGCTTATAATTGAAAAGTTTATATTTTTTGTCCATTTCTGCAATAAGCTTTATCTCTCTTTCGCTTAACGTACCAAAACCAGGATTATCATTTAGAGTAACATCATAACCCTGTGTTGAAATAAATTTATACCAAAAAGATATATTTTCAGCGTCTGCCGGATAACTAATTAACTCATAAGTTCTACTCAAAACAGGGCCTCTTGGCATTGAAACGTAACTATCTCCAGTCAATGATCGATTCCACAATAGAAGTGCTTGACGATCCGTCAAGTAAAGCAACTTCATAAGTTTGGTATAATTAAGAGAATCGCCATTTAACTTTAAAAAATAAGCCACAACTTGCGTGGTTTTTTTCTCATTAAACTTAAACCTTATCATATTCGTGCTCCATTATTGCATACTGCCTTTATGAAAATCAATCGCTTTATTATGTTATACCATGATCGCAAAGTTTTGCATGTCAAAATATACAAATGCATATCGATACATCCCGTGGTTTGTCAAGTGCATGATTCTGTCATTGATTTCATCGAGCCATATACACCCTTATACTATATACTAACATATAGGTACGCAGTTTGTCAATCGCTAATTTCAATTCTTAGTATACAATCATCTATGTACCCGAAGAAATTTCAAACTGAGACACTACCAAAGTTTTAGCATCCTCTCTACCAAGGTTCTTCTCAAAGATTTCGAATACTTCCATCGACAATGGCATGTATTCATTATACCATCACGCCCGGTGAATGTCAAACACCGCAAAATACCCATATTCCCTTAAAGTCCCGGAATCCGCCGGTATTCCTCCGGGTTAAATTATCAAAGAGACGACGAACATGCCCGTTAAGACAACCATTACCACGGTTGTAGTCCAGGCGATTCTGTTAAACGTCTTGCCGTTGGTATATTGTCCCATCAGTTCCTCTTTGTTTATCAACAAAAGTATGAAGATTAACACAAACGGCAGCATGATTCCGTTAATTACCTGGGAAATCCACATGATTGCAAGAAGCGGGGCATTTGGAATAAGCACTATAACGGCGCCGACCGCTATCAGACACGTATAAAGCCACATAAACTGGGGAGCTTCCTGAAAGGTTTTGTTTACCCCCGCTTCCCAGCCCATGCCCTCGCATATGTAGTAAGCCGTAGCTATAGGCAAAATAGACGCGGAAAAAAGAGACGCGTTTGCAAGGCCTATGGAAAACAGGAGGGATGCATATTTCCCGGCAAGGGGAGCAAGGGCGGTGGCGGCGGCCTCGGCGCTGTCTACTTTAATGCCTGCCTTAAAGAGGGTCGCACCGCAGGCGACGATGATAAAAAGGGCTATTATATCGGTCATAAAGCAGCCGAAAATCACGTCGACTCTCGACGCCCAGTAGTGCTCCTTTTTTATGCCTTTTTCGACTATCGCCGATTGGAGGTAAAACTGCATCCACGGCGCTATGGTCGTCCCTATAACGCCTATAAAAGTGGCGATGTATCCGGAGTCGAAATGGAAAGTCGGTTTTATAGTGCTGATTAACACGTCCGGCCAGTTCGGTCTCGCCATTATCGCCGATGGAATGTACACGAGATATACGCCGCAGACAACCAGGAAAATCTTTTCGAAAGTCCGGTATGAACCTTTTATCACGAGAAGCCAGATAAATAACGCCCCAAGAGGCACCGCCACGTATTTATTTATGCCAAGAATCTTGACGCTCTCCGCAAGCCCCGCAAACTCCGCCGCGGTGTTGCCCAGATCCGTCACGAACAAAAACACCATAAACCAGAAGGTGATCTTTACCCCGTAATTTTCCCTTATCAGGTCGGCGAGCCCCTTACCCGTTACGACGCCCATTCTGGCGGACATCTCCTGAACTACGATAAGGGCTATGGTTATCGGTATCAACGACCACAAGAGGGAATATCCGTAACTTGCCCCTGCCATGGAGTACGTCGCAATGCCTCCGGCATCGTTGTCGATATTGGCTGTTATCAGTCCCGGTCCGATTACCGAAAGAAGCAGCAGGAATTTCTTCCACCGTGTCATATTTTTCTCGAACCCTTCCTGGTGGCAAAAGGAATTACCCTGTCGATTATATCGTCGATAGTCACTATTCCAAGAAGAACACCCTCTTCGTCTACGATGGGTAAGGCAACGAGATCGTATTTAGCCGCCAACTCCGCAACCGCTCTTTCGGATGTGTCCGGTGTTTCGGTTTGTATATTCGTCTCCATAACGTCGCCTAACTTCATCGATGGGTCAGCCATTAAAAGTTCCCTGAGGGATATTACGCCGGCGAGTTTTTCTTCTTTATCGATTATGTAGACGTAATATATGATTTTAACGTCCACCGCGTCGTTCCTGAACCTTTCGATCGCCTCCCGAACGGTAACATCGGCCGTGTACGCTATGAACTCGTTAGTCATCATACCGCCTGCCGTGTCATCTTCGTGAACCATAAGTTCTTTGATGTCTTCGGCTTCCTCTTTTTCGATATGTTCAAAGATCTCGTGAAATTTTTTGGCCGAAAGGTCGCCTAAAACGTCCGCGGCCTCGTCCGGAGGCATCTCTTCGATTATGTCGGCCGCCTTTCCAGGCTCCATGGAGCTTATTATACGGGTCTGTATGTCGGGCTCGAGTTCCGACAGCGCCTCGGCGGCAGTCTCCAGGTCAAGGTCTTTAAAAAGGTGATCTCCCTCGTCCCGTGGCACCTGGCTTATCATCTCCGCAATATCCGCGGGATGTAAATTGGAAATCATCTGCCTCGTCACGGTTAAGGTAATCTTATCCAGCCTTGGGTTAAGGGGCTGAATATATTCCCAGCTTATTAATTGATCGGGCAGTGAGGTTCCGAATAGACTAAACAGTCTTTCGCTGAAACGCTCGGCTCCAAGCCTTCTTACGATTCCGCCCATTCCCACGTCGACGGCGGACAATATGCCGTCATTCTTGTAACCTTCGAGTTTTATGTCGTTTACCCTTACCACTTTTACCCCGTTTGCATCAATCACCTGCTTGTCCAGGATGTCCCTTAACGCCAGAAGGTCCTCGTTGCTCAACGCGTAAGGGGGTAACGATTCGGTGGTAAGGTAAGTCGAAATTATTTTCTTACTGAAAATATTGATATCTTCCCACATTATTTTCGAAATCTTGCCCTTGAGTCCGGTTACGATAGCAGAGACCCTCGGCAAAGGGTCCTTTTTGACGATGATGACGTCTTTAACTCTGCCGGCAATTTCGCCTTTAGGGTCATAAACCGGCTTTTTTAGTACGTCGCTTATAAATAATGTACCAAACAAAGGCATAGCCTGTTATTCTAACTCACAAACATGAGGACTGTCAAAAAGTATTTTTTATTAATTATCGGCCTCCGGAGGCGTCCAGCCATTTTCATATTTATTGACATATTATGTTTTTACTTGTATAATTTAAGCGGTAGGAGTCATTCACTAAGAGATATTAAGATAAAAACAAATAATTTGAACATAATACTTTCCATAATTTACACTTGTTTGTACTATAATAGGTACGATATGCCGCCAATGCTGTTATTTTCGATAAGCAGTATGTCAATCAGGCGGAAATAAATATGTCCGGAGACACGGAAACAAAGACTTTATGGTTATTACCGTTAAACACTTGAGAACGCTTAAACTTTTAAGACCGCTCGTAAGACGATTCGTATGAACAGACAGGAGCTCTCACGCAGAAAATTCCTTCTGGTAGATGATTTTTCGGAATTCAGGCATTCCGTAAAGAAAATGCTCCAGTCCCTGGGAGTAACGGATGTCGACGACGTCGGTTCGGGAAACGATGCTGTCGAAAAAATGTCTCAGAAGACTTACGACGTCGTTCTTTGCGACTATAACCTGGGCGAGAACAAAAAAGACGGCCAGCAAATACTCGAAGAGGCCAGATTCAGGGAAATTATAAAGTACTCGACCATATTTATAATGATTACTGCGGAAAACACCATGACCATGGTCATGGGAGCCATAGAGTACAAGCCCGACGATTACCTGACGAAGCCCTTTACGAAGGAGACACTCTACAACAGGCTCGAAAAAATAATAGACAAGAAAAAGGATTTCGACGCCATCGAAAAGGCCCTCGCCAACAAGGACTTCCTCCTGGCACTTAAGATCTGTAACGACCGCATAACCAACAAGCCCCAGAACTTATACGAATTCGTCAAGATAAAGGCTGACCTGTGCATTACCCTGGGCGACTACGACGAGGCCGAAAAGGTTTTTAGGAGCGTCATAACTATTCGCAACGTCCCGTGGGCGGTTCTGGGCCTTGGAAAGGTGATGTTCCTTAAAGGGAACTACCTTGAGGCCAAGGATATCCTGCATGATCTCATAGACGAAAACCGTTCCTTCATGGAAGGCTATGACTGGCTCGCCAAGACGCTTGAAGAGCTTGGAGACGTTAAGGAGGCCCAGAACATACTGGTGAGAGCCTCCGAAATGTCTCCCAAGGCCATACTCAGGCAAAAAGCCCTGGCTAACGTCGCTTTAAAGAACAGCGACCTGAACCTGGCCGAGCGTTCCTTCAAGGCTGCCGTGGGTCTTGGTAAAACCTCTTGCTTCAAGAGTCCTTCGGATTACACGGGACTGGCCAAGGTGCTGGTGG
Source organism: Nitrospirota bacterium (assembly GCA_015233615.1). GTDB lineage: Bacteria > Nitrospirota > Thermodesulfovibrionia > Thermodesulfovibrionales > Magnetobacteriaceae > JADFXJ01. The sequence goes on from JADFXJ010000048.1 coordinate 6,861, forward strand.
AAAAGAAGACACCGGAAAAGGCCCTGACCATACTGAACGAGGCGAAGGATTCCTTTGGTTCCGACCCGTCGGCCAATCTGCAAACTGCTGTCATGTCAGGTATAGTATACAAAGAGCTGGGCAGGCTGGATGATGCCAAAAAATCCGTAGAAGAGGCCGGTTCCCTCTTCGAGAGTATGAAGGGCGCCGTCTCAAACGACGTTGCCATGGACATGGCCAAGGCATTTTTTGATTTGGGCCTCAACGACAAGGGCAACAAGGTGATGCAGGATATCGTAAGGAACAACCACGACAACGACAAGATTTTGAAACAGGCCCAGGAAATATTCAACGATGCCAACCTCCACGACGAGGGTTTGGCCATAATCGCCACCACGAAGCAGGAAATCGTCAAAATAAACAACGAAGGCGTAAAGCTGGTCAACCAGGGCAAGCTCAAGGAAGCCATAGAGTATTTCGAAAAGGCCGCCGGCGGGTTGCCGGAAAACAAGATCATAAACGCAAACGCCGCCCAATCCATGCTCATGTATATGCAAAAGTTTGGCAAGGTGGACCGTCTCCTTTACCAGGTGCGCAACTACCTGGAAAAGATCAGGAAAGTCGACCCAACCTATAAAAAATATATATCCTTACTGGCATTGTACCAAAAAATGGTGGCTACGGAGAGTAAACAGTAGTGAAGGATATCGACAAACAAACGCTGGATTTTTCTACTATGCTGGCATCCGCCGTTCACGACATGAAAAACTCCCTGGGGTTGCTCGTCAACCACCTGGAGGACGTCATAGAACACTTTGACGGCTCAGATAAAGAGGATATAAAACTGTTGTCCCAGCTTCAGTACGAGGCCAAGCGCGTAAATAATAACCTTCTTCAGATCCTTTCGCTCTACAGACTGGAAAACTCGCTCTACGCGCTTAACATCGCCTACAATCCGGTCAACGACCTCCTGGACGACGTATACATACAGAACAAGACCCTCTTCGACTACAAGGGCATTTCTCTGGAAAGAGACGATTGCAGCGATTTGTGCTGGTTTTTCGACAACGATCTCGTTTGCGGCGTTGTCAACAGCATACTGAACAACACCTTCAGGTACACGCTCGATAAGGTCTTTATATCCGCATGCGAAAAAGACGGCTACCTGTCCATTTGCGTAGACGACAACGGCGAAGGATACCCGGATTACATGCTCGAAGAGAGCTCTATCGATAAAACCGAAATAAGCTTTAAGACCGGCAGCACCGGTTTAGGTATTTATTTTTCCGAAATGGTGGCCAAAGTACACAAAAACAAGGCACGCCAGGGGTTCATAAGCATCACAAACGGCGGCAGGTATGGCGGCGGGCGCTTCTGTATCAACCTTCCCTGAATCTGCCGGTACCGCCTTGCCGTACCAAAGGCCGTATCAGAGGCCATATATCAAATGTCATATACCAAAAGCCATATATGAGAGGTATTTTTAAACAATGGGAAAGATCGTAGCGATTGCGAATCAGAAAGGCGGAGTGGGCAAGACCACTACCTCTATAAACCTTGCCGCGTCGATGGCACTGGCCGGGAAGGACATCCTTATCGTAGACACCGATCCGCAGTGTAACTCCACGAGCGGTCTGGGCATAGACAGGAAGTCCCTTACCCTGAGCATTTACGACGTCTACAGCGGGCAAGTTGCCATGAGCGACGTAATCGTCGGTACCTCATTCGAGCATCTCTACGCGGCTCCCGCCATCGTAGACCTTTTGGCCGTTGAGGTGGAGCTTGTGGGCAAGCCCCGCCGTGAGTGGTTTCTATCGGAGGCCCTCAGCACGATTGGAGATCGCTACAAGTACATATTTATAGATTGTCCCCCGTCACTTGGGTTGTTAACGTTAAATGCACTCGTGGCGGCGGACTCGGTCATGATACCGGTACAGTGCGAATACTACGCACTGGAAGGCCTTAGCATGCTCATGAGGACGATTAACCTGGTAAAGAAGTCATTCAACCCCTCGCTGGAAATCGAAGGCATACTCCTGACTATGTTTGACAACAGGAATTCCCTTTCCGGCCAGGTGGCCAACGAGGTTAAATCCTTTTTTGGCGGCAAGGTATACACAACGATAATACCCAGGAACGTTACTCTGGGCGAGGCCCCGGGTCACGGTAAGCCCGCGCTGCATTACGACATCCGTTCGAAAGGGGCACAGACCTATTTGTCCCTTGCCAGGGAGATTTTAAATGAAAAAAGCGTTAGGCCGGGGGCTTGATGCCCTTCTGCCCGCAGAAGGCGAAGAGATACACCGTATAGACGTAGAGAAGATATTCCCAAACCCCGGCCAGCCGAGAAAACGTTTCGAGGAAGAGTCCTTAAGGCAACTGGCGTCATCCATCATGGAAAAAGGGGTCATACAGCCTATCGTCGTCAACAGAAACGGCGACGGCACCTTTACGATAGTAGCCGGTGAAAGAAGATGGAGAGCGTCGACGCTGGCCGGAGTAAAGCAGATCCCCTGCATATTGAGGGACTCCGGTGGCAACGACTCACTGGAGATTTCGCTTATCGAAAACATTCAACGGGAAAATTTAAACCCTATAGAGACCGCCCATGCTTTCAACGAGCTAATCACCGGATTTGGCCTCAGACAGGAAGACGTAGCCGGCAAGGTAGGCAAGGACAGGGCCACCGTGGCCAATTACCTGCGTCTTCTTAACCTTCCCACCGAGGTTAAGGACCTCGTCTCCGACGGCAGTCTTTCCATGGGCCACGCAAGGGCTATCCTTTCCATCGGGGAACCGGTACTACAGCTCGAAATCGCTAAAAACGTGGCGGCACAAAACCTGAGCGTCCGGGAAACGGAAAATCTTTGTAAACGTCTTACCGCCGAAAAACAGAATCGTCCCATCAGGAAGGAAGAAAAAGACCCCCACGTAGCCTCCGCCGAAGAGGATTTGACCAGATCCCTGGGCACAAAGGTGCGGATACTCCACAAAGGGAAAAGAGGAAAGATAGAGATCGAGTACTACTCCATGGAGGAACTAAACAGGTTGATAGATATATTTAAGATATGAGGACTTTTTATCCACGAAGGTCACGAAGGTGCACGAAGGAAGGGCTTATGGCAGCCTGGAGGTTTTTGACAAAGGCACACCCTTTCGTCATTCCGGCTTGTCCGGAATCTGTTCTGCTTATGGCAGGTTTTATATATATGCCGGCGGGATACCGATGAGATGCGTTATCGTTATACCTGCAAGGTACGCGTCGAGCAGGTTTCCGGGTAAACCGCTTGCCGGGATCATGGGTAAACCCATGATTCGGCACGTGTACGAGCGAGCTTGTGAGTCATCTTTATCCGATATGGTTATCGTGGCTACGGACGACGTGAGGGTGTTCGAATCGGTGGAGGCTTTTGGCGGCAGGGCTCTTATGACTTCGGCCATCCATCAAAGCGGCACGGACAGGGTTGCCGAAGTTATAAAGGATTTACAGTGCGACGTAGTCGTCAACGTTCAGGGGGATGAGCCACTCATAAGGGGCGGGATAATCGACGACTGCATAAGGCTGCTCGAAGACCCGCGAGCATCCATGGGAACGTTAAAAAAGAGGATCGCTTCTTACCGCGAGTTTTTCGATTACGCGGTGGTGAAGGTCGTAACGAACGAAGAGGGATTCGCGCTCTACTTCTCCAGGGCCCCCATCCCCTTCTACAGGGACCACTTTGGTGCCGTGACGCACAATACGGCCGAATCGCCCGTGTTAAAAGAATTACCGGGGTTACCGGAGTTAATAGAAAGCGGTATCTTTGTCTACAAGCACCTCGGCATATACAGTTACCGGAGGGACTTGCTCCTGGAGCTCTCCAGTCTGCCCCCCAGTACCCTGGAATCCGCCGAGCGGCTCGAACAGCTCAGGGCACTGGAAAACGGATTTAAGATTAAAGTAAAAGAAACCACTTATGAGACGATTGGAGTAGATCGTCCGGAGGACATTTGGGAAGTAGAGAAATGGCTAAATACATATTCCTGACAGGTGGGGTCGTATCATCACTCGGTAAGGGCATAGCGGCCTCCGCAGTTGGAGCACTACTGGAGGCCAGGGGGGTGGCGGTTAACCTGATGAAGCTTGACCCGTACATCAACCTTGACCCCGGCACTCTGAGCCCCTTCCAGCATGGCGAGGTATTCGTTACGGACGACGGCACGGAAACGGACCTCGATCTGGGCCACTACGAACGTTTTACACACGTACGTACCACCAACTCAAGTAACTACACGACGGGTAAAATTTACTATAACGTCATAAAGAAAGAGCGCAATGGCGACTACCTCGGCGAAACCGTCCAGGTGGTACCCCACATTACCGACGAGATAAAGTCCGCCATAATGTCCGCCAGCGGCGGTGTGGACGTAGTTATCGTGGAGATAGGCGGCACTATAGGCGACATCGAAAGCCTCCCATTCCTGGAAGCTATAAGGCAGATGCCTTATGACGTGGGCCGGGAAAACGTCCTGTACTTCCACCTCACACTCGTCCCCTACATCGACAGCGCCGGCGAACTGAAGTCCAAGCCCACACAGCACAGCGTAAAAGAGCTGAGGGCCATAGGAATCCAACCCGATGCCCTCCTGTGCAGGAGTGACAGAACCATCCCCCCGGAGATGAAAAAGAAGATCGCCCTTCACAGTAATCTCGAAATCGGTTCCGTCATAGCCGCCATCGACGTGGAGACTATTTACGAGGTACCCCTGGTGCTCCACAAAGAGGGACTGGACGAGCTGATCATAAACAGGTTTGGTCTCGCCACGTCCAACCCGCAGATAGAGAAGTGGGAAAAGGTTGTAAAAAGCATAAAAGAGCCCAAAAACGAAGTTTTGATAGCTCTCGTCGGCAAGTACGTCGGCTACAAGGACGCCTACAAGAGTCTTCTGGAGGCCCTTATTCACGGGGGTATAGCTAACGACGCCCGCGTGGGTTTCCACTGGGTGGACTCGGAGCAGATCGAAGTGAGCGGCCCGGAGGCGTTTTTGTCGGACGTGGACGGTATTTTAGTGCCGGGAGGATTCGGTACCAGGGGCGTGGAAGGCAAAATTCAGGCAGTCACGTACGCCAGGGAAAAGAAGATTCCCTACTTTGGCATATGTTTGGGAATGCAGTGTGCCGCCATAGAGTTTGCCAGAAACGTGTGCGGCCTTAATGGGGCCAACAGCTCCGAGTTCGACGAGCAGACGCCGGAGCCCGTCATATACCTGATGGAAAAGTGGTACGACTTTCGTAAGGGCTCCCACGAGATACGTTCCTCCGACAGCCAGAAAGGCGGCACTATGAGGCTTGGCAGTTACCCCTGCAATCTCCAGCAGGGCAGCCATGCCTTTAAAGCATACGGATGTTCCGGCATAGACGAGCGCCACAGGCACAGGTATGAGTTCAATAACGTTTACAGGGAGGTATTCGGGCAAAAGGGTATGAAGATAAGCGGTCTTAGCCCCGACGGAGAGCTTGTAGAGATAATCGAACTCGATGGACACCCCTGGTTCGTGGGTTGCCAGTTTCACCCGGAGTTCAAGTCTCGTCCTACGGAGCCGCATCCCCTCTTCAGAGCCTTTATCGGGGCGGCACTCAGAGAAAAGAGGTTTCTATTTTCTTTCGTGAAATGATTGAGCGAGGTAACCGGCAGGGATGATTACGCCGGAGATACTTATAGAAACTGCGAAATCGGTACTTAAAACCGAGGCCGAAGCGATACTGGCGCTCAGTGACAGGATTAACGGCGGCTTCCTGGCCGCTTTAGACCTCATAACCGAAAGCCGGGGGAAGTGCGTCGTGACCGGCATGGGTAAGTCCGGCATCATAGGCAAAAAGATAGCAGCCACACTTGCCTCCACCGGAACACCGGCATTTTTCATGCATCCGGCCGAGGCCAGCCACGGCGACCTGGGCATGATTACTTACGGAGACGTTATCATTGCCATATCCAACAGCGGAGAAACTGAGGAACTGCTCAGGCTGATTCCCTTTTTCAAGCGTTTCGACGTGGGCATCATATCCATGACGGGTAACAGTGGCTCCACTCTTGCCAGGGCGGCCAGCGTTGCCATCGATATATCCGTAAAGGAAGAGGCGTGTCCCCTCGGCATCGTGCCCACTTCATCCACCACTGCGGCAATTGCCATGGGAGATGCGATAGCGGTTGCACTTCTTATAAAGCGTGGTTTTAAACGGGAAGACTTCGCTTTTTTCCATCCCGGCGGAAGCCTCGGCAAGAGGCTCTTTATAAAAGTAAAAGACCTGATGTACACCGGGGACGCTCTCCCATACGTCGAGCCCTCGACCTCTTTGGTAGACACCATCGTCGAGATGTCTTCCAGGCGGCTGGGACTGGCCGTGGTGGTGGATAAGGCCTGCAATCTTCTGGGCATTATCACCGATGGCGACCTGAGGCGCGCAATGGGAAGATGGGGCAAAAACTCATATGACATGAGCGCCCGGGATATTATGACCGAGCACCCGAGGACTATCTCCGAAGAGGAACTTGCCGCTAAGGCCCTGTCCGTCATGCAGACACACTCCATCACTTCACTCGTCGTGGCTGAGGGCGGACACACTGAGCACAATCTCAGGGTAACGGGCGTTATACATCTCCACGATATATTGAAAAATGGTATTATATAGATAGTTTATTATTACGGTGGTTATATTATAATAATGGTTATATTGTGATAATTGAGATACGAGATGGAGCAAGCCGGTAACGCCGATAAGCCAAATGGTGTGTCGTCGTGCAGAGGGCCCGGTATAATACATAATAGATAATACATAAAAGGAGGTATAAGAAATGCCGCTGGTAACCTGGACTGACAATCTTAGCGTCCACATAAAGGAGATCGACACCCAGCATCAGAAGCTGGTCAAGCTCATCAACGATCTCTTCGACGCAGTGACCGCAAAAAAGGGTAAGGACGTGTTGACGAAGGTACTTAACGAACTGGTCGATTACACCAGGTACCATTTCACTGCCGAAGAAAAGCTGATGGCCACTCATAACTACCCGGATCTGGCAAAACATAAGCCGGAGCACGAAGAACTGACCAGAAAGGTGCTCGACTTCCAGAAGCAATTCAACGAGGGCAAGGCGATGATCGACCTGCTTCTGATGAATTTCCTTAAAGACTGGCTGGTAAAGCACATACTAGGCACGGATAAGAAATACAGCTCCTATCTGAACGGTAAGGGTGTGTCGTAATTCAGAAAATGCCATAATTCACAGAGTGTCATAATTCATGGAACGTTGTAATGCAGGAAGTGTGATAAATTTTTTTAATATCGGCGATAACGGACTTGCGAGTACGCTTGCGCCCTGCGGGCGGAGGCATGGGGCGAGATGATAAAAGACTTGTTCGACATAAAAGAATACTATGTTCTGATAAAAGAGTGCCTCCCAAAAGGCATGAAATTCCACGATAGAGACACTACAAAATCGATGATAAGAAACAAGCTCGAAGTGGCTATTAAAGAGAAATATAACGATATAGTCGTTCGGGACAAGTTATGGGCTATCGTGAAAAAGGATATTGACGATCCGGAAATGGAAGAAATAATAGCGACGGGCATTTGCCGGGATATTCTTGGAGAAAATAATGAACCGGATATTAAGTTCTCGTCTGCCGAAAAGATAAGACAGATCGTCGATGCTCTGAAAACAACTTTTTGGAAAGATGTAAAAACGGGCGAGGCCTTTAACGAGAACTTCGAATATTTCATAGACAAAAACGAATTAAGAGAGCTTTTGTCCGACGGTATCGATAATCTGAAAGAAGACCTCATGTGCAGCAACGATAGCCTTTATATAAAAAACACCATAGAAAAGTTCAGACGCGGTGATTATGATATAGAAGTCGCAGTTTCATACCTGAACGAAGCTATAAGGCTGGGTGACACCGATGCGGTAGTCGTATTCAGAAATCTGTTTTACAAGGATTTCGAAGATAATGCCGAATATTTCTCTATCGCCGACTATATGATGTATTTCGAAGGCGTAGACGATTTAACCGAAATTGACATAGAAACGAGCGATAATCCACGATTGCTATTCACCTATCTGCAGGAACGCCGTACATATTTAAACAAGATATACTTCATGGCAAAAAGCGATTTGCCGGTTTTAATAATTGGGGAGACGGGGACCGGTAAGGAACAGATGGCATCGGTAATACATAAAATCAGCGGCAGGAGTGCTAAAATCTTTATAAAGATTAATTGTGCGTCATTTGCCGTGGAATCAATCGAAAACGAACTTTTCGGTCACGCGGAGGATGCGCTTAGCGATTCGGTAAATAAGAAAAAAGGATATTGTAAATTAGCCGATGGCGGAACGCTTTTTTTAGACGAAATAGACTGTTTGGCGCCATTTGCCCAGGTTAAATTATTGAGAATGATACTTAATGGCGAGTACAACGAAATTGGTGCGTCGCGGCCGACAAAAATAAATATACGTATAATTGCCGCTTGCCGCTCACAGGAACTTGCTTGCAATAAAATCTTGCCGGAATTACTCAACGGCATGGGTTACCCCGGATACGTGAGGATGCCGGCCCTGAAGGATCTGATGAACTTGCTCCCCGAAGGGATTATCGGGAAATCGAAGAGAACCGCCACGACAAGACTAAAGATAAAAGGGAATATAAGCATAGACCCGGAGGTAACGGAAATTATACAAAAGCATACTTATCCCGGGAATTTCAGAGAATTGGATAATATATTGACAGCCGCCCTGTTGGCATCGAGAGCCGAAGGAAGAAATAAGATCCTGGCAAAAGATATAGAGTCGATTATAAAAGGTAAAGTAAAAACACAATGTACACCCGAAGAGCCTGTCGAGGAAGTGAAGTTGAAAGATATTATCGAGTATGCCGAGGACAAGAGAAAAAAAATAATTAAAAATAAATTGCTGCAACTCAAACGCGAGGGCAGGGAATATAAGCAGGTACTGATCGATGAGGGATTACCCCAGCGGAATTACGAGGAGTTCATGCAAAAATTAAGAAGCGTTTTTTCTCCTAAAATATATGAAAAGGGATAGTCTATATCGTTAATTCTGTTTAGATGCGGTAAAAAGTATGGATTTCCGTACTTCGACGGGTGTAGCCGTACGTATCGCATATAAATGAATTTCTCTATAATAGCCGCAGAAGAATAAATGATGGAAAACAAGAAAAAACCAGTAACCGGAAGCTTCAGAAAGCTAGGTGAACTCCTATTGGAATCCGGCATTATTACGAAGGCGGAATTAGACGAGGCCTTGTTGGATCAAAAGCGCACAAAGCGTAAGCTCGGTAAGATACTCATAGACATGGGCTGCACGTCCGAAATGGAAATAGTTAGTTGTCTGGCACAGAGCATGAAACTCGAGTACGTCGAGTTGTATAAATACGTGATAGAATCGGAAATCATCAAATTAGTGCCGGCAAAGATCGTTGAAAAACACCTTGTGATGCCCGTAAGACTAGTCGATAATCGTCTTACCGTAGCGATGTCCGACCCCCTTGACTTAGGGGCGATAAGTGATCTTGAGTTTTTCACCGGCAAGCGTATACAACCCGTAGTCTCTACGCTGTCGGAAATAAGAAAGGCAATACTGGTTTATTACTACAACGCAAAACCGGTAAGGCTCGGCAAGATACTCGTCGACGCGGGAGTTTTGACCGAGGAACAACTGGCCGTTTGCCTGGAACAGCAAAAGAGTACAAAGAAAAAGATAGGCGACGTCATCGTGGAGTTGGCATTTGCCTCCGAAATCGACATAGCCAAGGCTATATCGTCTCAAATGAACCTTCCGTACCTGGATCTGACCTTTGTCGCTTCGACTCCACAGGCTTTGGAACTTTTAGAACGTGAATTTGCGTTGAAACACTCGCTTATACCGCTAAACGTAACCAGCCGCACTATAGAGATAGCGATGTCCAACCCTATGGACATAGACGCCATCAGGGAAGTCAAAAGCGTAGTCAACAGGGACGTCGACGTGGTCATATCCACGCCAACGGAGGTAAAAAACGCTATACACCGGCATTACACGGAACTATCCCTGGACTCCGGCAAAAGAGTGACGCAGTTAGAGACGTTCGACAGGCTGCAGGAGCTTTTCGAAGAGGAAAAGGGAGGACTCGAAGGCACCGTAGAAATAAAACAAGATCGTATAGACGTTTTCTCGCAAACCCCGAACAAGGTACTTAAGGAGAGCGAATCTCCGCCCGTCATAAAACTTGTCAATAAAATACTCTTCAGTGCCATCAAGGCGGGTGCCAGTGACATACACCTCGAACCCCGCGAGAATCAAATGATTATACGGATGCGAATCGACGGCATCATGACGGAATTGACACAATTGCCCAAGGCAATGGCCCCCTCCGTGATTTCAAGGATAAAGGTCATGTCCAAGATGGATATATCCGAAAGGAGATTGCCCCAGGACAGCGGAATGAAGATAAGGGTCGAGGATAAAAAGGTAGACCTCAGAATATCGACGCTGCCGTCGCAGTTTGGTGAAAAGGTGGTAATGAGGGTGCTTGACCCATCGTCTACCAAATTGACGCTGGCCGACATCGGGCTTAGTGAAAAGGATTACCGGCTGGTAATGGACATGATAGAAAAACCCCAGGGACTGGTTTTGGTCACAGGCCCTACCGGCAGCGGGAAAAGCTCTACCTTGTACGCTGCTTTAAACTACCTTATGGATGATAAAATCAACATGATTACACTAGAGGACCCCGTAGAGTACAATATGGCCGGGACGACCCAGGTAAACATAAACGATAAGATCGGGTATACCTTTGCGGCGGCTTTGCGCTCGGTGCTGAGGCAGGACCCCGACATCGTCATGGTGGGGGAGATGAGAGACTCCGAAACGTCTTCGATAGCCATACAGGCTTCCATAACCGGCCACCTGGTACTGAGCACGCTGCACACGACAACCGCAGTCGCAGCCATAACACGGCTTAAGGGCATGGACATAAAAACACACTTTATAGCGTCTTCCTTAAACGGTATAATAGCCCAGCGGCTTGTAAGAAAACTCTGCGGCAGGTGTAAAGAGCCTTACACGCCCACGCCCGAGGAGCTGCTCCTGATAGGACTTAACGACGTTGCCGGCAATACCGGCATCTCGTTTTATAGACACAAGGGGTGTGAGGCGTGTGGCAACAGGGGGTACAAAGGCAGGGTTGGAATATTTGAGATTATGCCGGCCAACTCCATAGTCAAGAAGCTGATTTATGACGACGCGGGGGAAAACGTCATAGTACAGGCGGCTAAAGAATTCGGAATGGGCATTCTCATCGAAGACGGGATAAATAAGATCATGCAGGGAATAACAACCCTGTCGGAGGTGTTAAGGGTAACCTCGTCGGTCTCCGAAGGAGAGATAATCATATGTTCCAGGTGTAAGGAGCCCATAAGTTCGGATTATGTCTTTTGCCCTAAATGCGGCGACCCGTTAGGACATAAATGTCCTCAGTGCAACAGCCAGAGAAGTCCGGGCTGGAAATTCTGCCCTTATTGTAACGAGGAGTTTCATTCCCCTAATGATAGAGCACTATAATAACTATTCGGAAAGGCAGCTTAAACGATGATTACACTTACACCGTACTCTTTTAAAAAGCAATTCAAGGTACTGGAAATGGGCATTAAGAGCCTTGCGTCGGATATCTCGGTAATAAAGACGCAACTGTCCGGTTTAAGTGTAGAGTCGATCGATCGAAAGTCCGAATCTTTCAAGCCGGGGGAAATACAGACGATCGATTTTGTACCGGCTCTCGATGGCCAGATAAGGGAGTTTTTGGGTCACCTCGAAGCCCGGATTTTAGATCGTCTCGAAACCCGGATTTTAGATCACCTCGAAACCCGGATTTTGGATCGAATCGAAGAGAGGTTTTCTGGCCACGTCGACGAACTGGAGGCCTTCATATCTAAGACGAACGAGAGCTCGTTTCAAAAGACGGAGGATAGTCTGAGGGCTGTTTCCGGGGGGCTTCGGTCGTATGTTGACGAGTCATTGGCTTTGCGCCTGGATACGGGTACGCGTCAATCCCCCGACGTGGGCATGAAGGGTACTGCGGAGAGTCTTTCCGCGGAGTGGGTTTCCGGGCTAAACGTACAACTGGCAGGGATAAAGGCGGATTTGGCCGGGTTGAAGTCCGATCTCGCGGCTTTAACGGAAAAGGAAGTGGATGCGTCTGTGGAAAAGCTGCAGGGGGTTTTCGATAAACTGGCTCAAGGGTTCGACGAGATAAAAACTTTCGTGGCGACGAACAAGGTTTTTTCCACCGGGATGGACTTTGACGTGCAATTAAAGTGTCTCCAGGAGCGTATCGACGGCAATTACGATGACGTTTTCTCCCGGATTGAGTCAGCCTTGTCGGAAAGGATAGAGATTAGCCTTAGGAGCGTCGCAGAGGAAGTCTCTTCCTTCAAAGGCGTGTTAACCAGGATGAATGACGGGATTGTGCCACCCGTGGGTGAGTCGCCTGTGAGCGAATCGACGATGGGCGAATCGACGGTTAACGAATCGGCCATGAGCGAATTAAGAGTTCTGTCCGATAAACTGGATGCTCTTCAGAAAAAATTCTCCGACGCCTCCGGCAATACAAATTCAGCGATAAAGGGCATAGCCGGTGAAATCGCCAAAGTGGAGCACGCTACGGAATGTATTTTTGGCAGGATGGACGAAGGTTTAAAGATTACGGTCATGAAAGAAATAGCAACACTCAAAGAAGGCTTAATCGAAATAATTCGTTTCCTCATGGCTACCTCCAGGTGAAGTTAGCGGTTTCGAAAGTACCCGCCGGGGTTGCCGCATTCACTTTTTATAAGCCGGGCTAAAAGCATAACCTGGAATCGGATATATTTTTATGGAGGGTATGATATTTTTGTATGCCATTATGTTAATATCTATAGTTAAAGTAAACGCAGGAATGTACCGGAATATAAATGCCGGCATCGCAGAAATCGGCAATATGCTAAATTAAAGGTGATCGATCAATGGTAAAAACCATAGAATGGTTAAATAATACGGTGCGAATACTCGATCAGCGGAGGTTGCCACACGAGGTAGCCTATGTCGATTGCACCAATCACCTCCACGTGGTGGAGTGCATAAAGAACCTCGCCATACGTGGTGCACCCGCCATCGGTATAGCGGCGGCAATGGGACTGGCCCGCGGAGCCATGGACGTAAAGACAAACGCTGCTGGTGAGTTCCTTTCGGGGGTACGCTCTATCGGGGATGATCTCTTAGGGAGCCGCCCGACCGCCGTAAACATACGGTGGGCCGTAGACCGGTGTCTTAAGCTGATAAGCGATAACATACATCTGTCCGTAGACGGGATAAAAGAACTTCTTGTAAAAGAAGCGAAGGTTATCCTGGAAGAGGACATCCAAATAAACATGGCTATAGGCAGGTGGGGCAATCCCTTCATAAAGGATGGAGCGACAATCCTGACCCACTGTAACGCCGGCAGCCTGGCCACCGGAGGGTACGGCACGGCCACCGCCCCCATGAGGATTGCCAGGGAAGAGGGCAAGAAGATCTCGGTCATAGCCGACGAAACCAGGCCGGTATTGCAAGGGGCCAGGCTCACAGCCTGGGAACTCATGCAGGACGGCATCGACGTTACCCTCATAACCGACAGTACCGCCGGTGCCCTGATGAAGCGAGGAGAGATTGACCTGTGCATCGTGGGCACTGACAGAACCGCAAGAAACGGGGACGTGGCCAACAAGATAGGCACTTATTCGGTGGCGGTATTGGCCAAAGAGCACGCGATACCATTTTACGTGGCTGCTCCTTTAAGCAGCATAGACTTTACCATCTCCTCCGGCGACGATATCCCTATCGAGGAGCGAAGCGAAGACGAGGTAACCAATGTGTTTGGCCGCTGCAGGATAGCCCCCGACGGTGTAAGGGCCAGAAACATTGCCTTCGACGTAACTCCGGCTAAGTACGTAACCTTGATTTTTACCGAAAAAGGCGCTTTCAGGCCCCGGGACTTACACTTTCTGGAAGATCCCGCTATCGACCTGACTAAAATTAGAGTGCTCTCCTGAGATGATATGCCAGAGACGATATATATGAGACGGTATGCCTGAGATAATTATGAACGTACATGACATATTCAAACTATACGAGCACGAGCTTCAGCTTGTAGAGGTGGAGTTAACGAACGTATTCAAGAGCGACGCCCTTGCGATACCCCTGGTTGGACGCCACGTTTTAGGAAGCGGAGGCAAGAGGCTCCGCCCCATGTACCTGCTTTTAAGCTCGTCGCTATCCGGGTACCACGGCTATAAGAGAGTAATATTTTCCAGTATAATAGAGGCCATACACACTGCTTCCCTGCTTCACGACGACGTGGTGGACGAGGCGGACGTAAGGCGGGGCAGGCCCACTTCCCATTCGATGTGGGGCAACCAGGTAGTAATACTGGTGGGGGATTTCCTTTACGCCAACGCCCTCATGTTTGCCGTCTCATCGGGCAGCATGGAGATTATGGCGGCCCTTTCACAGGCGGTTGCCAGGATGACGGAGGGGGAAATCCTTCAGCTCCAGAAAATAGCCAACCCCCTGGTTACCGAAGAGGAGTACTTAAAAATAGTTTCCGCCAAGACCGGCGCACTCATATCCGCCGCCTGCAGGATAGGAGCTCTGCTTGGCGGCCTCGGAGACGATCAGGTAGAGGCCCTCACCGCCTTTGGACTAAAGACCGGCATTGTCTTCCAGATGTTTGACGACATACTCGACTATGAAGCCAACGAAGACGTTCTTGGCAAACACCAGGGCAAAGACCTCCTCGAAGGTAAGATAACCCTTCCACTCATCTACCTTCTTCAATCTATAGGCGGCCAGGAAAGGGATAGAGTAATCGGGATAATCAAGTCATCGGGAGACGACAGGCCACAGGATGACACAAGTAATGACCTGAAAGAGATAATACGGCTATTGAGAAAATACTCGATAATAGAAAAGACGATGGACAAAGCCAACCATATAATGCGGGAGGCCAGGGAGGAACTTTTATCTTTCGGTGATTCCCCGGAAAAGGACGCCCTCTTTGCAATGGCCGACTATGCGCTTCAAAGGAACAAATGACGGACGACTCCGGGAAAAATAGCCCCCCCTGCGACCCTCTCGTGGCTCTGGCCAAAGAGGCCATAGCTGAGTTCGTTACCCACGGCAAGACCATCCCGCCGCCGCTTGAACTTTCCCCCGGCATGGAGGAAAAGGCCGGCGTCTTCGTATGCCTCAAGAAAGACGGCCAGCTCAGGGGCTGCATCGGCACCTTCTCCCCGGTCAGCGACAACGTGGCATGCGAGATAATAAGAAACGCCATATCGGCGGCTACGCAGGATCCGCGCTTTTCTCCCGTGGACTCCAGTGAAATCGACCAAATAACCTATTCTATAGATATCCTGTCAAAGCCGGAGAGAGTTTCCGGCCCCTCGGAACTTGACCCCAAACGATACGGCGTAATCGTGGTGAAAGGCTACCGCAAAGGACTCCTTCTGCCCGCACTCGAATCGGTGGACACGGTGGAAGACCAGCTCAGGATAGCAAAGCTGAAGGCCTATATCTCACCCGATGACGACGACGTGGAACTTTACAGGTTTGAGGTAAGGCGATACTACTGACGTATATGTACCCAGGATACTCATATCTACCCAGGTAGCACATCCCGATTGCACACCCCGGTGATTGGCTTTTCATGCTGGCGACAGCTTACGCGGAACCGTTTTTTTCTTTCAGGCTTTTTTCTTCAGGCCGAGTAAAAACACCCCCACGGTTATCAACGCCGACCCCGCTATTACTTTTGGCGGCAGACCCTCTCCGAGTAGGAGCCACGAGGCCAGCGGCACGGTTATGTAAAGAAGCGACGAAGCCGTAAGGGCTATGGACAGGCGGGTGAACTTTAGTATCTGCATCCACGCTACAAAAGACACAATGTAAAAGCTATACCCGCACACCACCAGGTAGTTAAGCTTCCAGCCGGAGGCCATGGTTCTTACCGATCCGGTCTTCAGCAGCACCTGCGCGGACGTATCCGACGCCAGGAGGACGAGCCAGAATATGAGTACCTTCGCTTTCCTATGATCGGACATAAGCCCGAAGGTATATTGGCCAATGGTATGTTGGCCGGGGGTGCGTTGGCCGAAGATATGTTGACCAGGGGTGCGTTGGCCGGGGATATGCTAAAATGTATCCCTGGATATGTATAATTATAACCGTCATTCGCTTAACCCATAGATTAACACTAATGAAGTTTTTTTTGCCATTTCCGACGTGTGTGTTGCAATGCTTACTCGCTATATCTATAATAACCACTCGTACATGAAAACAATAGAGTTCACCATATCACACCGCGACGGCAGAGCCCGTGCCGGCAACCTGGGATTGAACGGCCACCGGCTCTCCACCCCTTTGTTCATGCCGGTAGGCACTCAGGGCACGGTGAAAGCCATGGCTCCTTTCGAACTCAGGGAAGTTGGGGCCGAAATAGTCCTCTGCAACACCTTCCACCTGTACCTTCGTCCCGGTCACGACGTCATAGCCGGGGCCGGAGGGCTGCACCGGTTCATAGGCTGGGACGGCCCCGTGCTAACCGACAGCGGCGGATTTCAGGTCTATAGTCTCTCTCCGCTCAGGAAAATTAGCGATGAGGGAGTGAAGTTCAGATCTTACCTCGACGGTTCCACCCACTTCATCGGTCCACGAGAGTCCATGGAAATCCAGAAGGCCCTGGGGGCTGACGTAATAATGGCATTCGACGAATGCACTCCTTACCCCTCCACGTACGACTATACCCTTAAATCACTTATGCTGACCACCGGTTGGGCAAGAGTGTGCAGGGACTTTCCCCTTGAAGGGCAGACCCTTTTCGGGATTGTCCAGGGGGGAGTATACGACGACCTGAGGAAACAGAGCGCGGAGGAGATAACGGCCCTGGATTTCGATGGTTACGCCGTCGGAGGGGTAAGCGTTGGAGAGCCAAAGAACCTCATGTACGACATAGTATGGGGCACGGAACCATACTTGCCGGAGGAAAAACCCCGCTACCTGATGGGAATCGGTTTCCCCGAAGACATACTGGAGGCCGTAGAGGCGGGGTTTGACATGTTCGATTGCGTAGTGCCCACGCGTACGGCACGGCATGGAACGTTATTTACGTCCTTCGGCCGGGTGAGCATTAAAAACAGTATTTTTAAGCGTGACTTCACACAGTTGGATCCGCAGTGCAGTTGCTACACCTGCAAAAACTTCACGAGAGCCTACCTCCACCACCTCTTCCGGGCCGGGGAAATCCTCTCCATACGCCTCAACACGATTCATAACCTGCACTTCTACTTCTCCCTGTTCAGTGGAATCAGGCAGGCGATAATGGAAAACAGATTCACCGCTTACAAAAAGGCATGGACACAGATATATTGAAGCAGCAATATTATCGACGGTTCAGTTCTCGGAATTCGAGTTCATTAACCTTAACAATCTGCTGCTATGAACGATTGCAATAATTTCCAGATAATCTTCGCTAATCCTGTAGATAATCCGGTAACTCTTATAAATTAATTCCCTGACAGAAGTGTCGTCGGATTCCGGTACACGTCTGCCCATTTCCGGAAATACCTCCAGATGCTCGGCCATTTCGAAGATTCTATCTCTTAACAAAGCCGCGTAATAAGGAGAATCCGATGCAATGAAACGACAGATTTCTTTTAAGTCGCTTATTGAATCCTTTGACCACCTTATTTTAGCCATTCTTTCATGATTTCCTTTGCCTCTTCGTGGGTATAAAATTGACCCGTCTGCAGTTGCCGCTGTCCGTTTAATATTTTTTGCTTAGTGTAGAGACGTTCCATTATGTCCTCTATGGTTGCATTTTCCGGCATATCTTTAAGCATCGACATGACCGATTCTTTAACGGTTGGCATCGTGAACTCCTTTTCTTGTTTAATTTTCGAAAGTTATTACTCGATGTTCAAATTTTATCCGTAACTTATTAATTTTATCATAAATTTATGATGTCTTGCCAATTGTTTGACACGTTCGATTGCGTAGTGCCCACGTGTACGGCAAGGCATGGAACGTTATTTACGTTCTTCGACCGGGTTAGCATTAAAACAGTACGTTCAAGCGCGACTTCACCCGGGTGGAGCCCTTGTGCAACTGCTACACCTGCAAAAACTTCACGAGTGCCTACCTCCACCACCTCTTCCGGGCAGGGGAAATTCTCCGTATGCCTCAACACGATTCATAACCTGCACTTCCACTTCTCGTGTTCTTTTCCATCACCTTTTGGTAAATCTCGC
>JADFXJ010000180.1 GCA_015233615.1 Nitrospirota bacterium
TGCGCAAACATAAAGAGGAGTTCCGGGAAAAATACGGAATTACCGCTTTAGGCGTTTTCGGTTCGGTTGCTCTTGGCCTTGCTTCCGACGACAGCGATGTGGATGTTGTGATAAAAATGAGCAAACCGGATCGTTTTTTCATGCTACATATTGAAGAAGAACTGGAATCTGATTACAAAACACAGGTTGGCGTAATTCATTATCGTGAAAAAATGAACAAATTGCTGAAAGAAAGAATCAATAGGGATGCCGTTTATGTATGATAAACCCATTGGTATTGGGACTTTGCAGTCAATACTCTCGGTGGCTGTAAGGTTAATGAACAAAATGAGGGGGAAATGGCATAATAAGAAAAGGGATGTCGTATGCAGCGTTTAATATTAAGTAGCAAATATAAGAAGGGTAAGGAGGGGAAAGCCTTCCCCTGCGTGCTGGCCGCAAAGGACGAGTCCTGCGCTACCCCTTGTGCGGGAGAGTACCCCCGCAACGCCCCCACGGACTACCGATTGTTAATCGTTACTTTATACTTATATCGGAGGGTTAGCTATGCAATATAAGGTCTCTCTTATAAAAACCGATGAAGGATACGCCGTATGGGTACCTGCTTTGCCTGGATGCTGCTCTCAGGGAAATACCGTAGAGGAAGCAACTGAAAATATCAAGGATGCTATTCAATCATATTTGTCTGCTCAGGAAGAGTTGCTTCATGGTGTCGAATCTATATACGTTGAGGTTTAACAGTGCCGACTTTGCCTGGCGTAAATCACCAACGTGCCGTTAATGCTCTTAAAAAAGTTGGGTTTTGGATTATAAGGCAGGGTAAGCATATAACGATGACTAATGGCAGCAATCTTGTTACTATACCCCGGTCTAATCCCATCGATGCCGTAACTATGGGCGTTATTATTCGTGGTGCCGGTCTTACTATCGATGAGTTTAAGGAGTTGCTGTGAGTGCAATGAGTTCACGTGACGATTTTATTGATTACGAAGCTGTTTTTGATGCCAGCCGTGATGATATACCCGTTCTCATAAAAACGATCGAACAAATTATCGAGGATATTTCGTAATGGCTATACATCCCGATTTTCCATCATCCCCTTATGAAACGTTACAACCTGAAATCAGGTGGTTCCCTGCCGATGAAGCACTGAGGGAGAGTAGTTACGACAAGCTCATGCCCCCGCTGGTGCATAAGATAAGAAAACAGGTAAAGTCATGGCGAGACACTCATTACCAGGGCGCAACGGAGACCAGTAAGGCCCTTTTGCAATGGTGGTTTAATTACGATCATGTCGTACCTAACGCGGATGGCACGAGTTTTGAGTTCAAATATTATTTTGCCCAGCGTGAAGCGATAGAGACGGTAATCTACCTTTTTGAAGTCGTAAAGGTGAAAGATAAATACGATCTTATCCGTTTTGATTCATCCGGCGCGGTTTCAGCGGGTATGTTCTATGAGGACTGGCTTCGCCTGGTCATTAAAATGGCAACGGGAAGCGGTAAAACCAAGGTAATGAGCCTTATTGTAACCTGGTGCTACTTTCATAAACTATATGAACAGGATTCAACACTCGCTTCTAACTTTCTTATCATTGCCCCGAACATCATAGTACTTGACCGCCTCAGAGCGGATTTTGATGGATGTAAAATATTTTTCAAAGACCCGCTCCTTCCCGATAACGGATATGAGGGACGGAACTGGAAGGATGATTTTCAACTTACCGTCCATATTCAGGATAATGTAAGTATCATTCGTAAAAAAGGAAACATTTTTCTTACCAACATTCACAGGGTTTACTCCGGTAACGATATAGAGCCTGGTTTTGACGATGAGGATCTGACCGAGTACTTTTTAGGTAAACGCCCCGTCGGTAAAACGACGGATTCAAAGGTCGATCTGGGGGTTATAGTCCGGGAAATCGACGAGCTAATCGTAATAAACGATGAAGCGCACCATATTCATGACAGCCGGTTGGCCTGGTTTAAGTCTATCGAGGATATTCATAACCGGCTAAAGCAGAAAGACCATTTCCTATCCCTTCAGATCGACTTAACCGCCACTCCGAAGCATAATAACGGCGCTATTTTTGTTCAAACTATATGCGATTACCCGCTTGTCGAAGCCATCACGCAAAACGTCGTCAAGCATCCCGTGGTACCGGATTTGGCAAGCCGGGTAAAGCTTGCAGAACGGCAAAGCTCCCGGTACACCGAAAAATACGCGGATTATATTAATCTTGGCGTAGAGGAGTGGCGTAAAGCTTATGACCAAAATGAAAAGATGAAGAAAAAAGCAGTTCTCTTCATCATGACCGATGACACGAAAAACTGCGATGACGTTGCTGAATATATGAAAAGCACATACCCTGAATTTAAAGACGCGGTACTGGTTATTCATACAAAGAACAACGGAGAAATATCCGAGGCGGATTCAAAAAAGGATAAAGAGGAGCTGGAGAAACTACGAAAGGCATCCAACATGATAGATGGTTGGGATAGCCCTTATAAGGTAATTGTATCGGTTCTGATGCTAAAGGAAGGCTGGGATGTACGTAACGTAACAACTATTGTCGGACTTCGCGCTTACTCCGCGCAAAGCAATATTTTACCCGAACAGACACTTGGCCGCGGGCTCCGCAGAATGTACCCCGGCACAGACGCCACGGAATACGTCAGCGTCGTCGGAACCGATGCTTTCATGGACTTTGTCGAGTCGATTCAGCGCGAAGGCGTTGAACTGGAGCGTAAGCCTATGGGTGAGGGCACAGCGCCGAAATCGCCTGTTATAATCGAGGTTGATGGGGAAAACACTAAAAAGGATATCGATAAACTGGATATTGAAATACCAGTTATGTCGCCGCGTATTTACCGTGAATACAAAAACCTCGAAGCACTTAACCTCTCGCAATTTGGAAATAGACGGGTACCTTACAGGCAATTTACGGAAGAGGAAAAAAGAGAGATCGTATTCAAAGACATCACAACAGGGGAGAACAACCATACTACGTATCTGGATTCGGGGGCAGTCGCCGACTACAGGAGCGTAATCGGTTACTTTGCTCAAGTCATCATGAAAGACCTTCGCCTGGTCAGCGGTTATGATATTCTTTACGGGCATGTTAAAACCTTTATAGGTTACCACCTGTTCGATAAAGAGGTTGAAATTGACGACTTGAATACTCTAAGAAACCTCTCCGAATTGGCAGCCACTAAGACTATCATCGAAACCTTCAAAATGAAGATCAACGAACTGACTATCCTTGACAAAGGAAGCGCAGAAATCCGGGATTACATTAAATTGAAGCAGACGAGACCCTTTGTAGTAAAAGATCAGGGATTTCTCGTACCGCAAAAAAGCGTTTTCAATAAAATTATCGGAGACAGTCCCCTCGAATTACGTTTTGCGTCGTTCCTTGAAAAATGCCCCGATTTAATTTCATATGCCAGGAACTATTTAGCCGTTCATTTTAAACTTGATTACATAAATGCCGATGGGAATATTTCAAATTATTATCCCGATTTTATTGTAAAAACCGGTGAAAAAGAAATTTATATTGTCGAAACAAAAGGAAATGAAGATCTGGATGTGCCGCTAAAGGCCAAACGTCTTAAAATCTGGTGTGCCGACATAAATAAATTACAAAAGACGCATACGTTTGACTTTGTGTTCGTAGAAGAGGAAGATTTTGACAGGTACAAACCACAATCGTTTAGTGAACTCGTTGCAAATTTCATGAAATATAAAGATGAATAGCATGGTATTCGTCGCTAATCGACATATAGGGTAGTATGTAAGTTATTCCAATTCTAAATCGTTTGTGCAACTAGGCGGCAAGGAGGAAGCGACGCAGGCGTACACTTACGTACGTTGAGGAGCTGACGACGCAGCCAACGAAGTTGAACGAATGATTTAGAATTGGAATTAGGCAGCCTATCGACTGCCTAACTTGATTATCCGTTTATTCTAAAGAACGATACCGCGCTTTGCAGTTGCCGTGCTTGCGAAGAAAGTTCCCCGGACTTTGCAGCCATCTCTTCAGAGGCGGAGGCGTTTTGCTGGATCACCTGATCAAGCTGCTGAAGTGCCTTGTTAATCTGCCCGGCCCCGGTGTTTTGTTCCGCAGACGCCGCGCTTATCTCTTGCACGAGTTCCGCCGTTTTCAGTATATCCGGCACCAGTTTTGCGAGCATTTCTCCGGCGTTCTCGGCTATGCTTACGCTCGACGAAGAAAGGTGGCTTATCTCACCGGCCGCCTTCTGGCTGCGTTCGGCAAGCTTCCTGACCTCCGAGGCCACAACCGCAAACCCCTTGCCGTGTTCCCCCGCGCGTGCCGCCTCAATCGCCGCATTCAAAGCCAAAAGGTTCGTCTGCCTGGCGATCTCTTCAATTATCGATATCTTGCTGGCGATCTGCTTCATTGCCTCAACGACCTCTGCAACCGCCCTGCCGCCTTCCTGCGCATCCCCGGAGGCTTTGGACGCTATGCGCTCCGTCTGCTGTGAGTTGTCTGCGCTTTGCCTGATGTTTGACGCCATTTCCTCCATCGACGAGGATGCCTCTTCCACTGACGCAGCCTGTTGTGTCGCACCTTCCGAAAGTTGTTGGGAGGTTGAACTTAACTCGCCGCTGCCGGCAAATACGTAATCGGACGCCGTCTTTACGCCGGTTACGATACCGCTCAGTTTTTCGGTCATTTTATTCATGCTTCTGGCCAGCATGCCTATCTCATCCTTACCCATGTAATAGTCTATAGTTACACGCAGGTCGCCGTTGGATATTCTCCCCAAACCTTTGGCAATCAAACGCAGGTATCCTGTAACTTTATTGACGATAAAAAGCGCAGGGAGAAGTACCAAAACCATACACGCAATACCTGATGCGGACAATTTAAGAAGAAGCAAGGACATATTCTTTTCAAGTGGCCTGCGTGATATGGCTCCGGCCAGAGAGCCTGTCACCTCGCCTTCATAGCCTGTCAGGGGAACCAGTGCCATGTTATATTTTTCATTTCCGATAGTAACTATCTCCTGTACTATTTCTCCCGGTTTCAACTTTTTACCGATATTATCGGGAAGGGAATATTCCTCGGCGCCCTGAAACGTCGCAGCATTGGTTTTGTTTCCGAAAAATAAGATTATCTCGGTGTTCGTTATTTTCTTCAAATAGTCCGCTGTTTCTTTCCTCAAATAGGCTCCGACCTTTACGGTACCAACTATCTTATCGCCCGATTTTAACGGATATATCGCATCCCAGTTCATCTCATGGGTTGTGATGGATACATGCAGTCCATGCACAACCTTGCCGGAAAGGGCATCCCGTATCATTGGTACTTTGGATTTGTCATCTCCTTTTTTACCGGGATTGTGTCCCCTCATAATAACCACGCCATTCTCGTCCGTTATTTCGACTGTTTTTATGATATCGTCTATTTTGTGAATCGACTGAAACTCAGTGGCCATAATACGCTCTAACCCGCTCATATCGCTCTTAGCGACGGCATCGGCAATCTCCGGTTTCCTTGAAAGGATATCCGCGCATACCCTTACTTTCTGGGTAATAATGTCTTCAGTGGCACGAATGTTTTCCGCCGCAACCATTGCGCGGGTAGCAAAATCCTCATTCATTCTCTCCCGTGTAACGAAAAAAGCAATACCGGTAACCGCTAAAGAAGTAATTAATACGGTGAAAATCAATACTAATAAAAGTTTTGTCCTAAGGCTAAAATCATTAAAACTCATATTTCCTCCTGATATTAAATTAAAATGGCTCCGGGAAGTATTTCTCTCTATCTCTCTCTATGATTAGAGAGAGATAGAGAGCTCTATGGT
>JADFXJ010000049.1 GCA_015233615.1 Nitrospirota bacterium
AACTACAGTATGCTGCATAGTTTCTGTATACTTACTTATGTACTGATTAATAAGTGAACTGCCATAGGCAGGTCAGGAAATTATTAAAATCAGGCAATTGTGAGGGACACGAATTGAAGAAGTTAACTGCACTGACAATCGTTATTATGTTTACGTTAGCATTCATAATGTCGGCTTACGCCGAAGACGCGTCATCGAATACTGCAGCGGTTGCAAAAGGAGACACCAGGATAACCATCGGAGGTGATCTGAGGTTCAGAGGCGAGTTCGACCACAACACGGGTGATCAGCTTAACGATGGGAAATTAAGGCCGAACACGGCAACTCCTCCACAAATGGTTGGCGGACAGGATGACCATACCTCAGCATACGACGGCCGTGTAAGGTTAAACGTAGACGCAAAGGTATCCGATTCCGTTGAAGGCTACGTAGAGGTTGAGTCGGAAAACGAAAACTATACCTGGGCTGCTACCTCTACAACCACCGGCCGTGGTAGTGCAACGGGAATCTACCCTGCCGGAAATTCCATGCTTGGTTCCTTGTATCTTCGCCAGGCATGGCTTCAGTACACCAAAGACATATTCGGCTTAAAAGTCGGACACCAACTTCTGGTACTCGGTAACGGTATCTTCTTTGACCATACCAAGTTCGGAGATGACGCAATCGTAGTATTCGCAAACCCGATAAAAAACCTGACGATTGCCGCTCTCACCTCAAAGTTCCAGGAAAGGAACACGTCACGTAACGATGACTCCAACGACTATACCATTTTAGCGGTATACAAAGGTGACAACTACAACGTCAGTGGCGATATCAGCTACGTCGATGATCAGGGTTTTGCCAATCTCGTTCCTGCTTACAAGAAGGCACACGTGTGGAACTTCGCTCTGCGCGGCGACGCAACTGTCGGCAACTTCGTCGTTCGGCCGGACGTCGAAATCCAGGCCGGCAAATTCCTCAACGTTACCAACGCACCTGATGCCACCCTTAAGGGATGGGCATGGATGCTGGGCCTGGATTACAAACTCTCTCCGGCGGTACTTACCCTCGAAGCGGCACAGGGCAGCGGCAAGAAATCAAGCAGCACCGGCTTTGAGATGTTCATAACCTCGTTAGGCAACGATCAACGTTATACCTACCTTTATGAGCAAATAATGAAGACAGGCGCCGGGTCGGTCGGCACGGGCCTTTCCAACACGACATACATAAAAGGCGGAGCTGCCGTAGAGTTCACGAAAGCCCTTAGCGGCGAAATGTACCTCTACTGGTTACGGGCTACCGAAGCGGTTGTTCTCAATCCCGTAAACACGCTTAAAGATAGCCCATCCCACGACCTTGGTTGGGAATTGGACGCCAAAGTCACTTACATGCTCGCAAAAAACCTAAAGTACTGGGTAGAAAGCGGTTACATGTGGACAGGATCGGCCTACAATTATGCCGGCATAGGAAGAGACAACGCCTATGGTATCAGAAACGGCATTCAGTTGAGCTTCTAACCGGGACAGTACTTAACTGGAATGAATCCCTGATGACGAATTAATGGCAGAAAAGTGGAAGTTTAATATGAGAAATTAACAGGTAAAGTGTTTGCTCCCGCTCTATATCTCTCTCACGTTTACCATAGAGCTCTCTATCTCTCTAATCTAATCATAGAGAGATAGAGAGAAATACCTCCAGGCGTAATTTTAACAGATGTTGACACAAGTTCAACATGATTTGCTATTATCTAATCATATATAGATATTGCTCAGACAGACAAAGGAGGAAATATGAGCTTTAATGATTTTAGCCTGAGGACAAAACTTTTGTTGGTTTTAATTTTCACCGTATTAATTACTTCTTTAGCGGTTACCGGTATTGCTTTTTTCGTTACACGGGAGAGAATGAATGAGGATTTTGCTACCCGCGCAATGGTTGCGGCGGAAAACATTCGTGCCACTGAAGACATTATTACCCAGAAAGTAAGGGTATGCGCGGATATCCTTTCAAGGAAACCGGAGATTGCCGATGCCGTCGCTAAGAGCGATATGAGCGGGTTAGAGCGTATTATGGCCACTGAGTTTCAGTCGATTCACAAAATAGACGATATCATAAAAACAGTCGAAATAACGGACGAGAATGGCGTGGTTATTATGAGGGGACACAATCCCGGTAAAAAAGGAGATGACAAATCCAAAGTACCAATGATACGGGATGCCCTTTCCGGCAAGGTTGTGCATGGACTGCATGTATCCATCACAACCCATGAGATGAACTGGGATGCGATATATCCGTTAAAATCGGGCGATAAGATAGTTGGTACCGTAAAGGTCGGAGCCTATTTGAGGAAAGAAACAGCGGACTATTTGAAGAAAATAACGAACACCGAGATAATCTTATTTTTCGGAAACAAAACCAATGCTGCGACGTTTCAGGGCGCCGAGGAATATTCCCTTCCCGATAATATCGGTAAAAAGTTGAAACCGGGAGAAATAGTACAGGAGATAGTTACTATCGGAAATGAAAAATATAATTTGGCTTTGGTTCCCCTGACAGGTTATGAAGGTGAAGTGACAGGCTCTCTGGCCGGGGCCATATCACGCAGGCCACTCCAAAAGAGTATGTCCTTGCTACTTTTAAAATTGTCCGCATCAGGTATTGCGTGTATGATTTTGGTACTTATCCCCGCGCTTTTTATCGTCAATAAAGTTGCAGGATACCTGCGTTCGATTGCCGAAGGGTTGGAGAGAATATCAGA
Source organism: Nitrospirota bacterium (assembly GCA_015233615.1). GTDB lineage: Bacteria > Nitrospirota > Thermodesulfovibrionia > Thermodesulfovibrionales > Magnetobacteriaceae > JADFXJ01. The sequence goes on from JADFXJ010000049.1 coordinate 2,738, forward strand.
CGGCGACCTTCGTGTAACTATCGATTATTACAGGGGTAAGGATGAAATAGGTATGCTGGCAAGAAGCATGAATAAAATGGCCGAAAAGCTGAGCGGTATCGTAACCGACGTAAAAACGGCATCCGATTACGTATTTGCCGGAAGCGGAGAGTTAAGTTCAACCTCCCAACAGCTTTCGGAAGGTGCCACTGAACAGGCTGCGTCTGTGGAGGAGGCATCCTCGTCGATGGAGGAAATGGCGTCAAACATTAAGCAAAGCGCAGATAACTCACAGCAGACGGATCGCATAGCGTCCAAGGCCTCCGGGGATGCGCAGGAAGGCGGCAGGGCGGTCGCAGAGGTCGTTGAGGCAATGAAGCAGATAGCCGGCAAGATATCGATAATTGAAGAGATCGCCAGGCAGACGAACCTTTTGGCTCTGAATGCAGCGATAGAGGCGGCACGCGCGGGGGAACACGGCAAGGGGTTTGCGGTTGTGGCCTCGGAGGTCAGGAAGCTTGCCGAGCGAAGCCAGAAGGCTGCCGGAGAGATAAGCCACCTTTCTTCGTCGAGCGTAAGCATAGCCGAGAGCGCCGGAGAAATGCTCGCAAAACTGGTGCCGGATATACGGAAAACAGCGGAACTCGTACAAGAGATAAGCGCAGCATCAGCGGAACAAAACACGGGGGCCGGGCAGATAAACAAGGCGCTTCAGCAGCTTGATCAGGTGATTCAACAAAATGCCTCTGCCTCTGAAGAAATGGCTGCAAAGAGTGGGGAACTTTCTTCGCAAGCGCGGCAGCTTCAGGATGCAGTATCGTTCTTTAGGATAAACGGATAAAGATAAAATCATTCAAAGACAGTCCGTTCATTTAACCTTAAGATATAAGTAAGATAATTCCCGCCGTAGAGGGAAATTAAAAGCCGATGACGTTCCCGGGGTTTCTAACGGGGGCACTCCTTTAGGCCCACCTTACTTGAAAAGTAAGGGGGGGGTGGTAACTTTCTTGTCGTTCGTACGGACACCACGGGCAATTAGGCCGGGACGGCGGCACGGACTCTCCCGTCCTTTTTCGCGGGTTTAGTTCATTTCGTGGTTAAACCTCCTTTTTCGAATATTTAAAAAGCCGGCAACTTCCGCTTGCGTATGTGCGAGTACAAATTTACCGTGTTTTATATATCTACATATCTTGATTAACGTATATACTATATGCTAACATTATGATCATAAGGAGGTATTAATGCGGAAGTTTTCACTCGTTGAATTTTCAGTAGATCATCCTAAGCTTGTCGTAATTCTTACCTTGATTGTTACCCTTGCCTTTATGACGCAGTTCCCAAAGATGAGGACCGATACGAACCCTAAGAACATGCTTCCGGCAACGTCGGATGTCCGGGTCTGGAATGATGAGGTGGAAAAAACCTTCGGTCTTTATGAAGACATGATGGCTCTCGGTGTTGTAAATGAAAAAGGAATCCTGAACCCGGATACTCTTGGGAAGATCAAAAAGATCACGGATGAAGTCCTGAAGATCAAAGGTGTTGCGGCACGGGACGTGTCAAGCTTTACTACGATAGATAACGTTACCGTCGATAATGGAACGCTCAGTGTCGCTCCCCTGATGATGGAGGCTCCCAGGGATCGAAAAGGCATCGAATCCCTTCGAAAGACGTTATACGACAATCCCCTTTTCATCAACCGGATTATTTCGGGAGACGGTAAGACGACCGCTATTTATATACCCCTCGAAAAGGGATCCAACGGCAAGGAGATTGCCGATAGAATACGCCGGATCATAAGCAAGGAAAAAGGCGACGAAAAATACTATATCGCGGGCGACCCTGTGGCAAGAGACACATTTGGTGCCGAGATGTTCAAGCTTATGGCAGTCTTTGCTCCAATAGCCGGTATGATGATGTTTTTTGTCAGATATCTCATGTTCAGGGACTTCTTTCTCTCGGCTACGCTCATGATGGACGCCATGATCAGCATCGTCTGGTCCATGGGGCTTCTCATCGGGCTGGGCTTTCCCATACATATCATGAGTTCGATGGCCCCGGTTTTTCTCATGGCCATAGCCACGGACAGCATTCACATATTCAATGAGTTCTATTTCAGGTACGGGGAGACAAAGGACAAGAGAAAGGCGATTATCGAGACGATGCGTGCCGTAAGCCGTCCGGTGCGCTATACTGCGTTGGCAACGGCCGCGGGATTTTCGGTTCTTATGTTCATGAACATCGTGCCGGTTAAGGTCTTCGGCGGTCTTGTGGCGTTTGGGACGATTTCGCTCAGACTACTGAGTTTCAGTTTCATCCCGGCAATGTTCGTTTTCGTAAAGGAACAAAAGATAGCAAAGATCGCCGGTTCGGAGGACACTTCGATGGGCAAGGCGTCCCGGTTCCTGAAAACACTCACGGGATTTGGAGTGCATCACCCGAAGAATACTGTTTTTGTAGGACTCATCCTTCTTGTAATAGCGGTTATCGGATTAACGAAGATAGTCGTGAACAACAATCTGGTGGAATGGTTCAAGAAAGGAAACGAAGTTCGCGTTGCGGATTCCGTGATGAACAAGGCCCTCGGCGGAACATCCCTCGGTTATGTCGTCGCCATAGCAAAGGACGATGGCTATATCAAGACACCTGAGGCAATGAGGTATATCGAAGGGCTTCAGAGACGGCTCGAAAAACTGTCTGTCGTGGGCAAGACAACCTCGGTCGTTGATTACGTCAGGAGAATCAACCGCGTGCTCCATGACGATGATCCGAAATACGATGTCGTCCCCGAAACCAGGGAGATGATAGGCCAATACCTCTTTCTGTTTTCTATGTCCGCGAAACCTTCGGACCTGGACAACGTTGTCGATTATCCGTTTAAGAGGGCGAACATTTGGGTGCAGTTGAAGACATGGGATTCGGAGGCGATGAAAAATGTCATAGAAGCGGTGGACGACTATAAGAAGAGTAACCCCACGCCCATGGAAATGAAGCCCGCCGGTATCGCATATTTCAATCTTGTGTGGAACCATGAGGTTTTATGGGATACGATAAAGGGCTTTGTCCTCGCTCTGATAGTGGTTTTCGGGATACTTGCCTTTGATTTCCATTCCATAAAGTGGGCCATTGTCGGTTACACGCCGCTGCTTTTTACAATCCTGCTTATTTATGGTGTCGTTGGCTTCACCTTAAAGCACCTCGACATGCCGATGTTGGTGCTCTCCACTCTTTCCCTTGGCATGGCGGTCGATTTTGCGATTCATTTCGTGAGCAGATTGCGGCAGCGTCTAAAAGAGGCACCCGGTGAGCCATTAGCGGATGCATTGCTCTGGACGGCGGCGCGTCCCGGAAAAGGAATAATGCGAAATGCCATTCTCTTTGCAGCCTCATTTGCAGTGATGATCTTTTCTCCACTCACGCCTTATATCACAGTCGGGGCTTTTATCATAGGCATGATGCTTCTAAGCGCAATTATGACACTTATTTATCTGCCTGCCCTCGTGACGCTTATGCAGGGCTGGCTTTTTAAAGGAGGTTCAAAGTGAGAAGACTAATTTTAGGTATCGCCGTTGTATTTTTATTGTCGCAAAGCACCTCTGCAAGCGCCTCTTCACTTACTGCGGATGAAGTAATGAAGAAATCACAAGCCGCGTTTCTTTATCAGGGAAAAGATTTTAGGGCGCGTGTAATGATGAAGCTCATTACCAAGGGAGGCCAGGAAAGGGTGCGCGAAATGGCCATGATGAGGAAGAACTACGGAGAGTCCGGTGGAGAGCAGAAATATTTCATTTACTTCTTTCAGCCCGCCGACGTAAAGGACATGACTTTTATGGTCTACAAGTATCCCGGAAAAGACGCCGACCGCTGGCTCTTTATCCCTGCTATCAATATGGTCAGAAGGATTGCGGCAAAGGACAAGTATTCGAGTTTCGTTGGCTCCGATTTCACCTATGAGGATGTGTCGGGAAGGAATCTCGAAGACGACACCCACAGTATCGTAAAGGACGCCCAGTATAACGGCAAGGACTGCTATGTAGTAAAGAGCACACCGAAAGCGGCGGATATGGAATACAGTTATAAACTTTCCTGGATAGACAAGATTAGCTTCCTGCCATTGAAGGAAGAATACTTCGACACCCGGGAAGAACTATATAAGGTGTTCACTGCGGATGAAATCAAAGATATAAAAGGTTTCCCAACCATAACGAAAAGGACGATGAAGAACCTCCAAAGCGGCCACATGACACAGGCGGCATACCTCCAGGCGGATTACGATATCGGGATGGAGGACAGCCTCTTTTCCGAACGCTATCTCAAGCAGCCGCCCAAGAAATGGATAGAATGAACAGGCTTCGGTTTTATATTCATTCGTGTAAGAAAAATGATACATGGGGGCTAAATGATTAGGAAAGCTTCGACGATTGCCTTGTCTCTCATCGCAACCGCCATTACTTTATTTGGCAACGTAAGGGCGGATGACGTCTCGTTGCATGGTTTTCTTGAAGGCAATTACTCCGCCGGCCTGGCCGCAAGAAATCCTGATGGCGGGGACTTCAAGCTCGCCGAGGAGCGACTTCAACTGAAACTCGACGCATCCAAAGATCCCTTTCACGTTTTTATTAAGGCGGATACGTTCTATGATCACGTTGACGAGAAATGGAATTCCGAACTGAGGGAGGGCTATCTTGACCTCATCTCATCGAAATGGGATGCAAGGCTCGGCAGACAGGTCATTACATGGGGGCTTGGCGACATGGTATTTATCAACGACATGTTTCCAAAGGACTATGAGGCTTTCTTTTCGGGTAGACCGCTGGAATATATGAAGAAGGGAATAGACGGAGTTAAGTTTGGTATTTATCCTGGCTTTGCGTCTTTTGAGTTGGTTGCCATTCCTTTCTTTACACATGACACTTATCCATCTGCGAACAGGTTTTCCATGTTCGACCCTATGCCGGACATTACGGATAGAGAAAAGGCGAAAACGGCCGTAACCCTGGACAATACGGAGTTTGCCGCCAGAGCATACCGGGATATCGCCGGTTTTGACACGTCGGTCTATTTTTACAAAGGCTTTTTCAGGCAGCCGTCGATGATGCCGGACAATCCTGTGAATCCCACAAAACTTACACTGTTTTACCCAAAGCTTTCGGTTTATGGCACGAGTGTTCAGGGCAGGGCGTTGGATGGAGTTTTGAGTCTTGAGGCGGGATATTATGATTCAAGAGAAGACAGAGCCGGTTCTAACCCAATAATACCGAATTCTGAGACAAGATACCTCATCGGATATCAAAGACAGATGTGGGAGGACTTTACGATGGGTGTTCAGTATTACGGCGAGTATATGCACGATTATTCTCAATACGTCCAGAGCCTTCCCTCCGGCTTCCCCCGGCAACGGAAACTTCACGAGTTAACAACAGTGCGGCTTACGCAATTACTTGTGAACCAAACACTAAAACTATCCTTCTTCGCTTTTTACAGCCCCTCGGACGGAGACTATATGTTGAATCCGGAAATTAAATATAACTTTACAGATTCCCTCTGGTCGGCCCTCGGTGCCAATATCTTCTTCGGTGGAAATAGGTCTTGCCAATTCGGCCAGTTTGCCAAAGACGATAACGTCTATGTGCAGGTGCGCTATGAATTCTAAAAGAAAGACAAAAATAATCACACTGTTTATAAAACCTACCGTCTATAAGTTAAGAGAGGGAAAGTTTCCATCTCGGGCCGGGCGGTTTCCCCCGGCGATGCCATTAACCAATGTAAGGATACAAAACTATGCAAAACACAAAAAAATTAATTATCGATTTCCTGTATCTCGATTTGTCGTCATGTGAACGATGCCGATCTACCGATACCGTAATCGATGAAGCCTTGCTTGATTTACGCGGTAAGCTGCCAAATATCACCGTCAACAAAACTCAAGTCGGGAAGGATGAAACCGATGGTTCTTTCAGATCTCCAACCATCAGAATAAACGGCAAGGATATAGAGGAGATCCTGTATAGGGAATTTAAGGTTAAGGAAGATCAAAAGGACAATGAATGTATACCGTGTTCGGATGTCTGTGGAGCGGCAACACTCTGCCGTGTCTATGAATACCGGGGCAGGGATTATAACACTCTTCCGAAAGAAATGATTCAGGAAGCGATTGCCAGGGTTATGGGGTTTGATTTCTCACCCAAAACCGATCAACTCCCCCAACCGTATCGTTTAGCCGGCAACGTTGCCAAATCCAAAGCGCAAGGCTGTGGTTGTAGCGACGAGTGCTGCTCTGATGCCGGTTAGACTACTATCGTCAGTGAAGGCTGGCAACAAAGGGCGCCACATATTTATACGCAACCTGGTTCAATCCAACTCTCCTAAACGGGTGGATTCGTGAGAAAACCGTTATTATCCACACCACCTTTTATAACGACAGTCCTGCCTTCCACGCGTAGCCTGCCCTCCGAAAATAGCTTGACGGCATAGGGATATATCTTATGTTCGAGTTTTAAAATCCTGTCGGAGAGACTCTCTGCGTTATCCCCCTGAATGACGGATACGGCAGCCTGAATAATTATGGGCCCCGTATCCACTCCCTCATCCACGAAATGCACGGTACATCCGGCAACCTTTACGCCAAAATCAAGAGCTTGCTTTTGTGCGTCGAGCCCCCTGAATGCCGGCAAAAGGCTTGGGTGGACGTTCATTATGCGCATAGGATATGCATCTAAAAGCGGCTTCCTGACCACCCGCATAAATCCAGCCAGCAGGACGAGGCCTACCCCGCTGCTTTTCAACTCGTAAGCTATTTTATGGTAATACAGGTCTTTTGTCTTGTAATCGTCCGGATTGATGTAAAACGCCGGGATGCCGTTTTCCTCTGCACGTTTTATCGCATAACACGCAGGAGTGTCCGTAATGAGACACTCTATGGACACCTTTAGATTATCCGCTTTCCCCTCATCTATCATAGCCTGGAAATTGGAACCTCTGCCTGAAGCCAATACTCCTATTTTCAACATAATTCACCTCTATCGAGACTCTCCTTATATAAAGCCTTTTTATTCACGCCACCGGTTGAGGCCACTTCCAGGACGGCCTCTTTTCTACCCTTTCCTTCTTTCATCAGCTTTGCCACCTCGGCCAGTGCCTCTTCCATTCCAATGGCAACGCTTACGGCACCGGCAACTACAGCCACGTATTCACCTGCTATCTTAGACGCTTTCAAGGTGTCTGAGACCTCGGAAACGGACCCTCTCAATACGGTTTCGAATAGTTTGGTAAGTTCGTGGCAAAGAGCCATTTTCCTGTCACCGAATACATAGAAAAGGTCTTCAAGGAACTCTACAATCCTATGGGGCGATTCATAAAACACTAAAGTTGCTTCGACACAACTGAGGCTAAGCAGGTCTTTACGCCTCTGCACGGGTCTGCTGGAGAGAAATCCCGCGAAATAAAACCTCTTCGTGTCCAGTCCGGAGACGCTGAGAGCGGCAATCAGCGAAGTAGGTCCCGGTATCGGTGTAACCTGAACCCCTTCTTTTAATGCCTCCCTGATAAGCACCTCCCCGGGGTCGGATATGCCGGGCGTTCCTGCGTCGGTGATAAGGGCGATTGACTTGCCCTCCTTCAATTTATCCAAAACCTGCTTAGACCTGGCTTTTTCTTTCTCACCCCAGTAACTGATTATAGGTTTCGATATGCCGTAGTGGTTCAGTAACTTCAAAGAATGCCTGGTATCTTCGGCGGCGATGAGGTCTACCTCTTTCAGGATCTTCAAAGCCCGAAGAGTGATGTCATCAAGATTGCCGATGGGCGTGGATACTATGTAAAGTTCTCCAATCATATAAAGTTAACAGCTCTGGAAGCCTCCGTTATTTAGCCTCCTGATAATTTCTGTCTCATATGTGTCAGGGCAACTATGTGGGATTTTTCTTCTTTTATTATTTCATCTACGATATTAGTGTCTTTAAGCATATCCCTCATAGCGTAGAAATACAGAAGCGTCTCTTTCTCAAAGCCCAAAGCCAGGCCAATAGCCGCATTGGGCGCGGCAATGTTCTGCATGTGAGGCAGAGCCTTGTCTCTTCCCATAAAGAAGGCCGACTCCACGTAGGCTCTAAGGTACTCGGACACTTCCGGCCATTGTTCAGGCTCCTCATCCGATATCCTTTCTCTTAGTGTGGAGAACACCTGCATGTGTTTTTTCTCCTGGTTGGCGAGAAAGGAAAAGAGCTCGTAAATGTCTTTATCGCTTTTAAACTTTTCCGCAAGTTCGGAATAATAAGAATTCCCCAGAACTTCCGTTCTCAAAGCCATTTCAACGACTTCGCGAACGTTCAGGTTGTCCATCTTGCCGGCCATTTCTGTTTCCATTTAACTTCCCTCCTTAAATTTAATTATTCTGCGGGAACTCCTTTTTCAGTTCCCGATTGATTTTAAGTATTTCTTTCACGTCGTCACCGGTCAGATCCCAGCTATATTCACCCTTAAAACTACGGCGCAGTTTCACGTGCACGCTCTTTTTGGGAACCGTCCCGGCAATACCTGTGTTTTGCGTAACGACAAGGTTGCCCTGTTTGTCTGGCGAGGCGTTTGCGCACGACGCCGTAACCGGCATCGTAAGGGCCAGCACTACGGCTATGAAAATTCCGGGCCTCATAGCCGTCTCGGTACGTACAAGTGTGAGCCGGGATTAACCACAGATTAATTATAACCGATTGGCCATTTATAATGTTATAATAACTTATGAAAGTTCTTGCAATCGATACGTCTTCGGCAGTGGGAAGCGCCGCAGTGCTCGACACTATAGAGGGTCTATCGGGCTGCCGGATTTTAAGGCTTACCGATAAAAAAAACACCCACTCCCAAAGCCTTATGCCTTCCATTGACTTTCTCTTAAAAACGTCGGGCTTAAAGATTTCCGACGTAGGGCTTTTTGTGGTAACTTTGGGTCCCGGGTCTTTCACAGGCCTGCGGATAGGGTTAAGCACGGTGAATGGGTTTTCGTTCGCTACCGGAAAACCCGTAGCGGGTGTGTCTGCCCTTGAGTGCCTTGCGTGGAACTTCCCATATAGCGCTTGCCCGGTGTGTACGATTATAGACGCCCGCAGGGGAGACGTTTATGGCGCTCTTTTTACGTATGGCGACAACGGCTTTTCGCGGCTTTTGGAAGAAGGCGTTTATAATGCCGGCGTCTTAATGGAGAAGCTTTCCGATAACTTCAGAGACTATACCGTATTTACCGGAGACGCCTGCGTTAAGTTCAGGGCTCTTATCGAGGAACGCCTGGGCGATAAGGCTCTTTTTGCCGGCCCCGACAAGACCTACGTTTCGGCGGCAACTGCGGCCCTTATCGGCGTGAAGGAATATGAAAAAGGCCGGGCCACGGTTTCGAATACTCTGAAGCCGCTATATTTTAAACGGCCTCAGGCCGAAGAAAAGCTGAACGATAAAAAGCTGAATGATGAAAGGCTGAACGAGGAAAAGTTGCACGAAGAAAAGCTGAACGATGAAAGGCTGCAAGATGTTTGTCAAAATCCGTGACATGGCCAAATATGACCTCAACGCCGTCGCAATCGTCGAAAAAGGTGTCTTCTCCTCTCCCTGGCCCCTGGCAGCATACGAAAGCGAGATAAAGAAACCAACCTCCATATGCAAAGTCGCTGCTTGCGGAGACTATATAATCGGGTATATGTGCGTAAGTACGATACTGGACGAGGCACATCTGATGAAACTTGCGGTACATGAAAACTTCCGTCGAAAAGGCGTTGCCAGGTTGTTAGTCACTGAAGTGCTGGATATCCTTCACGATAAGTTTTCCGGCATACTGCTTCTGGAAGTGCGGCCTTCCAATCTGCCTGCCCTGAAGCTATATGAGAAATTCGGTTTCAATAAGTTGTACGTCAGGAAACGTTACTACGTAACCCCCGATGAGGACGCCCTCGTTATGGGCTTGAATATCAACAGGGTTACGCCTTTTAAGGATCATGAGCCAATTAGTTCGCCTTTAACCTTTTAGCGGGGTGTCGCTGACACTTTCGCCAGTGTCGCTGACACCTTTTCGTAGAGTTTACGAACTTCGGATTCCAGAAGATCGGGCTTACCGGAGTTATCCAACACGTAGTCGGATTGCCGGGCCTTTATATCGTCGGGTATCTGGGAAGCAAGCCGGCTTTTTACCTCCTCTTCGGAAAACCCTCTCAAACCGAGGCGTTTAAAAACAACTTCACGGTTGGCCACAACGGTTACTACCTTGTCTACGCGATTTTGGAAACCGCCCTCAAAAAGTAACGGTATCTCGGCTACCACTATCTCGTGTTTGTGTTGCGCCCCAATCGCGGTTATCTCACAGATCACGAGAGGATGAAGAAGCGATTCGAGAAAGCGCCTCATGTTTTCATCGGCAAAAGCGATGGCGGCAACCTTTTTCTTATCCAGTTCGCCGCCGGCGTCTAAAACGCTGCCAAAACGGGCGGCAATCTTCCCCTTGATTTCGGCGGTTTTCAGAAGCCCCTGTACAATCTCGTCTGCACTCGGCGTAATGGCACCTAAAGAGGCGAAGAGCTTTAAAACGGTGCTCTTTCCGGAACCGAAGTTACCCGTAAGGCCAATCAACATTTTCTCGATACCACCCTCTATTATTTAACGCTGAATTAAGTTTACCATATAAGCGATGGTGGAGAAAACGTCAAATACGAGTTCCCCGGCTGAACAGCCGCCCCGTTCGATAAGTCTTCATGAAAGCCAGTTATTCTTTACCAGATTGGCTGCAATGTATAAAAGCGGGATACCCATACAGGAATCTCTGATGGAAATGGCCAGGGGCGGTGGGTCTATATCTTTACGAGCGGCCATAGCAAGGGTTGTAACCGCACTGCGCCGGGGCACGTCCATGAATGCCGCACTTTATAATGAGCGTCTCGTCGATTCCCTTCAGGCCAGACTCGTCGAAGCGGGTGAAAAGACCGGCACTCTGGAATCGATCTTTCCCGCTATAGCAACGGATGCCCAAAGGCGCATAAAACTGAGAAGGACCGTAATTATGAAACTGGCTTATCCGGTATTTTCAATTGTCGCCGCCATATTGCTCATTCCTCTCTCCACACTTGTGTCCTCCGGGTTTGGTACCTATTTTAAGGAGGCCATCCTTCCTCTTTTGGGGTTAACGGCGATCGGGGCCATCATCGTATACTTTGTACGCTTTATGGGTAAGCGCGGCCAGAACCGTCTTTACAGGGACAAACTCCTGCTTGGCATTCCCCTTTTGGGCAGGTTGATGAGAAATTTCGCATGGGCGCGTTTTTGCCGTGCATTTGCTCTCAGTTATGGTGCCGGTATGGACTTGAGGGAAACCGTCAGGCTGGCCGTTGGCGTTATGGGTAATCAGGCTCTTCAGGAGGAAATGGCGGGTGCGCTCAGCGCGGTCGACAGAGGCAGTCCGTTGTCGAACTTTTTTACAGCATCGCTAACCACACCGCAGATTATAACCGACCTCCTTGGCACCGGGGAGCAGACCGGAAGATTTGACGAAATGATGAACTCCGCCGCCAACCACTTCGAGGAACTCTCCGAGAGGCAGCTTATGGCTTTTACCACGGCACTATACGTGCTGGCTTTTTTGTTGTCTTCGGTTTACATCGGTTATAAGGTTATCACTTTTTATACCGGACTTTTTAAAATGGAGATGAGTTTTTAGAGATTTTTTGTGGGTTGACTTTGTTAAAGTAGCCAATCATCTTTTCGCCGAGAAAAGGAGGCTCAGTGCAAATGACAAAAATAGTATTAATCCCTGGTGAAAATGTCTTTTGTCAGGCATAGTTGTTTAACCTCGCTTATAAATAGGGGCTGAAGTATTCTACGGTCTTTGGTTTTATTTAATTCTTCCATTAAGTATTTTTGAACTACGAAGTTAGCAATCCTGGGATATACTTTCTTATCGACTCTGATGGAGTGCAACTGAAGACCGTTGAGGGTATTCCTTTCGTTATAACAGGCTACGAATTTTTCTATCTCGAGGTCTTCCCCTTCGAAGGAAAAACTTAACTTACGATACCGCTCGCTGCCATTGAACTTCAGTAAAAGATCGTCAAAGACATCCAACCTTATTTCAGTCTCACTGCCATCAACCTTTTTGTTGTGCATCGTTAAGCCTCTCTCTCCGGTAATCAAACAGGGTAAAGCCAAATCATTAAAACGAATCATACCTTCCAGAGCTCCTCTGACGGCTTCCTCTTTAAAAGATGTAGTCGGTAAAACCATGTGGACATCGTCTATTTTACTTCCGCTGCCGGCAATAAGTGTTTCTTTCAGGGACTTGAACAGTGGATTTGTGGCATTTGCGTCTCCCCAATCGAATTTCCATATCAATTTAAAGAGTTTCGAGGCGTTTCCTCCAAGATAGATATATACAATTTTAGACTGTAACTTTTTCGAATCTATAGATGCAAGTAACAGTCCGGTGTAATAGAACAATGACGAAAGAGCGAAATACAAGACGCTTCTGCCATATTTAAAACCGGTAAAATCCACTTTGTTCTGCGGGTGCGACAATATAAGATTCAGGTACAAAGCCGGATTAGCTTTAAGCTTTTTCTCTAATTGATCCTCAGGTTCGCGTTTAGTGTCTAAAACACTGAGAGATTCTTCGTTTCTTTTGACGTATTGCAGGAATTCACTGCAAAATCCGGAGTTAGCACCTATAAGTTCCGCGAGGATATTTCCGGCCAGTTTGAAATAGGTCTGAAGGGCCAGATTATTGTTGAACCATATGCCTATGTCCGTAGTTCCCCCGCCAATATCCATAACAACGTTGGGGTCTTTTCCGGCCGGTACCAGCCCGTGGCTTTTAATCATATATTTACAAACGGCCACACTTTTGGATACCGCAGCTTTTATCCTTGTTGTAATGCCTGTTTGTGAGCTTACCTCACGTATAATCCTCTCCCAATTATCTTGCAGAACCTGGCTTTTCATAAACTCGGAGTAGGCTGACGGATATGTCCAGGAGAGGTTTATAGCGGTGCATCCCATGCTTCTTGCCTTCGCGCAAACGATCATAAGGATATGCCCCAGAAATATTCTAACCTTTTTAATTGCCTCATCGGCTCTGTTTGGATTTTCGGCCTGCCACTTGAGGTCTCCTGTTATGTTTAACGACTTTGACGTTTCTCCTATCGTCGGGTTTGGGAAATATATTACTCCATCCTTTATAATCGAGCTTCCATTGCCGTAATAGTTAATCTGGTTATAAATAAAGGGATGTTCTATCGATGCAACTTGACTGGAAAAGAATTGAGCGTCCAAAATGTTGGCGCGTTCAACAAAGTCTCTTTCAAGAAGCTGTAATGTAAAATCCGAGTTCGTTTTAAAGCTGAATATTTTAATATCATCGCCCTCCGAATAAGATACGATGGTATAAGTTGTCCCAAAGTCTACGGCCACGTCCCAAGTGTCGCCTTCTCTCTCGATGAGTTTCAATTTAGGCAGCAATACACCGGCTGCACTGCCATTGTACTTACATTCGAAAGCGGCTTTAAAATCTTTGACTTCATACACGTTGAATTGGTCTATTTTATAACCGTCTATGCTACCAACCGGCTTAATCTCGAGTTCTTCCTGTTTTTCGGTAATTACGTAATATTTGTTCCACGAGTTGGCTTTAAAATCAGGCCAAAGTTCCAGAAGAGGATTCCAAGGCCCGTCAATAGATATTATATCGTTAGGAGCGTAGTGTTTCTCTATTCTGACCTTTTCACCGTTGGCAATTGGGATGGTGAGAATTATGTTTTTTCCGTGGGTGTTTGCGGTGATTCCAAGCCCCGTATCGTGTTCTCTTTCTTCTCCGAGGGGTTTAAGGTTATCGGCACCAAAATAATCGAAGAAGTCGGCCGTCAAGGGCAATGCGTAGGTGGCGTTTTCGTTGTCCGTAAGCAGGAAACTCATAGACTTTTCTATCACTCCGATTTTCATGAGTTTTTCCGTAAGCAAGAGCTTTTCCGGATTAATCCAGAGATTATTTATTTGGCCGGTGTTGAGGGTATTGCCGGAACTACCTTCCGGCATATTAAATGACGAAGTACGATAGCCTTTGTAAACTCTGTAGTCTTTTTTCCATAAAGTAGAATGTACGATTATGGTCGTCTTTTTACCCTCAAAAGGCGAATTCACAAACAGTTCGCTTACTTCGGCGTACTTTGAAGATGCAGATTCTACTTGTGCTCTATTTTCCGGTAAGACACAATGAGTGAAGAAACTATAGGGAATATCGCCGATTAGAGGTTTGGTAGCCGTTTGAATATCCATCGGAACGCCGGGAATTATTGAGATCATGAGGGCGGAAATTTTGTTAAGTTGTTGCCTGACTGCTATATCTTTTATTTCATTTAGAGCCGCCTTTTTTATAGCGGCATTGACAGTGGCAATCCAGTTTGCGAATATGTTTTTATATTTGTCGTTATTATTGTTATTGTAAAATACGTATGGACTTATGAGTTGTCCGTTATCGTTTCTCCACGGAATGCTTTCCGGGCATTTGTAGCTGTGGGGAGTGTAAAACAGGCTTGCGGGAGAGGTAGCCCCGATGAGCGTATCGCTTATGTAAATCAAAAAGATTTGCTTCCAGTCGGCGTGAGACGCTATTTTAAGTGCGGAGAACAACTCCCTTCCCGTGCTTTCGTCGATGGTGTCAAGATCAAATTTCTTAATCTCTACGCGGAGCTTCAGGAGGTTCTTAAAACAGAATACCCCCAGCAAACCGAACCATTCGTTTAACACTATATCGTGAAGCGGATGGGCATTGTCCACGAGAACGCTGCCGAAAAATACCGGATGTTCACAAGTGTTAAAACGTTCTTCGATGTGTCTTGCTAATTCCGCGTACCTGCCGCCAAGTATTTTTAGTACTTTGGGCGAAATCGTCGCAAAAGATTTACTGCTTTCGTCTATTCGTATATTTCCCGAGAGAGAAGGATCGGCCAAAACAGCGTTAAAATCAATTGGCTCACCGGTTTTACTATTTATAAAACGCGATACTGTCTTAAGAACGGTGGAAATATCGTTTTCGGTAATTCCAGCCTGAAGGTATTCCCTCAAATTACCCGGAAACTCGTATCGGACTGTATTGGGATTTATGGATATTGAATCGCCTGATTTCTTATCTTCTAATGAGTCGTTTGCACCTTTTTGAGAGCATATGGGCTTAGATTCACTTCCTTCATCTGTTTGCATCTCGATTATTCCACTTAGAAATATTTCTGCAAGGTGTATCTGGCTGGATTGCCGCAGCATAGTCCTCTGAACAAGCAGCATAACGGGAAGGGTCAGCGGTACTACCGATAAATATCCGGCTAACTGTCTGGCCTTAGATGATGCGGTCGATCTGAATATTCTCAGTCTTTCCATTGGTTCATCGGGTAGGAATTGTAATTGAGTTTCCCCGAAGACCCGCGCCGCCAATTCGTGGCCTTCTTTAATAACAGAAAAAACAACCCCGGGTATCCACTTATCACCAAAACCGGCAATCGATTGTGCCCAAAAAAACATAGAATCCGGTTCTAACGTTATAATGGGTACTTTGACATCGATCTGTTTTGATCCATCAAAAACGTTACTCGATCTTAATCCGTCGTGTTTCTTCGTAACGGGTTCATCATCTTTATATTCATTGGTATCAACCGGAAAATTATCTAATTCAATAAAGGAACCGGTTTTATCACCTTCCTTTTCAAAACCGGAATTAATGTAACGAAAATAGCACTGATGTCCGATATCTATCGCTGTACGCCGCCAAAACCAATGCGGAAGTACCTGAAGTATTGTAAGAATGCTGTTTTTTTGCCACAAATCCATCATAGCGGTAACCTTACCGTCATACCATGCGGAGGATACGCAGTCGCTTATGATTACAATCAGCCGTCGGCCCGATGTGTCAACAAGCTCTTCGGGACGCCTGATGCCGGTACACGATGCTTTACGGGCCATCCCGGTGCGCAGGCGTATTTGTTTTTGTTCTTTGTCATAATTGAAACCCCAAAGCTGAACATTGCGAAAGGCACCGACTCTTTCCATCAAGAGTTTCAGTTCAAGTATAGTACTTTGCCACACTATCATCGATGATGACTCGTCAGCTACAAGTATAACCTCCAGCCAGCGTGAAGGTACCGGTTTAAAAACAGGAAGCAACACTCCAGAATCGGCGATCAGATGCGCAGTCTCTTCTTCATCTAAGATAAACATGTGTCTTGAGGGAATATTTTTCTTAAGAGGACGAAGTGCTTTGCCAATCGACAGCCTTTCGGCAATAGCGGATACGCCGGGAGCTTTAAATGCCGTACCCCCTATAGCCGGGATTGCAGAGTCCTTTACCTCGGATGCTTTATCGAATGCTCGCACACCGGCATATTGATCATGAGATTTCTTAGATGGAGGCTCTCTACGTTCAACTTTAGGTTCCGGCAATATTTCTTTAGGTGAATCGGTTTTACTTTGCTTCGGCTGTATTTGTGGCTTCGGCTGCTGTAGATCCTTTGGAGTCTCAGTAGGTTTGTCAAGATACCCGGCAAGCCATAGGACATCCGCAATCTCCAGGGATGTAAAATCCACTCCTGAGTTTCTAAGAGTTTTTATAAAACCAGGAAGACCTGATACTTCATAATTCTGCGGTTCCTGCTTTTTATGTTGCATCAGAGCCGGAGAACGCAGACGATAATATATTGTTACGATTCATTCAGAGGCCTGAATATATCATCTATGAGTTCATTCTTGCCGTCATATGTAAAATCCACTCCATTACCCGTTAGATAAACGGCATTTAGAAGTTGATCGGTAGCAAGATCTCCATTATCTCTGCGTTTCGTAAATAATTCTATCAGTTCCTCCTTTGACTTGAGAGCTTCACTATCATTGCCAAAGTGGGCTGTGACTATTTTGGAAAGCTTCCCCTCATTAGGTTCTTTAATCTCGAGCCTGAGACATCGCCTCAAAAATGGTGCAGGAAGCTCTTTTTCGCCATTACTCGTAAGAATTATAAAAGGAAAGGCATTACACACTACGCGGCCACGGAATAACGGCACCATGTCAGTTTTTCTAGTATTGGCATCATCTTTCCTGTCGTAAGGAAACACATTTACCACCTCTGTTTTGTCGGCAATACGGGATAACTCCGGTATTTCGAATTCACCCTCTTCGAATATGTTTAACAAGTCGTTTGGTAAATCTATATCGCTTTTGTCTATTTCGTCGATTAGCAGCACTCTCGGTAGTCTGGATGGAAGAAAGGCGGTACCTAAAGGCCCTAAGCGTATGAACCTGCCAATATCGGGAGTTTCGCCAATACTACCGCCGGATTTGCCGTCATAGGATGTACCCCCTCTCCAAAGGTGAATTTCTTGCAATCTTCCTATTGCATCGTAATTATACAGCCCATCTTTTAGTGTTGTACGCGTTGTTATCGGCCAGTACAATACCTCGCCGAGATTAAGCTCATAGGCGACCGAAAAGGCAAGCGAAGATTTGCCTGTGCCGGGCTTGCCGGTAACCAGGAGAGGACGTCTCAGATAAAGAGCAGCGTTTACCATATCCACTTCTCTATTATCTTTATCCTTTTCATTACTACAAACAAAAGTTTCACCTCTTGTTCTCTCGACTAACCGTCTTTTCGACACGTCTTTTTGTGCCGGTTTACGTTCTTCCCTTATCTCTCCTTGAAAATCCCTCCATCTTGGAGGAGAAGGAAGCCTGTCGATATTGTCGTGCGGTTCATTGGAACCGGTATAAATATGCCATTCATTCATAAATTTCCCCTTTTTAACTTGTATTTTAATTTCTTGATTTCTCTAAATCTATATCAACTTTTCAAATGAACGTCGTGCGGATCTATATCGGGGTCATTATCGGGATAATCCCAGACAAGAGTCAGATGGTTTCCTATATGGTCTTCATTACCCATAGTGCCATTACGCGTCTTGAGAATTGATTCAGGTAATTGAGAGATAGGTGTGCCTTTAATTATAGTTTCGATTTCATCTTTAACAAAATTATTTTTCTTATTGTCAAAGCGATTTCCTTCCATATTTCTGTACACTAAAGCAACGGGTAAAGCTGCAGATCTGATCATCTGTCCAAGTCCATTACCGTTTGAAGATTGCTTAGGTATATATGACGAAACTAAACATATTACTTCGGAGCGAGCTTTGCATTTTCTATAATAATCTTCATAGCTGCAGCCGTCATTTGCATAAATCTTGAAATAATGGTTTTCATCATAGCATTTGCCGTCCCGACAAAATGTAACGTATTTATCCTCCCATTTTTTCGATAGCGCTTGATTTTTAACTTTACGCTCGACTTTTATATGTATTTCGTATGCCTCTCCTAATTTCATCCCCATGCCGGGATCACATTCTATTTCTAAAGGCCACTGATCTATTTCTTCCAAAATCAGATCGGGAGGAAGAATGAACTCGATAGCATCTATAAACTTTTTCTTATTGGAAGATACATGATTTCCTCCGGCAAATTCGTTTACAATTAAAAGATCCAGCCATTTGGGTAATTCTTCCAAAGTATATTGTTTCTTATCGGTTCCTATATATATAGGAACACCATTGAATTTCCGTATCTCGATAAAACTCTGAAGTTTAACATCTATTTCAAATATATACGATTTCTTGTCCGTTCTATTCCTGTTGTTAAGATCATGCTTTATAGTTACTATTAGATTGAGGGAAGCTTTGGTTTCTTTGCCTGACGAACTATTCTCTCCATGAGGACCAATATCAATACCGAGATCTCGTAATGTATCGTAAACTTTATTCATTTGAGTTTTACCTTGATCAAAAGAATCAATCGATTCAATAAATAATTCGAGGCCATTATGATAATCTTGACATGTTGTTAGTATATTGTCCACGTCAATATTGGGAGTACTTCCTGTGGAAATGTTTTTCTTAATATATGGAGGCAGGTTGCCTTTTATTGTTTTGCGGCATTCTTCATCCAAGATAGAAGGACATTCAAGAATGGCTTCTTTCAGCTTCAATTTTTGAGATAGTGTTAAATCGTCCATATTTTCGTTTTACAAAACCGCTTAGTCGCTAAAATGTACTATCATTTTCTCAATTTCCACCATGCATTTCGCGCCGTTTTCAAAGCTGCGGACTATCGATATCAGTTCTGCTATACCTCCGGGATAATTAATGCATGTGTTAACGATATTGTTAACATCTATCTTAGAAACATTGCTTCTTTCTATACTATATCTGATTGCATCTCTGAGATTATTCACAACGGCATCACGGGATTGCCTGTTAAGCATAGTTTGGCATTCTAAAAGGGCATCTGTTAATTTCATTGACATCGAGCCCGGTGTGCCCTTTGTAACGCTTAAATGCTCTATCTGGTCTTTGCCAGGCGTTGGCAATGCCGCTGATATTGAAGTGGGAAGAATATGTTCCATCGACTCTTTTACCATATCGAGCTTAGAAGGTGTCTTACGTTGCATAAACTTGATCATATAACTTGTATCGTTATTGTTGTCTCCCCATCGTGGGTCGCCGGACCAGGCGCCATCCTTCTTTTCCTTCTTTCGTGTCTCAACGGTCATAATTTGTTTTTCTTTATCGTACCTCAAAAGATTATATTGGTGCGGGATACCCGGTACCTGGTCTTTTACGTGGGCACCGAATGTGCCGGCACCTATAATATGTATACCCTTATCTTGATAGCGGTAAAGATCTCCTATGGCCTCATGGATGTGTCCATGAATACAAAGTTGAAAACGGCGGGTTGCAAGTTGTTGCATAAAATCGTTATTCATCATTTCGGTACCACTTACAGGATGGTGCCAGATAGCAATCTTTAACCAGTCTTCGTAGTCTTTCCCAAGCATTTGGTTAAATGCACCGGCTAAAGCACTCATATTTATACCAGACCGCTTTTTAAAATGATGATCTACGTTCCAGCTCGAATTTAAGGGCAAAACCAGGATTTTATCCTTATCGTATATATGTAATAAACGTTGTTCGGAATATTCAATTGGATATGGCTCACCTTTTACCTTCTCATAAAAGTACCGGTTAAAATTGTCAAATCTATTTTTATAAAGCTTCGCGTCGCGCTTTAATTTTCCTATATTACACAAATCGATGTAATCGTCTTCATTTTTATCGGATTGTGTGTCGTTTTCTTTTTCTTTAAGCTTGTTTTTACGGATGTATTTGTACGCATCCGCCGATAAATCCCAGTTAACGTCGTGGTTACCGGGTACAATAACGATGTGCTCCTTCTCTACAATGAAACTTTTCTTTATCCCGTCAACCAATAAAAGCGCATTGTCATACTCTTCTTTAGTGGAGCTTTCAGCTATATCGCCGGAGATCAGGACATAGTCAAGTTTTGTCGCATTTAGGTTATAACGTAGGTCTGCATCAAGCTGTTGAAGACGTTCGTTTGCCTCATCGCTATTGCCAAAGTGAATATCCGATATATGCAAAATATTTATCATCAGTATGTAACCGCCTCTTTACAGTTTCTCAACCTGTATCCATCCCGATTACAGCAAAACATCCGTTGAGTTCCATAACGTAACACGTAACGATAACGGTTGTCAATATGAATATGTCTCCATACAAAGATCATACCTGCAATTAGGTTTAACTACGAGTACTTTATGGTATTGATGCGGCTTCATAGAAAAATTCAATCGTAGTATGCTTGGAGGAAATCATTTCGTGTTTACTGCTCTACAACAATTACAGACAAGCTATGCGCTTTTCCGGTATCTTTCCGTGCATCGGGAATTCCTGCAGCCGTCATCATATCGTTGACAAATCACCGCCCTTTCGCTATAGTAAATTGAGGGTGTTAACTTATGGCTTTAAAATGTAGCTTTCGTGTAGGCAATCAGACGGCCTTTTGCGCCGAGCCTCCCGACGTGCCTTTTGACTATGCCGTGGCTTACGGTTTTCGTGCATTCGAGTGGTTTCCTGACAAAAAGGAGTGGGGCCAGGGTTGGGAAGAAAAAGATTTTGGCCCTCACGAACGTTCGATTATAAGACGGAAGGCTTCCTCGCACGATATAAGGCTATCGGTACACGTACCCGTCGAGGCTACACCTCTGTTCGATGCTTCTATGGAGATTTTCACCCGTTCCGTGGACTTCGCTCTTGACGTGGGGGCGGTGCTCGTCAACGTACACTTATGCCTTCAAACGGGAGTCGCCGCCTACCTCGAAGCCCTGATGCCGCTTATCGGTTTGACGAGGCGGGCCGGGTTAAAGCTTTCCATAGAGAATACGACGATTACCGGACCTGAGGATTTCAACGGGCTTTTCAGCCTTATGGAACAAAGCGGCGAGGACGCCACCCACGTGGGCATGTGCTTTGACATGGGACACGCTAACCTGTATCCCGACACCCGGTACGACTACTTAAAGTACTTCGATTCACTGGAGAGCCGCGTGCCGGTAATTCACGTCCACATGCACGAAAACCACGGCGACTGCGACAGCCATCTTCCCATATTCACGGGCCCGGCCGGGAACAATCCGGCAGGTGTAACCGGACTATTGTCCCGTTTGCAAAGACGTGGCTTTGACGGAGCGATTATTCTCGAACAGTGGCCCAATCCCCCGTCTCTATTAAACGAATCGCGGGACAGGCTTGCTTCCATATGTAAAGCCGTCCGCTAAAAAGTACGTAGAGAGCAGATTTTTAAAAGATTGTGCAAATTACCGCTAACATCATATAATACGATTCACTACTAAAAGAGATGGAAATTCGGTCGGATATGGATGAATTCAAGGAATTACTTGAGATAACGAAAGGGCTGACGGTACTGTACGTCGAGGACGAACGTCCCTACAGGTTTATCAACAAGCTTGAAAGGATGT
>JADFXJ010000050.1 GCA_015233615.1 Nitrospirota bacterium
AATATCCCGTAAAGCGGACAATCTAAGCATGCGGCCTTCATATTTAATGCTATGCCCGTATACTTCGACTCTTATTACGGTACCGTCCTTCTTCCGGCAATCCACTTTGTACGGTCTGTCATCCCCTGTGGCAATGCGCTCGATGACCGCCTCATGGTACTTAGGGGCCGCAACGTCAAGCACCGAAATATCGAACAGCTCCCTGGGATCGTAACCTAACATTTCGGCATACCGTTTATTGGCATCGATGTGCCGTCCATTTTCGAGAATGGTTATCCCCTCGGATGTGGCCTGTAACAATAGCTTCAACCTGTTCTCGGCCGCCTGGGCTGAGGCGAGCTCGACGCGGAGGGACTCTTTCATCTTCTTAAGCTCCGTTACGTCGGTAGCGGTGCCGCATATGCCGCAGGCCTGGGTGCTTGCATCGAAGAGTAGTTAACTCTGCGTATCGTATTGGTTACTATTATATCCATATACCAATTATATATAACTTAACCATAAAATGTCAGTTGTACCAGGCGAGATTTGAGTAGTCACGTATATGGCGACGGTTTTTTGGCACTCTACCGTGAAGCAAACCTGTAAAGACGCTTATTCATTCACTGGTACGCTTATTGCATACTATATTGCATTGTATATCGCATGGCATAATGGTATAATATTATTATGGGTATTATGATGGGTACGGTAAGAGGTTTATTTTTTGTCGCTGCTTTTTGTGTATATAGTGTTATTGCATCTTTTTTTATTGCATCGCCAGCTTGTGCAATGGAAGTGGGTGAGTTGTTTTTAACCGACAATCTCAAACAGGCATGGGTTTTATATGAAATGAAAAAGTATGATTCCGCTATGGACATGCTAAACAACTGCTATGACGATCCTAAAGTTCCTAGAAACGCGATGGCTGCGTGTAACTTCGTTTATGCCAAAATATCGGAGGAGCGGGGAGACTACAATAACGCCCTCAACCGCTACAGAAGGGCCGGCTTCTATGCTCCCGGAGGTGGTTTGAAGGAAGAGTCTCTTTTCATGACCAGCGAGCTTTACCTGAAGAATAAGATGTACTACGAAGCCCGTAACGGATTTCAGAATTACGTAAAAAACTATCCAAACGCGTCTAATTTTCAAAAAGCGGCACTTGGACTAGCCCGGAGCCTTTACGAAACCGGTAAACCCGAGGAGGCTCTAAACTACTTTTATCAGGCCGGCGACAGTGTAAAGGCCTTGCTGGGGAAGGCCACGATTCTCCAGATGATGAAAAAATACGACGAAGCCCGTGACGCTTTCTCAGAAGCCCTTAAAAAGGATAAGTACAATCTGAAATACGACGACAAAACCCTTTACTACATGGCTGAGAATTACTTTTTCACCGGTAACGAAAAAAAAGCGAGGGAAATATTCAATTATATCAAAAACGGTAAGATGGGAGATCGAGTCTCGCTGAGGCTTGGCCAGATAGCTCTTAAGGAAAAACGAAAGGACGAGGCCATGAAATTACTGACACAATCTTTCATGGCCGTCGATTTGCCACTCAAGCAGGAAGCCCTCCAGGGTATGGCCGGCCTGCTTGAAGAAAATGTAAAGGAAGACCTGAAAAAGGGGGATATCAAAGGTGCCCAGGACGACTTCAACACCGTCCTGAGGTACATGTCCATGATATCCAGGGGAGCGGACAACAACGTCCTTGACGAGGTGCTGGAGCACATGGCTAATGCCCTTTTGGAGATCGCTAAAATCCAGATTGGCAAAGGCGACGTAAGAGGTGCCAAAGAGAGCATCAATAACCTGAGAAAGCTGAATCTCACCGAATCGAAGAAGTCTGCGGTAAACGCTCTGGTAGACAACCTCTTTTCAAAGGAACAAGACATTTACGGCAAAGCCGGAAAATATAAAGAAGCTATTGACATGATAGAAAAGACATACGCCACCGACCACAATGGCAAGCAACGCCTCGACAGGATTAAGTCGGTCTTACAAGACGCGTTAAACGGCCACGGTAACGATTTTCCGGGACTATGGACGAAGTATGGCAAAAACTACCTGGATCAGTCCAACCTGCCCTTTGTGCTCAAGGTACGGGAAGGGCTTCAAGGTACGGGCAAGCCGTACGAGAACGTTCTGTTGTGGATATCGAAAAACGGCTCTGCCTCAGACAAAATAGAAGCACTGGACGCGCTTGTAAAGATCTATTCGGACGGCGGCAGAAAGGCGGATGCCGTAAAGAAACTAGCCGAGTTGAAGAGCCTCGACGTTCCTAAAGATAACGTACTGAGGATGGAGGCATTGATTCATTTCAAAAACGGCGATAAGCACTTAGCGATCGAAAGATTATCCATGATAAAAAAACTGGTCTCCGGGGACTTGCCGATTATCAGGGAGACGTACTCCTATTCCAAAAACCCGGATGAAAGCGTAAAACTTTACGAACGGGCTATCGATGAAATGGGCGGGGATGCCAGGGACTACTTAAGACTTGCCGACGCCCTCTACGATCTTGGCCATGAGGACAAGGCTACGAAATACTACCAGGCACTGCTGGTCAAAGACCCGGCTAACGAGTGGGCAATGTACAGGCTCACCTTTTTGTTGAGCGGTGAGGCCGCAGACCAGATGCGCCAGAGACTTGGTAAAGGGAGCTCCCGTTTCGGCAAGTACGCAAAGACCATTGACCTGGAGCTGGACGTCAATAAAAAAATCAGAGAGAGGTTTAAGTAGAAAACATGGAAGACATCGGCCGGTTAAACGACGCGTTTTATAATTTTACCGAAGCTTCGAGATCCCTGGAGTTGATCTACGAAAAGTTGAAGGAGAGAGTCAATTATTTGACTATAGAGGTCGAAAAAAAGAACGAGCAACTCGAACAGGCCCTCTACGACACCGAAGAGGTAAAGGACTATCTGAAGGGGATACTCGAAAGTCTACGCGAGGCTATAATCGTGCTGGATACAAACGGTAAGGTGACCATGTTCAACAAGGCGGCCGAACGAATGCTGGGGCTGAAGGAGGCGGATGTAACGGGCATGAGCTACGACGAACTGAACTTTCGCGTAGAGAGCGAGGGGGCCGAAACGTTTTTAATTGCCCGGGGGAAGAAGTACAACGTTTTTTTATCGCACTCAAACGTCTTTGACTCCGAGGGATCGGTGCGCGGTGCGGTAATACTTTTTCAGGACATAACGCGTATCAAGGAACTCGAAGCACAGCAGGAGAGAAACAAGAGGCTCATTGCCATGGGCGAGATGGCCGCCCAGATAGTACACGAAATAAGGAGCCCCCTTTGCAGCATAGAGCTCTACGCCAGCATGCTGGACAACGAACTCGGCGACTCTCCCCACGCCAACCTCGCAAGGGGCATATCTACGGGCATAAGAAGCCTGAATAATATCCTGACCAACATGCTCCTGTTTGCAAAGTCTCAGAAACCGCGCTTCTATCCCATGAAAATAAGCTCCATACTGGACGATACTCTGTTTATGCTCATGCCCATGATAGAGTCGCGTGGTATAATCCTGGACAGGCGAAACGACGCCGACCCTACCGTTTATGCCGATAATGAGCTTTTGAAACAGGTTTTCATGAATATTATAATTAACGCAGTGCAGACCACGCCAGAGGACGGAACCATCATGGTACGGCAGTGGTCTAACGAGGAATTTGCGGTAGTGGACGTGAAGGATGAGGGGGAGGGTATCAGGCACGAAAACCTGGAGAGGATTTTTGATCCCTTTTTTAGTACGAAGGAAAAGGGAACCGGCCTTGGGCTGGCCATAGCCTCAAAAATACTGCTTGTTCACGAGGGGACAATAAAAGTAGAGAGCGAACTGGGCAGTGGCAGTACTTTTCAGTTGTTTCTTCCGATAAGAGAGTAAGGTATATTATTATAAGAGATGTAAGGCTTAAAAATTATGACTGATAACGAGGTATAGATGAAACCGATCCTGGTAGTAGACGACGACCCTCAGATGAGAGATGCAATGAAAGAGGCTATAAACAGGCTTGGGTTTAAGGCCGTGCTGGCCGAAAACGGCCTTGACGCTCTTGCCAAGCTGAGCATTACCCCCGTTGCTTTGGTTGTTACGGATATGATGATGCCCCGCATGGACGGACTCGCCTTCCTGAAAGAGGTGAGAAAGAGGGTCGGCAATCTCCCCGTATTGGTTATAACGGGTTACGGTACCGTCGAAAACGCAGTAGAGGCCATGAAGGAAGGAGCCACCGACTATCTGATGAAACCATTTTCCTTCGACAAGCTGACAAAAAAAATAAACGCCATCATGGAGGCCCAAACCACCGACCGGGAGATAATTTTCGTTAATCCCAGGATTACGCGTATTATACAGATAGCCAGGGACATAGCCGCAGGTGACACTACCGTACTCATATACGGGGAAAGTGGAACCGGCAAGGAACTGATAGCCAGGTTTATACACAAGGCCAGCCAGAGGAAGGACAAACCCTTCGTGGCCGTAAATTGTGCCGCCATTCCGGACAATCTCATGGAGTCGGAGCTTTTCGGCCATGAAAAGGGCGCCTTTACGGGTGCATCCGACAAAAAACTTGGCAAGTTCGAACTCGCCAACGAAGGCACGATACTTCTGGACGAGATAGGCGAGTTGTCCATGTCCCTTCAGGCAAAGCTACTGAGAGTGCTTCAGGAAAAGGAGATAGACAGAGTCGGTGGCAAGCACACCGTACCCGTAGACAGCAGGGTGATAGCCACAACCAACAGGGATCTCTTCAAGGAGTCCAGCGAGGGCAGATTCAGGGAAGACCTCTACTACAGGTTAAGCGTTTTCCCGCTTCTCATTCCTCCGTTGCGCGAAAGGCCTGACGATATAAAGCCTTTGGGCGAGTATTTCGTCAAAAAGTACTCGTCGCTTTTAGGCAAAACCGTATCGGGTTTTACGAAAGACGCCATGGATTACCTTGAAAGCAAGCAGTGGAGGGGTAACATCAGGGAATTGGAAAACGCCGTGCACCGTGCCGTTTTGCTCAGCAAAGGGGAAATGATAAACGTAAGCGACTTCATATTCGACGACCCGGCCCCATCCAATACCGAAAGTGCGCAGCGCGGAATAAAGGAGATGGAAAAGGAACTCATACTCAAGACTCTTAAGGACGTTAGCGGCAATAAGACGAAGGCGGCAAAACTTCTTGGCGTTAGCGTCAGGACTATCAGAAATAAACTGAATGAGTACGGGAAAGATTTTCCCGATTAATTGACACCTGTGGAAACTTTGACACGTGATTTAAGAGTTTTTGTCGTACTAAAGTCACCAACCGGGTTCATGCATGCCCGTACGGTGCCTGCCTCCGGGTTGTTTCGCCGGTTTTATACAACCCGTACGGAGGTTTTGGGCAACTGGTATGAATATTGCTTATATTATAGTGTATCGTGCTAAGGAGGTCTTTATGGATAAGGGTTTCGAAGTACTCGAAAATTTAATTAACGCCACTACGGTGAGGCAAAAGGTAATAGCGTCGAACATTGCCAATGCCGATACGCCGGGTTACTCGGCTAAGGACGTGAACTTCGACTCTTTTTTCAGCAACGAGAAGTTGGGATTAACGGCCACCGACAAGATGCACTTCAGGGAAGGTTCGGGTACCGGTACGTCAGGCGTGGTAGTCGATGAAAATACTCTGTACTGGGGAGACAAAAATAATGTAGAATTAGATATGGAAGTTGCGAAGATGAATGAGAACTCTTTGTTGAACCAGGCTTCCACGACTTTGATCTCTATAAAGTTTAAACAATATAAAAAGGCCTTTGGAGGGACATAATAATGGATATGTTTGGTGTATTTAGTATAAGTGCCTCTGCCCTTGAAGCCCAGAGAACGAGGATGAACGTCATAGCGTCGAATATGGCTAACGTACATACCACGAAAACTCAGGAGGGTGGGCCGTATAAGAGGCAAAACGTAGTATTCCGGACGTTGCCGATGGAAAAGGATCCAGCGACTCCTTTTCAGGGGGTTATGGCGTCCGAGATAGTAAAGGATCAGGGACAACCCATGCTTGTCTACGAGCCGGGAAACCCCGACGCAAACGCAAACGGTTACGTTGAGATGCCCAACATCAACGTCGTTGAAGAGATGGTTGACATGATGACGGCCTCCCGCGCCTACGAGGCCAACGTGTCGGTTTTCAACGCATCGAAAGGCATGTTTACGAGAACATTAGATATTGGGAGGTAATTATGGCTGATTTCAATATTACCAGCACGACTCTTCAGGACATACAGCCTCAGCCTAAGGCGGCGTCGGCGGCCAATGCCCCTGCCGGCGGTTTTGACGATACACTGAAAGACGCCTTAAGCCGGGTAAACGCCATACAGAAAGAGGCTGACAAGGCGATAGAGGCTTTGTCCTCGGGCGGAGACGTCAACAATGCCGTCCTGGCGATGCAAAAGGCCGACATGTCTTTTCAGTTAATGCAGGAAGTGCGCAGCAAACTTCTCAACGCTTACGACGAAGTGATGAAGATGCAGGTATAGTTTTTTTTACCCCGGAGGATATGGAGTTTTTTGAGGGGGAAGTTTTATGGCGGAAGATTTATCTTTGGAGTTTTAGAGCCTGAGTTTTAAGTTACCGGCCTATCTGTTATTATAGTTGTGTTATTATAATAATTTATCGAAGTTGTTTATAATTGGATGGTCTTATAATCGGGTACGTGCGGTGGGGGTAATGTGCCAAATTTAGTAGAAATAGTAAAAGGCTGGTCTAAGAGAAAAATAATAGTAGTCGTAACGATTATGACTATGGTACTGGCCTCACTGATACTTCTTTTTTCGTGGAGCCAGAAGACCGACTACCAGGTTTTATTTTCTAATCTTTCCGAGCAGGACGCCGGAGCAATCGTTAACAAACTCAACGAGATGAAGGTCCCGTACAAAATAACGTCAAATTCCATAATGGTACCTGCTCCCAAGGTCTACGAACTAAGACTGCAACTAGCGGCCCAGGGGCTTCCCGTAGGCGGGGGCGTTGGTTTTGAGATTTTCGACAAGACCGACTTTCAGACTACGGATTTCGTCCAGAAATTAAATTATAAAAGAGCCCTCGAGGGCGAGCTCGCAAGGACAATCTCGTCTCTCATGGAGGTAGAACATGCCAGGGTTCACCTGGCCCTGCCCGAGAAGTCACTTTTTGTAAAAGATAAGGACACACCGACTGCGTCCATTCTCATAAAGGTAAAGGCTGGCCGGAGCCTTTCACCAGCCCAGGTGCAGGGCATAGTGCATCTGGTATCCAGCAGCATAGAGGGGCTAAACCCCAACGATATAACCATAATAGACAATAACGGCAACATGCTCACGCGCCCGTCCGACGACATGCTGGGCCTTACCACTACACAGCTCGAATACCAGAAAAAATATGAAAAGGATATCGAGACCGCTATAAAGGACATCCTCGAACCCGTAATAGGGAAGGATAAGGTGAAGGTCAAAACCAACGTCGACCTGGACTTTTCCAGGACCGAAAAGACGGAGGAAAAGTATGACCCCGAAGGCTCGGTACTTCGGAGCGAACAGTCTATGAAGGAAAAATCCCTCTCCGCAGCCCCCGGCGGCATACCCGGAGTACAATCGAACCTGCCGGGCAAGGCCGGTACGCAGGCCCAGGGACAGCAATCACAGTCTCAGAAAGAGAGCGACACCACAAATTTCGAGATCAGCAAGGTAACGAGCCATACTCTCGTGTCGATGGGCAATCTGAAGAAACTCAGTGCCGCCGTTTTGGTAGACGGTATGTACAGGGAAAAGAAAGGCTCCAAAGAGCCCGTGTACATTCCCAGGAGTGACGACGAACTAAAGCGCTTCGACGACCTGGTTAAAAAGGCGATAGGATATAACCAGGCGAGGGGAGACGATGTATCGGTTGTAAACATTCAATTTGAGCCCGTGGCCAAAGAGGAAGTTCCCGTCGAACACAGAGACTGGGCGAAAGAGATAGCCTTGTCGGCAAAATACCTTGCTCCCCTTATAGTAGCTATATTGTTTTATTTCTTTATAGTGAGGCCGGTGATTAAGTCTATATCGCCCGAGCCGGTGAAGGCGCAGATACCGGAGCTGCCCATGCCCAGGTCCATGGCGGAGATAGCGAAAGAGGCCAAACCTGAGCTTCCCGAGGCTAAGCTCCGGGAGGTTCCACTACCTCCGGTAGAGGAAACGGCTATAAAAACGGAAATAACGGATTGGTCCCAATGGGTTAAGGAAAATCCATCCCAGGCCGCCAGTTTAATCAAAGAATGGGTTGAAGCCGAAGAAGCATAAAGAGAAATCATAAATATGGCCAGGATGTGGATTCCCGCTTTCGCGACAATGACGACAAGGGCCTATATGTCGGCAATTCACCCTGGCAACCAGGAGAGGGTAATGTCAAACAATAGTATGAAACCAGAAGCCAGGAAACAACAAGCCAGGAACACGGATGCCAATAAACCGGATGCAAATAAACCGGATGCCAGGGCAGCGGAGGTTATTATACCGGACAAAAGCAACAAGACGGAGATAACGCTTAAGGCATTTATAAGGGCGCTTCCCCTTCCTCCGCAAAAGAAAAGGGATGAAGGCCTGGCACGCGAAATAACGGATTGGTCCAAATGGGTTAAAGAAAACCCTCAAAAGGCATCGAGCCTTGTCAAAGAGTGGTTTGACAAGGAGGAGGGGTAAGAGAAATGGATATCACCGGATATGAAAAAGCAGCGATTTTTTTAACCGCTATAGGTGAAGACGCAGCCGCTGAAATAATGAAGAGTCTCGACCTGAAAGAGATAGGCAAGATCACCGCACACATGACCAGGATGAAGAGCATAAAGGAGGAAGACGTGAAGTCCGTGTTCAAGGAGGCTTCACAAAAGGTTCAGAAAGGAGAGATTTACTTTGGAGGCGAGGATTACGTCAAACATATGCTCATAAAAGGGCTGGACGAAAAAACCGCTAAAAAGATTCTCGAAAAGGCAGCCGTCGAGAGTACCCTCGAATCCTTAAAAAAGGTGGACGCCAAGAAACTGACTAACTTCCTCCTGACCGAGCACCCGCAGACAATATCTCTTATTCTCAGCCTTCTTGACCCCGGGCAGGCGGCAACGGTACTTGCAACGTTGCCAAAATCGCTTAAGGTCGACGTGGCTATGAGGATGGCCACTACCGAGGGTATACCCGTAGACGCAATCGAGGAGATAGAGGACGTTCTGAGGAGCGAGCTGGACCTGGAAAGAAGCGAAGGAATAAAGGTGGGCGGCGTAAAGAAGGTTGCCCTCATACTGAACCAAACGGACAAGTCCACGGAGGAACTGATTCTCGAAAACATAGAGAGCCACGATTACGAACTGGCCGACGCCATCAGGCAGTACATGTTCGTCTTCGAAGACCTGTCCAAGATCGACGACAGGGGCATTCAGATGGTGTTGAAAGAGGTGAGCACCGAAGACCTTTCCCTTGCCCTGAAGACTGCATCCGATGGCATAAAGACCAAGATATTCAAGAACATGTCGAAGAGGGCCTCCGAGATACTGAAAGAAGACATGGACGTGCGTGGCCCCGTGCGTGTGTCCGAAGTAGAAAAAGCCCAGCAAAACATCATAAAGATAGCGAGAAAACTCAGTGAAGAAGGTAAGATAATCCTGCCTGGAAGCTCTGAGGAAGAACAGTTTGTTTAAAGGTAAAATAATCAGGGATGGCAACATAGAGCTATACGGTATGCCATCACTGCAGGCGTCAATCGTTGAAGATGCAGCCGAGGGTAAGGAAAGCGTGCAAGGCTCCGAAGTACAGGAGTCCCCTGCCGAGCCAAAGATAGATTTAGTGGAGCTTGAGAGGCAGGCAAGGGTGCGGGCGGTGGATATCGAAAAAGAGGCTTACCAGAAGGGTTTTCAGGCCGGCCAGGAAAGTGGTACAAAGAGTGGGATCGAAAACGCCGGGGCCGCGGCAAAACCCCACATTGACGAACTTTCCCGGGTAGTTGAGGAATTGAAGGAGTTAAAAAAGAAGATTTTGGATGAAGTCGAGCCCCAGGTTGTTGACCTGGCTATAGCCATCGCCAGGAAAACCGTGGCAGTAGAACTATCCGTCAACCCGGGTGTCGTACTTGAAATAGTTAAAGAAGCGCTGAATAAAATGGAAAAAATAGGCACGATTACTATAAGAGTTCATCCAAAATCCCTGGAACTGTTCGAAAATGGCAAGGATGTTTTAGCCAGGATACACCCGGAGATCGTCTTTGAGACCGATCAATCCATACCACTAAGCGGCTCCCACATAACAAGCGATACGGAGAAAGTCATCACCGACGTAGACGAGCTTTTCGACAACGTGGTCAGCGAAATGAGGGACAATCTTGTTATCGGTTGATTTATCGCCTTACCTGAAGGCTCTCGAAAAGGCCGTTGCCCTTAGGGTATACGGTAAAGTCGTGGAGATAACCGGCCTGTTGATAAAGGCTACCGGCCTGAGGGCGAGCGTGGGGGAGGCATGTAAGATTTATTCGGATTCCTTAAGTCCGCTGGATTCCGAAGTCGTAGGTTTTAAGGATGGCAAGGTACTTTTGATGGCAACCAGCGACATCTCGTCGATTAGGCCCGGCAGCAGGGTTTATTCCCTATGCCGGAAAGTTTCCATAAAAGTCGGTCCTCAGCTTATCGGACGGGTTATAGACGAATCCGGAGCCCCGATAGACGGTAAAGGACCGATAAACGGCGAGAACTACCCGATTTTCTCCGTGCCGCCCAACCCCCTTTCCAAAGAGAGGATAAGCGAGCCTATAGACCTGGGAATAGGAGCCATAAACGGTCTTTTGACCATAGGCAAAGGCCAGAGGGTAGGCATTATGGCGGGAGCCGGAGTCGGTAAGAGCGTTTTGTTGGGCATGATGGCCAAGTACACAAAAGCGGACGTAAACGTGATAGCCCTGGTGGGAGAAAGGGGCAGGGAGGTGCGGGAGTTTATTGAGAGAGACCTCGGCACCGAGGGAATGAAGCGCTCCGTAGTAGTGGTTTCTACGTCGGAGCAGTCCGCCGTAGCCAAGGTTAAGGGTGCGTTTGTGGCCACGGCTATAGCCGAGTATTTCAGGGGCAAGCAGCTTGACGTGTTGCTTTTCATGGATTCCCTGACCCGTGTTGCCATGGCCCAGCGGGAGATAGGTCTTGCCATTGGAGAGCCCCCGGCTTCGAAAGGATACACTCCGTCGGTTTTCGCGCTTTTGCCAAAACTTCTCGAAAGGGCCGGTACCGCCAAAGGCAAGGGAAGCGTGACCGGCATATACACCGTGCTGGTGGAGGGCGACGACCTCACCGACCCGGTTGCGGACGCGGCTACGAGCATCCTCGACGGCCACATTGTGCTTTCCCGCGCTTTAGCCATGGAAAACCATTACCCGGCCATAGACGTGCTTCGCTCCATCAGCAGGGTTATGCCGGATATTATAGATAGTAACCACTTTGCGGCAGCCGGGAAATTTATTGAAATTCTCGCTACATACAGGCGGTTTGAGGACATGATAAATCTTGGAGCCTACAAAGAGGGCTCCAACCCTAAAGTGGACTATGCTATACGCATGGAAGACAGGCTCAACAATTACCTGAAGCAGGGAATAACGCAAAGCTGTGACTTCGCCACTAGCGTGAACGATATGTACAAACTCTTCCAAAATTAGCGGTGGCCGTAGACGGTCCATGGACAGAGCGATGAAAGGTAACAAAATGGCGGCTGACTATGGCAAACGTTAAGACACTTGAGCGCATACAACAGTTGAGGGAGTATAAGAAAAACGAGATCGCACAGGAAGTCAGGAGAGCGGCAATGTTTCTGCACATGGAGGAGAAAAATCTTGGACTGATGGAAACGGAACTGAACGAAAACATTATCGCCCTGGATAAAAAGAAAATCGCTCCGGCAACCAGCATCCACGAGATTACGTTATTTTACGACTACATAGACACCATGTACAGAAAAATAGACGGACAAAAAGTTATAATAAACAAAATAGCGATGGAATTGGCCGCTAAAGAGCGTGAGCTTCTGGAGGCTTTTAAAGACGTTAAGGTTATCGAAACCCTTAAGGACAAGATTGTAAATGAAGAAAAGAAGAGACAATCCACCCTTGAACAGAAAACTATGGACTATCTTTATCTGTCTCGTATGCCAAAAGCCTGAAAGACTTTTACCGGTACTTTTTCTCGTTGCCTGGCTTTCCGTAACCTTCCCATACGTGTTATCTACGGTCTGTGCCCAATCCACCGGCGGTGATACGAGTGCCGCTCCCGCACCAGTTTGTCCGCCTGCCTCCGGTAACCCCAATGGCGAGGAGGAACGCCTGAGGGCGCTGCAGGCCGATATCGATAAAAAAATCGCAAGGTACAACGACATACTTACCAGACTGGAGGAGCTCCTCAGTAAAGTTCCCGAGGCCGAGGCCGCAAGGCTAAAAAGTATCGTTAAAGCTTATGATTCTATGTCTGCCGAAGACGCTTCCAAAAACCTCTCCGAGATAGACGAGGACCTTGCCGTTAAGATACTTCTCAAGATGAACAACAGGAAGGCCGGCGCCGCACTCGGGCAGATGGACGTTAAAAAAGCCGCGTCCTTAACGGAAAAGATGTCCACCATCTCGAAATTTCTTCCCGTTAAGTGAAAATATTTCCTAGCCGAACCACACCATCGCCATTTTCTAAATAACCATTTCATTCCAAATAGCCGGTTTATTAGTATATTGCTTCTTTTTTAACGATGGCATGGTACTTGCACTTTAAATAACGTGAACAATATACAGATGATAAACGTTGCAGGCACAAATGCCCCGGCCACCCTCTCGGCACAAACGGTGCCATCAAACGGCCAGCCAGGTGGTTTCGCCGCATTATTCGCGGGATTAACGGGTATGCAGCAAACCGGTGCCACCACGCAAACCGCAGGATTGGCAGGCAACCAGCAAACTGTTGGCGCCGCGGCAATCCAGGCTAAGGGAAACCAGGCTATCGTGGCAGAAAACGCTATAGCAGCAAGCATGGCAGGGTTGTTGGGATTGTCTCTTCTGCCTTCTAACATAATCGATACACCGTCAGGCACTCAGGCATCGGCTGGTATTCAGGCATCGGCTGGTATTCAGGCATCGGCCGGTATTCAGGCATCGGCTGGTATTCAGACATCGGCTGGTATTCAGACATCGGCTGGTATTCAGACATCGGCTGGTACCCTGAATGCAGACGGCACTAAAGGTAATCCCGCAGTATCCATCGATAATCTCCAACTGGCAGCGATGCTCAACCAGTTATACTCGAAGTCGTCCTTGCCGGCAGATGGCAATACCGACCGGGCAAAAAACGCCTCTGCAGTTGGCCAGCCTGGAAAGACGACAGACGGAGAGTCCCTCTACTTACGCCTTCCTGGAGTAATGGACAATGGGAAAGACTCCCCACAAGGCGCAATCCTGGATGGAAAAAATGCCGCAAGTGCCTCAAACTCCGCAAGCGCCTCAATCGCCTCAAACTCCGCAAGCGCCTCAATCGCCTCAAACTTCGCAAGCGCTTCAAACGCCGCAAGTGCCGCAAACTTCGCAAGCGCTTCAAACGCCGCAAGTGCCGCAAACTCTGTTTTTGGAAACCTTCTCACGGCAGAGCAGCTTAAATCATTTCCTAAGTCAGGCGATGGCGCCAAATCCGCCGGCACCGTGGTTAAGCAATCTGCGGTGGATGCCAATAAGCCTTTATCCGCACTCCTAAGCGCCACAGGCGATGGCGCCAAATCCGCCGGCACCGTGGTTAAGCAATCTGCGGTGGATGCCAATAAGTCTTTATCCGCACTCCTAAGCGCCACAGGCGACGGCGCCAAATCCGCCGGCACCGTGGTTAAGCAATCTGCGGTGGATGCCAATAAGCCTTTATCCGCACTCCTAAGCGCCACAGGCGATGGCGCCAAATCCGCCGGCACCGTGGTTAAGCAATCTGCGGTGGATGCCAATAAGTCTTCATCCACACTCCTGAGCGCCACAGGCGATGGCGCCAAATCCGCCGATACCGTTGTTAAGCAATCCGCGGTGGATGCCAATAAGTCTTCATCCACACTCCTGAGCGCCACAGGCGATGGCGCCAAATCCGCCGATACCGTTGTTAAGCAATCCGCGGTGGATACCAATAAATCTTTAGCCGCACTTACCGGCCAGGTAGATCCGATGCAGAGCAAAGAGGCATTTGCCAATAACGGATTGCTGGAAGCCCTGTATACGAAATCTAGCGGTAAAAGCGACAAGGAAACGAAAGCGTCGAACCAGGCGGATGATTTCACGGGCATGATAGGAAAAATCGACGACGGGAGTCTTGCCATGC
This sequence comes from Nitrospirota bacterium, assembly GCA_015233615.1. GTDB lineage: Bacteria > Nitrospirota > Thermodesulfovibrionia > Thermodesulfovibrionales > Magnetobacteriaceae > JADFXJ01. The sequence continues at coordinate 14,326 of JADFXJ010000050.1, forward strand.
AACTAAAAGACGCTCATGGAGCTAAGGAGTCGGTGCCTCCGTCTGCAAACCCGGCATCAACTCCTGCCCAGGAGGTTGGAACGACTAAGTTGATCAACGTTAACGATAATCTCTTAAGCGTAACGAGAAAAAGCGAAACCTCTGTAGAGGTCAGAATAGAACCCGATGGCATAGGAAAACTCAACATAGACGTCAACGTCGAAAAAGGAGTAATTCACGCCCACATAAGCGCTACGGACCCCGCGGGCAAGGAAATCCTGGAAAGGAACTTGTCAGACATCGTTAATGCTCTCTCTAAGGAAGGCCTTAGCGTAGGTGGCTTCACGGTGTCGCTAAAAGACAGACATGGAGATTCCAACAACGGTAAAGGAAACAAGGCTAATGGTAACGGTAATGGCAACACCCCGTCAGCAGACGAAGAAGAGCTTGCTGCAAAGCCGCTCAGCAGTGTTAGCGGTAACGGGGAAATAAGCATTTTCGCGTAAATAAGGAGGTATTTATGGATCTATCATCGATAAATTCGGCGACTACGGTAACGAGGTCGGCAACTAGTGCATCTTCAGCTTCGAATGCTGCCAATAGCAGCACTTTGGGTTCCTCCGGCAGCACCTCCGGCAGCACCTCCGGCGGCAGTTCGACGGGAAACCTTACCGACACGAGTGAGTTCCTCAAGCTCTTTACCACTCAGTTGCAATACCAGGATCCTTTGAACCCAATGGACAGCTCTACTTTCACCTCGCAGTTGGCCCAATTCAGCTCTCTGGAGCAACTGACCAACATCAATACAAATCTCAAGAGTATGTCTGCATACGAAAACTCGCTGAACAACTTGTCGGCAGTGGGTATGATCGGAAAGACTGTAACGACTACCGATAACAAAACATCCCAGGTAACGGGGATAAATTTCAATAACGGCGTCACTTCTCTTACTCTGAAAGACGGTGAAAACATAGGAATGAGCAGTATAACTAATATTAGCCAAACGTCGTAGGCTTAATGGCAATTACATCGAAAGCATAGTAAATGGGTTAGATTAGAATAAATCAAGGTACCGGTAATTGTGAAAGGAGGGAAATAGAATGATAGCGGCATTATGGACTGCGGTTAGTGGAATGACGGCAAACAGCGAATCTCTGCAGGTAATAAGTGATAACATAGCGAATATGAGTACTACCGGTTTTAAGTCCAGCCGGGCAGTTTTCGGCGACGTGCTGAGCCAGCAGCTCCAGGGTGTTACCGGGGGCGCCCAGATCGGTAGTGGAACACTTTTAGAAAGTGTTGAGCCCCTGTTTACGCAAGGTACCCTCGTGGCTACCGGCAACCCCCTCGACATGGCAATAGACGGTAACGGCTTTTTCGTATTACGGGATCCAAACGCAGGCTCCGGACACGACTATACGAGAGCAGGCAACTTCTCGCTGGACAAAAACGGTTACCTTATTAACCCGGGCGGCCTCAGGGTGCAGGGATACATGGCGACGTCGGCAACTGCAACCGTGACCAATTCTACGTTTAAGGGCGCGGTAACGGATATACAGATCAACTCCAGCTTAAACACTGCCGCGGTAACTACCACCGCAGACCTCACGCTTAACTTAACGGCAACGGCAACGAGCATATCGGCGGCGTTTACCATTGCCAATGACGCAAATGGCATTCCGAACATCCCCATGAACTATAACTACTCTAACACAACCACCGTTTACGACTCCCAGGGTGGCGCCCACGAGGTAACGGCATACTATACCAAGAGGACCGATAACGTATGGGAAGTAAACTACGTGGCTAAGTCCCCATCAAACCCTAACGCGCTTTTGGTGGCCTCCTCTGCGTCACACCAGTTCCTGATATTTAACACCAGCGGCGTCCTCCAGAGTGACGGCACGGCAAGCTCGGTTGCCGCAATCACTACTGCAACCGGTATAGAGCCCGTAGAACGCTTTAACTTCGGTTCGTCGGTTGTGTTTACTCAACCGATAAAATTCGATTATGGCCAATCCCTGTCACAGGGAGGAAACGGTCTTGGAACTACGACACAGTTAGCGGATATATTCTCGGTGATCAATTCCACGCAGGACGGCAAAGCGCCGGGCTCGATGAAAAACGTAAACGTAGACCAGTCGGGCGTTATAACCGCAGTCTTCTCAAACGGCCAGACTCTTGTCATCGGAGAGCTGGTACTCGCTAAGTTCGGTGATCCGCTAAGGTTGACAAAGATTGGGGCGAATAACTACCTTGAATCGTACGACTCCGGCCCACCCGTCGTCAGCGCTCCAAAAACGAGCGGCCTTGGATCGGTAGTTGCGGGCAGCCTGGAACAAAGTAACGTCGACTTGTCAACCGAGTTCATTCAAATGATAGCCGCTCAGAGGGCATACCAGGCTAACACGAAAACTATTACTACCGTAGACGCGTTACTAAATGATACGCTAAACCTTATACGATAGACGTTAAATAGCGTAAAGAGACGGGGCGGCGGGGCTACAGGATGGATATAGTGGATCCAGATGTGGTATAACGCCTTTACCCCCGGCTCTTTTGTATTGATATAGCATCAACATGGATCATATAGTTATGAAAAATCACATTTACTTCATTACATAGCCTCCTTGTAAGACTTTTCTGACATGCTCTTTCATTTTATCTTACGGAATCTAAACCTTTTATCCTACAAGAAATAGCTTAGCCTGATTGTTTTCGTTTTTTCATTTTTGTACTATAATTAAGAGGCGATGTCATACCACTGTAAATTAAAATATATATATCGATATTGAGAATCGGTTTACATATAATGAGCGAACATGTAAATATTTACGTTTAGGTACTTAAAGGAGGCATTCGATGCTTTGGTTGACTACATGTCGGTAAACATCAAAAGAATAGATGACCACAAAAGGAGATAGAGATAATAATATGAAATAAGTTGTTTTTTACGTTGTTTTTGACTGTTTTGGGGTTGACTTTCAGGTAGCAGCATGTATAAAATATAATGCATTGTATGTAATAAATAGGCGTAGTAACTGTTTATAATAAATTCATGCAGAGATAGGTATTGTCTTAAATATGGAAAATCTCCGGGCACAAAATTTGCGTTCTCTCTCTCTCAGAGAGACACCCTTACTAGCTCTTATACACGTATCATCTTTCACTATTTACATAACTACGTTCGATTAAGGCCTTTTCAAGGCTTCTGCCCAAATAAATATTATCTAAATATCATCGTTGTAAAAGTAAGCAGGAGGAAATTAAGATGTTCAAGAACATGAAGACTGCTACAAGGCTGGGGCTGTCATTCGGGATAGTAACTTTTCTTCTAATACTCGTAAGCATCGTAAGCATCGCAAAACTATCTCAAATCGACGCTATAGTGTCGAAGATAGTCAACGGAGCGTATCCGAAGGTCGCTCTGGCTGTCGATGTGCGAAATAGCATAAACGTCATAGCCAGGGCTCTGAGGAATTCAATCCTGACCGACAAGAAGGAGGAAATCCAAAAAGAGCATGACCGTGTAAGCGAAGCCAGGAAGAAGATAACGGAAGATCTCGACAAACTCAATGCTTTGGTAAAATCCGAAACGGGAAAGGCACTCTATAAGGCAATAATAGACGCCAGATCCGTTTACGTCCCCCACCAGGACGAGTTCCTGAAGTTGTCGGCTGACGGCAAACAGGCCGAGGCAAAAGAACTTCTTTTTGGCAAGATGAGGGAAGCGCAGAATAATTATTTTGCCGCAATTGGCGAACTCGTTAAGCATCAGCAGAAGGAAATGGAAGACTTCGGAGCGGAAGCCTCCAGGACGTACGCCGAGACCAGGATTCTCGTCATCATCCTGTCAATAATCGCCATCGTTTTTGCCACGGCAATAGCCGTATGGATAACGATAACCCTGCTCAATCAGCTTGGCGGCGAGCCGCATCACATAGCCTCTATCGCCCGGGCGGTTGCCGACGGTGACTTAACCGTTAGCATGGTATCCGGTCGTCGCACCGAAACCGGCATCTTTGCCGCCATAAAAGAGATGGTGGATAAATTAAAAGGCGTGGTAACCGACGTTCGCTCCGCGTCGGACAACGTGTCTACCGGCAGCGGCGAGCTTAGTTCCGGTGCCCAGCAGTTAAGCGAGGGAGCCACGGAGCAGGCCGCTTCGGTAGAGGAGGCCTCGTCGTCGATGGAACAGATGTCGTCGAACATCAAGCAGACGTCGGATAATGCCAACCAGACGGCAAGGCTGGCGACTAAATCGGCAGAGGACGCAGAGGAGAGCGGGATGTCGGTCTCACAGGCGGTAATCGCCATGAAGGAAATAGCAAGCAAGATATCCATAATAGAAGAGATAGCCCGCCAGACTAACCTCCTGGCCTTAAACGCGGCAATAGAGGCGGCCCGTGCCGGTGAGCATGGCAAAGGATTTGCCGTGGTGGCCTCGGAGGTGAGAAAGCTTGCCGAACGGTCGCAGAAGGCGGCGGGGGAGATAACGCAGTTGTCCGCGTCAAGCGTAAAAATCGCAGAGCAAGCCGGAGGCATGTTGTCGAAACTGGTTCCCGACATTAAAAAGACTGCGGAACTCGTGCAAGAGATAACCGCGGCTAGCAACGAGCAAACTACCGGTGCCGAACAGATAAACAAAGCCATACAGCAGCTTGACCAGGTAATACAGCAAAACGCGTCGGCCTCCGAGGAACTAGCATCCACCTCCGAGGAATTAAGCACGCAGGCCGAGCAACTCCAACATACGATAAGCTTCTTCAAGACCGGCGATGTTGGTACAAGAAGACCGGCAAGCGGACAACGTAAGGCAAAAGTGGCTCATATAACACCCGGTGGAATCAAGAAAGCGGCCAATCCGCCGGTCAGGAGCCAACTGTCGCACGAAGGCACGGTTAATCTTGACATGGCCTCAAAGCACGCCGACGATGACTCGTTCGAGAAATTCTGAAAGGAGTTAGACTGCCGGTCAAGCCGGAATGACGAAAAAAGGAGGGTAAGGAAATGGCTGTTGCGGAAATAGCGGAAGCGGGACAATATCTGACTTTTCAACTGAATGAAGAAGTATTTTCGGTGGATATATCGAAGGTTCGTGAAGTGCTGGAGTTTACGACGATAACAAAGGTGCCGCGAATGCCGGAATATATACGGGGGGCAATTAACTTAAGAGACAGCGTAGTGCCGGTAATCGATTTAAGGATAAAGTTTGGGATGGCGATGACGGAAAAAACAATAAATACGTGTATCATCATCGTGGAAGTGGACGTGGGTGGTGGCATTGCCAGTGGCGAAAGAAATAAAATGGTTACGGGTGTCCTTGTCGACGCGGTGCAGGAGGTAATGGATATCGAGTCGAAGGATATAGAGCCGGCCCCGGGTATAGGCATAGGTTTAAAGACGGAATTTATCAAGGGTATGGGAAAACATGGAGACCACTTTATCATCATCCTGGATATTGACAAAGTGTTCTCATCAATGGATATTCTCGGAATACAGGGGACGGGTGGTGTTGAATCCTCAGAGGATACCGAGGTTTAGGATATGCCAATCGCTTAAAAATAGCATGGATATTCGTTGAAAAGGAGAAGATTATGAATTGGTACAGTAACATGAAAGTTATTACCAAACTGATACTGGCATTTTTGATAGTATCCGTCATCACTATCGTTGTCGGGATGGTCGGCGTAAACAACATGGGCACTTTGAGCGCATTGACGGACAAGTTGTATGAAAGAGAGCTCCTTGGAATTGCGTATATTAAAGAGGCTGCTATAGACCTGGTTTATATAACCCGTGCCGAGAAAAATTATCTTCTTGCCAGCACCCAGGAAGATCGCGATAAATTTAAAGCACGTTCGGATAAATACTGGGGAATGATGCATGAAAACCTAAATAAAGCAAAACCTTTATTCCATTCGGAAAAAGGTAAGGTCCTTCTTGAAAAGCTCAACACGTCAATAAACGAGTGGGAGCCACTCCATAAGCAAGTTATAGACGTCGCTTCAAAAGAGAAGCTTAGCGAGGTGAGGGAATCCACTAAGTTATCTATGGGGCTGGCCAGGGATAAATCATTTGCCGTAGAAGGGGTAATAGACGAACTGGTAAAAAACAAGGAGGAAAACGCTAAACTGGCTTCCGAAGAAGCCTTTTCCATCGATAAGAGCAGTCGAACGCTGTTGATCGCAGTAACGTTGATTGGTGTTTTAATCGGCATGACTCTTGGGGTTGTAATTGCAAAAGGCATAAGCAGTCAACTAGGAGGCGAACCACCGGTAATGGCAGGGATCGCCCGGAAAATAGCCAGGGGAGATATCGAGATAGATTTTGGCTCTAACCCGTCGGGGTTATTTGGCGAGATGAAGCAAATGACCGATACCATAAAAACCATCCTTAACGAAACACAGGGAATGATAGACGCGGTAGGAAACGGCAAGCTCGATACCAGGCTTGCGACAGACAAAGTCTCCGGCAGTTGGTCGGACCTGTCAAAGGGGATAAACAACCTCACCGAGGCCTTTATCAAACCGATTAACGTTATAAGGGGTTTTATCGGGCGAATAAGCAAAGGCGACATACCTCCAAAGATAACGGAGGAGTACAAGGAGGATTTCAATACCATAAAAGTGAGCATTAACGAATTAATAGATGCCGAGAACGAAGTGACAAATCTGGCATACGAGCTATCACGCGGTAACTTAGACGTGAGGGTAAAAGAGCGATCGGAAAAGGACAAGCTGATGCAGGCCCTTTCGGAGATGGTTTCGAAGCTGACGGAGGTGGTAACTGACGTTCAGGAGGCCAGCGAGCAGGTGGCCAGTGGAAGCGAGGAGATGAGTGCCACGTCCGAGGAGATGTCACAGGGTGCAAACGAGCAGGCGGCATCGGCCGAGGAGGTTTCGTCTTCGATGGAGCAGATGGCGGCAAACATAAAGGGTAACTCCGACAACGCCCAGCAGACGGAAAAGATAGCCGTCAAATCCTCCGGCAACGCCAGAGAAAGCGGGAAGGCCGTAACGCAGACGGTGAAGGCCATGAAGGACATAGCGGAGAAGATTTCCATAATCGAAGAGATAGCGAGGCAGACTAACCTGCTGGCCTTAAACGCCGCCATAGAGGCTGCCAGGGCCGGGGAGCACGGCAAGGGGTTTGCAGTAGTGGCCTCCGAGGTAAGGGAACTCGCCGGCAGGAGCCAGGCAGCCGCAGCCGAGATAAACAGTCTCGTTTCGTCGAGCGTGGAGGTATCCGAAAAGGCGGGAGAAATGTTGCAGAGCCTCGTGCCGGACATACAGAAGACCGCGGAACTCGTGCAGGAGATAAACGCGTCGAGCTCGGAACAAAGCTCCGGCGCGGATCAGATAAACAAGGCGATACAACAACTCGACCAGGTAATTCAACAAAACGCAGCGGCTGCCGAGCAGATGTCGTCCACCTCCGAGGAGTTATCGGCCCAATCCCAGCAATTGCAACAAGTAATCTCATTCTTTAGAATCGGGGGAAATGGAAGAGAATCCAGGAGGAGTGCAGCGCCTGCGAAAAAACATGAAAGAACTAAGGTAGCACACGTACCTCAAAAAACCGTCGGTAAAATAACCCATGAGAAATACTAGTTCGGCAGATCATAGTTTGAGAGATTATAGTTTAGGAAATACTATCGAACCACTTTGTGCAAAAAAGCCATAGAGAGGAATAAAATGGCGAAAACAATAATGATAATTGACGACTCGGCAACGATACGCGAGGTAGTGAAGACTACGCTGAAAAAATCCGGCTATGACGTGATTGAAGCACAAGATGGCAAAGACGCTATAAATAAGCTGAAGGGACAGAAGTTCCATCTGATGATTTGCGACGTGAATATGTCAAACATGGATGGGATTACTTTTGTGAAAGCCGTAAAACAGATGCCTAACTACAAGTTTACTCCGATTATAATGCTCACGACGGAATCCCAGGAGACGAAGAAACAGGAGGGGAAAGAGGCCGGGGCAAAGGCCTGGGTTGTGAAACCATTCAAGCCTGAGACGATGATTGCTGCAATAGAGAAACTCATATTGCCATAACGCTCGAAAGGAGCGGATGAAGGAACAGATGAAAGAACAAACAACCGAGGAAGGAGCCGGTACCACGGTACGGATTCACTTACCACTGACCCTTTCCATAATCGATGGATTTATGATCGATATAGGAAAGTCTTTATACGTGATCCCCCTGGACATGGTTGTCAAGTGTTTTTCCCTTTCCAGGAATGAATACCTGAAGGTAACCTCTTAGAATTATTTTGCCTTCCAGGGTAAGCCGATTCCTTATATATGTCTGAACGAACTATTCCATGAGACGAACCAGGGCGGAAAGTGCGCCCACCTGGTGATAGTCCACTACGCAGGACAAAAGGTGGCACTTGCCGCAGACAACCTTTTGGGGGACATACAGGTGGTAATAAAGTCACTTGGTAAAATGTACAAGGATTTGGACGGCGTTTCAGGAGCAACTATACTTGGCGATGGCGCCGTGGCTTTAGTAATCGACGTTCCCGGCATAATCAAAATGTTTCAAATTACAAAATGAATGGCTTGACTATTAAAGAGCTAAGCGATAGTAAATAGTGGACATCCGAAGAGGCCATGTCGAATTACGCCAACTATGGGTTTAAAGCAGCCACCGGAAAGCCTTACATGATTGGCGAACTCTATAGTACGATTAACCGGTTGACTAATAATGGGTAAACATAACTACCCAGGTCATTTGCATAGGTCATTTGAATAGGTTGACTTTTGGTAAAAACACGTGTAAAATATTAAGTGATGTATGTAAAATAGGCGTTGTAACTGTTTATAATAAATTTATGGATGGGTAGGTGTTGTCTTAATATGGGAAATTGCCGGGCACGATATTTGCCTTCTCTCTCAGAGAGGCACCCTTACTGGTTTCTTATACACATATCATCTTTCACTATTTACATAACTATGTTCGATTAAGGCCTTTTCAAGGCTTCTGCACAAATAAATATCATCTAACTATCATCGTTATAAAAGTAAGCAGGAGGGAATTAAGATGTTCAGGAACATGAAGATCGGTGTCAGGCTATATTTATTGGTGGCATTTATGGCTATTGTTCTGATCTGTGTTGGGGTATCTGGTCTGCATAGCCTTAACGAATCCAACGCAATAATAAAAACAATATACGAAGATCGTTTGGTGTGTATGGGGCAGATAGATGAAATTGCCAGATTGAATTTGCGAAACCGTATAGAGATACTAGGCACACTGGAAGATCCTAAAACCGAGGTAATCGGCAAACGTACCGCCCAAATCGAGGAAAACGTTCAAAGAATAAATGCCGTATGGAAAGAATACACTTCTACGACTTTAACACCGGATGAGAAGATACTTGCCGAACGTTCGCAGAAGGCGGCGGGGGAGATAACGCAGTTGTCCGCGTCAAGCGTAAAAGTAGCAGAGCAAGCCGGAGACATGTTGTCGAAGCTGGTCCCCGACATTCAAAAGACGGCGGAACTCGTGCAAGAGATAACCGCGGCTAGCAACGAACAAAATACCGGTGCCGAACAGATAAACAAAGCCATACAGCAGCTTGACCAGGTAATACAGCAAAACGCGTCGGCCGCTTGGCTCTATAAGCCAAGAGGTAATTTCTTTGTTGACGACTATCGAGAGAAATGTATCTTAAACGACAAGGTTCGAAGATGGGAAGGCCCATTCGAGCCAGGCAGGACAAATCTTAATAACAAGAACACATATTCTTGACGGGAGGTATTAAATGGTACAAAATTTGAGAATTGCAACACGTTTATATTTGCTTATTGTGTTTATTTCTTTGCTGACAATGGTTATAGGCATTTACGGCCTGAATAATTCCGCCTCGATAAACGTCATGCTAAACATTGGGCTGGATTAGGCTAAAATGTTTTCGGAGGGTGTCGATACCGCCAGGGCTGCCCAGGTAACATTCAAAAAACAGGTGCAGGAGTGGAAAGATCTTTTATTGAGAGGCAGCGACCCCGAGGCTTTAAAAAAGTATACCAACGGTTTTGCCAAACAGGAAGAAAATGTACAGGAACATCTGAAGAAATTGAAAGCGCTTATGGAAAGTCTTGGCCTTCCATCGGCGATGGTTGACGAAACTTTAAAAGTACATGGCGAACTGGGCGTTAAATACAAGGAAGCCCTTAAAAGTTACGATCCAAATAACGCAGAGAGCTACAAAATAGTCGATAAGCTTGTAAAAGGAATCGACAGGGCCCCTACCGATAGCATCGATGGAA
>JADFXJ010000051.1 GCA_015233615.1 Nitrospirota bacterium
CTCGCTTCGGCCGCAAAGGGCGCGTCCTTTCGCTACCCCTTCTGATTGTGTGCTCGGGTGCTACTGGTGACCCGCCGCCCCCCAAAGGACTCCCGTCGTCAATCTCATTACCTTTATAATTGCCGCCCGGTATTAGCGCAGGCCCGTGCCGGCAGTCTTACCTTTATCTCGTGCCGCCGCAATCTATCGTAAAAAATAGCGGTACGATGCGATAGTACTTTACAATCCCCTCGAATTTATTATAATATTATTGAAGCGCTTTACAGGGTTAGATATTTAATAACGACAAGCACGGAAGGCTTGGTTTATAAAGCAAGAAAGCACATATTGAAGCCGATGTTGCTTAGTATGTGTGTTTTTGTGTAAAACCCGCCTGCAACCTTGAATGTGAGGTTATGTCGCCAATGGACGACAATAAAACAGCTACGGATAATAAAACAACGAGCGAAAATAAAAACTTAGCTACAAAGAGAATTATTTATCTCATGCTGGGCGAAGACATTGACAGCACCATCCGTAGTAGTCTGCGTAGTGACTTCAGAGGGATAACGTCACTAAAAGGATATCGGACGGTCAATTCGTTAAACAGGGCGTTGGAAGAAAGACCTCCGTCGTTGCTGATCGTCGATGGAGTATTTATCGAATCGATAACCGACTTCCTGAGTAAGGTAAGCGAATCCAGGCAGTCTTATAAGATACTCTTAATATTGCCTTCACGTTTCGACGTAAAAGATATCGAAAATATGCGTACTTATTTAGATATAATACTCGATATTATTATAAGACCTTTTACGCTAAAGCGGCTGTATACTTATCTGAGCGACCGTTTTCTTTTTACCAAACCGCAAGTGGTTTCCGTCAGTCAGATTTCAACGCAGTCCATAGCTAATGGAATGGTATTGGCTGAAGACGTTTATATCCCGGGGGGTACCGAGCCGCTTTTTGACTGCGGAACCGTACTGGATGAAGAGAGCATAAAGGAACTCATAAAAAACAACGTCAAAAACATAAAGGTTCACGAGGATACTTCGAAATTTATGAACTGCTGGGAAGTAAAAAAGTGCGGCTGTGTGGGGGAATGCCCGGCTTCTTATTTTGTCGATGCCGATGGATTCCTCGGAGGCATCAATGCAGGCAGGGCGTGTATATATCTCAAGCATACTACGGGGCCGTGCATTGGTATCTACAAAAATGTAGCCGATAAGGTAAAGCTTCTATGTTACAAATGTGAATTTTATAAGATGTTGCTCAAAGATAACATCGAGAAAACAACCATTTCCGACCTATCTAAGCATGTAGAAAAGCAAAAAAACAAAAAAGCAAAAGAAAAACCCGAAACGGAAACCACGACTGAAGCAACGACGGCAACCACGCCTGAAACACCATCCGAAGCGCCCTCCGAGGCAACTTCTAAATAAACAGGTACTCTTCCCGAAGTGCCTGTTAATCTACCCCGGCTATTAATCTGCCAACGCGCCTACCGTAAGCTGAGAAAAGAAGAGGTAGCCGTTTTTCCCCTGCTCTTTCACGCGGTACATCGCCATATCCGCGTTCTTTACCAGTGTTCCCATATCGTCGCCGTCCGCCGGATACAAGCTGACTCCTATGCTGACGCCTATGGAGCACTCCTTATCTTCGATAATGAAAGGAATGTTAATAACGTCGAGCAATTTTCTGACTATTGGTTCCACGGCTCCTTCATCGTCGACCCTTGACAATAAAACGGTGAACTCGTCGCCACCCATACGACTGACAGTATCCGACTCACGCACGCTGCCCTTTAGCCTCTCTGCCGACTGCTTAAGCAACTGGTCGCCTGCATTATGGCCCAGCGTATCGTTTACAGGCTTAAACCCGTCGAGGTCTAAAAACATTACCGCCAGCTTATGGCCGTATCGCCTTGCCTGGTTCAATGCCTGGCTCAGGTGGTCAAAAAACATCATGCGGTTGTGCAGGCCGGTAAGCGAATCGTAAGTAGCCATGTACTTCAGTGACTCCTCGACTTGCTTGCGCTTGATAATCCCGGCAAGGGTATTGGCTACGGAGAGCAAAAAATCCTCTTCACGTATGCTTCGCTTGTATCCTTCTTTTATGTACATGTTGAGCACACCGAGTATGTCGCTGCCGGATAGAATGGGTACACAGTAATGTCCGTGTGGAAGCATGCCGTCGAAAGTAATGTGGTGGCGCTCATCAATCCGGTCTGCGAAGACCATCTCCTTTTTTAATGCGGCAAGACCGCAGAGACACTTGCCGAAAGGTACGTTTTCACAATCGTCAAGCAGTGCGTCGGCCAGTCCCCTATGGGCCTTCATAACCAGTACACCGGGCTGGTCCTCCACGAGAGAAATGGACCCCTTGGACTGCAGTGCCAGCCATGGTATATCCAGAATCAGGTTCAGTATTCGCTCGAGCTGCTCCTTAAGCGAAATAGGGCGCATGGAAATCTTAAGGATTGCGTTTAACACGTCCTGGATCTGATGGCTCTTCTTGATCTTTTCATCGGACTTTTTACGATCTATGATTGAGGCCAGCGCGTTTGCTATTGCAATCAGGTACCTTTCTTCCTCCTCCGACCTCAGGTGGGACTCTTGCACGTAAAGAACAAGCACGCCAAGCAACCTTCCCTCGGATAATATAGGCACGCAATAATGACCATGAGCAAGCATGCCGTCGAATGCGTTATCGTGCCTGTCATCGACGTGGTCGGCAAACACTACCTTTTTCTCTATTGCGGCACGCCCGCACAGGCATCGGCCAAAAGGCACGTGGGAACATGTATTCTGAAGCGTTGGGTGTAAATTCCTCTGAGCCTTGAGAATCAGGATTTCGGAATCGTCCTCCACGAGGAAGATTCCTCCTTTGGGGCTCAGGGGCAGCCAGGGTATCGAAAGTATCTTTTTTATTGCCCGATCGAGCTGCTCATCCAACGTGATGTCACTAAGGCTGATTTCCAGCAAACCATAAAGGATATCCCTCTGGCGCATTTCGAAAATCCTCGTCTCCTCTTCATTCTTTATATCGGTAATATCGCGGGCCACTCCAATGGTACCGATTACGTCCCCTCTTCGGTCAAACCATGGTATCTTTGTAACGGATACCCACGTCTCCTCGCCGTTTTTCCGGATAATCTTCTCCACTTTCGACTTCAGCGACTCTCCCGTTTTTATGATTTTCTCGTCGTCTGCATTGCTGCTTGCGGCGGCCGAGTCCGTTAAATAATCGAAGTCACTCTTGCCGATCATCTGATCCGGGGTGGTGTTGTAATGTTCGGCTTTGGTTTTATTTACCTTGACAAAACGGTTGTTAACGTCCTTGAACCATATCGAATCCGGGATGTTGTCCATGAAAGTGAGCAAACGCTCGTAATCGCGTGTCATCTCCTCAAACGATCCGTTATTTAATTTCAAATCTTCCATCAGTCCTGCCATAAGTACTACCCATCAGGTTTTTACCTTGCCCTATGTTACCCTTATTGTAACATATTGTAAACTATTGTAACATGAATTCTGCAAGTAGGTTTTTATTATTAATAAATCGCATATTAATTGTAATTAGATGGGGAGATTTGCGGTGAGAGCAGGCTTTTCATCCGTGAGTAAAAGTACGGATCGATGGCGGACAGAAACTCCAGTGAGCGTATGTTTTCCATTAATTGGGCTCCACTACCGACCTTTTTGAGCGATTCTAACACAGAGTTACTGAACCTGGCGTAATCCCTGGTCTTTACGGTAACTACACGGTAATCGCTTATGGTCGCCATTGCCAAAAAGCCAGGCAGCTTGTAAGCGGGCTCGAAGACAAAGTGTACGACCGAGTACTTCCTCTTAATCTCTTCCATCAAACCGGAGTTAGCCTTGTGGAGTTCACGGCTGACCGCGCCAAGTTCACGCAGTTCCTTCGCCTCTGCCCCGGTATTGAATATTATGGCGTATTTGAACCATTCGTCGTTAGTAACTATGATGAATATGTGTGAGGGATCGGCGTTAAGCTCCGTGTGGGCAATCTCGCCAAAGAAGAACTGTTTCTCCTGCGTGGACGTGTAGTGATAGTGGCTTGCCCGCGTTTCTTCGAACCTTGTAGCGATACCGTGTGCGTCCCATGCCACGAGGGTCAACAGTAACGCAAAAGATAGCAGGACAAAGGCTGTGGAAGCCGCTTTAAAGTAGCTTTTGCCGGCTTTACCGGCTAAGCCGGCAAGCCTCGGTTCGATGCCATACGCAATGGTCTTAACACAGACGTAAGCCACGCAGTGGATACAGAAAAAAACGTAAAAAAGGTAGCCCTGGAATATGAAATTGGGCGTTTTCGACTTAATGGCCGATACTGCGGCCAAATTAACGATAAACCACGTGAAAGATAAAGCCAGTATCGTGAAATCCCTTGTCGCTCTCCCGTTTATCGACAACAGCAGGGACAGACCCGTGAGAGTACTAAGCAGGTATACGATCCAGTACTTGTGCATGTAGCGGGTTGGGAGGTAATTTGTAATGTAATAATGCCAGGGCCTTGCCCAGTTCTCGTAGTTTTTGAAGTGAGCGAAAGGTACCAGCATCTCCTTAACGAAAGTATCGGGACTGCTGAGGCAGAGACTGCCGTAATACACGATTAGTGGTATGGCAAAGGCTGCTATGGACAGTACCACCTTGCGGTTAACCTTTCGCTGATCTCGAAAAAGAAGCGAAAAAAACAATGCCGGCGCAATTCCCCCCAATAACGACTTTGCCATTACGGGCAGGGTAACGGCCATGGCTGGCAAAATAACGTCATAATTTGCATAGCGGCAACGCTCACCGTAAGGCTTACGCAGGTAATTGCAAATGGCGGCGAGGGAACATACCATAGTAAAAGCAAGTACCACGTCGGAATAGTTAAAGGCCCTTGCCGTCAGCAGGTCTTTTGTAAATGGGGTATTAATCCAGACAACGGCAGCGGCGGTAGCCGTGGCAAGGCTAAGCAGGCTGCCTGTAAAGCGGGTCACTATCAGGATAAATACGCACCCGGTGAGGTAGGCGAGCAGTGCATACGATAGCCGCCACGTCTCCGCAGTGGCCTTGCCGTCCAGGTAAAAAAAAGGTAGCGGTACGTAAGTGAATAGTGGCGGTATATGCTGCCAGTATGGGCCGTTACGCCAATCGCTGAAGCGTTCGACCAGCGGGTTTACTCTCACCATCGGAGGGAATAACCTGAACCTCAGGTTTGAGGAGACCGTCGAGTTGACGTTTTCGTCATGCCATGCCAGAGATCTTCTAAAA
The DNA here is from genome assembly GCA_015233615.1 of Nitrospirota bacterium. Classification (GTDB taxonomy): domain Bacteria; phylum Nitrospirota; class Thermodesulfovibrionia; order Thermodesulfovibrionales; family Magnetobacteriaceae; genus JADFXJ01. The sequence continues at coordinate 5,256 of JADFXJ010000051.1, forward strand.
AAAGCCTCCCATTCGTTTTCGACAACTACCGTAAAACAATGGGTGAAGAGCAACAGGAATATAACGGGTAAAAAAAAGTTCCTTATCCGGCCGGCCGGCATTGTCCCCCCAGGGACGTACATGAGCGTTGGTTCATTTGCTTTATTATACAATTTCTTAAAGTGGTATGGGGAGGTTGGGAGGACATAGTCGAAAGTATTTTATTTTGACACACCGTGCGGTATTGGCCTATAATTTGGTTCGATTAAAAGATACTGTGGCTATAAATGATAAATGACGGATGATGGCGATACCGGATGGTAATACCGGATGGTAATACATGATTGCAATACATTAAAATACGGGAGGTTACCTTAACGGGAATTCGAAGGAACTCCGGGAGTTTCTCAGGGAAAGGGAAAAGTGGTGTCTTTTGCCTATGATCCCGGTACAGTCGTTACCGGGCCTGCCGATTATATTTGTACAAATAATATTTACACGAATGATAATAATGTGATAGAATGATTGAAAGTTGTTGGACTAAATGTTATAGTATCTACTCTCATTTTTACCGTTGGTGAAAAAGAATATTTAAGGAGGCAAAGAACGATGAGCAACCAACCCGAAGCAAATTTGATGATCGACACGGCACAGTCCCGCTTCAAGGAGTTAGACGATTTTATAAGTAGCAAAAAAGCTGAGATAGACAGTTATGAAAATGAGAAGGAGGCGATCAAGGCCTACCTTGTAAAGATGGGTGAAATCAGAGAGGAGAGGTCTTATAAAACGTCAAAAGGTATGGGGAAAGGACACAGAGGGAGAAAGGCGAAAGCTGAGGCGGTGGATAAATAATATCTTTTTGCGTAAAGCATGCGCTTATCAAGCCGTCTTGAAGACAAAATAACATAACGTGTACATTCCATCAGGATAGCGTAGTATTGCCATGCGTCCTTGTACGGGCAGGGCCCGGCGGTATAAATCCGTATATTTAAAACCCTGTTGTATTTTGGGCCGCAAAAATATATAATCAGCGGTATGTTATCTAAAGTCATAAGCGCCGCAGTAATAGGAGTCGACGCATATCTTGTAGACGTTGAAGTGGACATCACCACGAGGGGAATGCCTTACTTTTCGATCGTAGGGCTACCCGACGTGTCTATTAAGGAGAGCAAAGACAGGGTAAGAGCTGCGATTAAGAATCTTGGTTTCAACTTTCCTTTGAAACAGATCACTGTGAATCTGTCTCCGGCCGATTTAAGGAAAGAGGGGTCGTCTTTTGACCTGCCTCTGGCAGTTGGCATACTCGCCTCGGAGGGTGTCATATCCATCGATACCCTCAAGGGGTTCATTGTTACCGGGGAGTTATCGCTTGACGGCTCTACGAAGCCCATCAAAGGGAGCCTTTCGATGGCGATAGCCTCCCGGAAAAACAACCTTCATGGCCTATTGCTGCCTTACGAAAACGCCGACGAGGCGTCCGTCGTCAGTGGCGTTTCGGTTTACGGCATTAAAAACCTAATGAACATTGTTGAGTTTTCCAGGAGCCGGGACGCTTTCGTAGCCGTCTCGACGGACTTATCCAGGGTGATGGAGACCCACGCCGTCTATGAAGAGGATTTTTCCGAGGTACGGGGCCAGGAACACGCAAAGCGGGCCATCGAGGTTGCCGCCTCCGGCGGGCACAACGTGCTGATGATTGGTCCGCCCGGCTCTGGCAAGACGATGATAGCTAAGCGGCTGGCATCCATCATGCCCCCCATGACTTTCGACGAGGCCATCGAGACCACGAAAATACACAGCGTGGCCGGCTGCCTCAGGGATGGTGCTCCCATAGTGGCCAGACGGCCTTTTCGCTCTCCCCACCATACCATATCGGACGTGGCCCTCATCGGTGGAGGCCATACGCCCAGACCCGGCGAGGTATCGCTGTCACATAACGGAGTACTTTTTCTGGACGAATTACCCGAATTTAAGCGAAACGTTCTGGAGGTGCTGCGCCAGCCTCTGGAAAACGGCGAGGTAACGGTTTCCAGAGCGGTTGCATCGTTAAATTACCAGGCTTCCTTCATGCTCGTGGCGGCCATGAACCCATGTCCCTGCGGTTACCTTTGGGATACGAAGCGACGGTGCATCTGTTCTCCCAGCCAGGTGCACAGGTACAAGAGCCGCGTCTCCGGCCCTCTTCTGGACAGGATAGACATCCATATAGACGTGCCGGCCGTTGCCTATAAGGACCTGTCGGCAAACTACATAGCCGAGTCCTCCGATCAGATACGCAAGCGCGTTATAAGGGCCAGAAACGTGCAGCTCGACCGGTTTAAGAAGGACGGGATTTTTTCGAACGGGCAGATGAAAAACCGGCACATCAGGAAATACTGCCACCTCCGGGAAGACGCTAAACGCCTCCTGGACTCCGCTATGGAGAGACTGGGACTTTCCGCCCGCGCCTACACCCGAATCATGAAGCTCTCACGCACCATAGCAGACCTCGAAGGCAGCGACGACTGCATGGCGCATCACGTGTCCGAGTCCATACAGTATCGCACCCTCGACAGGCAAACTATTTAAACATAATCTTAAATATAATCGAATGTTACGTACGTCGAGGAGCTTTTGACGATGCCAACGAAGTTAATCGAATGAATGCAATTTGGTATGAGGCCTTCTCATCGGGCCGCTTCATACGGGTGTCTTGACTTTGTTTCGTTAATAGGCTAAGCTACAGACATGAAATCGATTACGATTATAATATTTGTGGTAACTACCCTGTTATCGCTCTACATTGCACACTTCCTGGTGACATTCGGTACAAGGGCAGATAGTACAAGTGCCGGTAAGGCAGCGGTGAAAGACGATCGGGTATTGCTCGCTCGTTTCGATAAATCCGCCAATTCCTCTGCTATACCCGGATATTTTACGAACTATCGTAATCCGGTTAACGCCGGCGTAACCGAAGAAGTTCTCAGGAACACTGGTTCCGTCATAATAAAAACGGAACCTTCCCTGGCGAAACTATACGTCGACGGCAAGTTTATGGGCGATACTCCCTATAAATTTTCCGGTTCGGCCGGAAAATACGAACTTACGATATTGCAAAATGGATTTATTTCCAGGAAAGAGACCGTAAAAGTATATAATGGAAAGACGTTGATTCTAAAATTTAATCTGGATCGGGCTGTAGCCCATAGATGAAAGATAGTAATGGGAGGGGACGTGGGGCTGGTAACCATAGGAGAAAGTCTTAACTTCGAAATAAGCAAGTTTTTAATAGACGTGCAGGTTGTCGATAGCGCCATGCCCTCCAGAGGTGAGAGTGTGTCAGGCGTATCGGAAGAGCAGGAACCTTATGTATTTCAGCGTTTTACTCCACCATACCCGAAGCTTGTAAGTAAGAACTCTGAGATGCAGAAAGTGATCGAGAAGATTAATCTTGTGTCTCAAACCGACTTCACGGTAATAATCCAGGGTGAGACAGGTACAGGGAAAACGATGTTGGCTCGTCTTTTACATGCAAATAGTAAACGAGGCTCGAAATCGTTCGTCCACGTAGACATTAACGCTATTCCGGAGTCCTTGATCGAAACCGAATTGTTTGGCCATGAGAAAGGCTCCTTTACCGGTGCCCATAAGAGGAAAAAGGGCTTCTTTGAGATAGCCAACGAGGGCACCATCTTTTTCGACGATATTCAAAACCTTTCCGCCCGCGTTCAAGGCAAAATTTTAAGCGTTGTCGAGGAAAAAAAGTTTTATCCGGTGGGCAATTCCAGTCCGTTGAAAGTTGACGTGAGACTCATAGCCGCTTCTAACGTAAGCATTCGGCAAAGCCTCATAGAGAAAAAAATCAGGGAAGACCTCTTTTACCGCTTAGGGGAGTTTTTCATTTCGATTCCTCCCCTCAGAGACAGGCTTGACGATATCCCTTTGCTCCTGGATAGGTTTACCGAAGATGCGTGCAAAGAGCTTTCCAAAGAAAAACCGGTGGTCTCCTCAAGCGTCATATCCATGCTGCAGCAATACAAGTGGCCTGGTAACGTGAGGGAACTGAAAAACGTAATCAGGCGGGCTATCCTGTTGTGCGACAAATCGGAGATACTGCCGGAGCACATAGAGATTTTGTCACCCGCAAACACGGTGGAAAAGGAAGACATGCTCTTGATGCCGCTGAAGGAGCTGGTCAACAAAAAAGTGCGGGAGGTTGAAAGAGAAGCGGTTTTCCTTGCCCTTCAAAAGTCCAATGGCAACAAGAAAAAGGCAGCCGCCATATTAAACGTCGATTATAAGACTCTTCTGACGAAGGTCAAAGAATACGACATAAGGTAATCGACATAAAGTAACCTGTGGCCTGGTATAACTGGCAGGGGTGCGGTAAAAAAGCCGCTGCCAGGGTGTACCCGGCCAGATACCATGCCAGGATACTGTGCAAGGATATGATGCCGGGATGCGATAGCGGAATTTGGGTGTAACGGCTCTATTGATTTTAGATTACCGTATCTGCATAATATATACATTGGACTAAGAAAGGTATAGCACGTTAGAGTACGCTCTTACTATAAAACATAATAAGGATTCACTAAATGGAATCTCAAAACGTTCAACAAAAACAGGTGTTTGCATGCGTGCGAAAGGATCTTTACCAGAACATCAACTTTGGCTTAAAAGAGATAGAAAAGTATGTTGCGTTAAAGTACTTCGCGAAAACGAGAGAAGTTGACGAGGCACTGTCAAGGGGCCAGCAATGCTGTGCACTGATTCTCGATTGTCTTATCGAAGACAAATCAACCATGAAATTCGCCCGTGCCCTGAAAGAGAAGTTACCAAACCTCAGAATCCTCTTTGTGGCAGCCTCCGACACAAAGAAAGAAGACATAATAGACCTTATAAGCTCAAAGATCGTCTCCGGCGTGCTGCTGATGCCCTTTACGGCTACCCAGGTAGACGAAAATATCTGTAAGCTTTGTGGAATAAAAAAGGGCGCTCAACCATGGTTTATGCAAACCAAAATCAGGGTTAAGTAGCCGGCGGCGTTTTAATCGATTTTATCGATTTGGTAACCGGGCATAAATAATTTGCTCATTTAGTAATTATAACGGCAGCCCTGTAGTAACGCAATACAAAGGACAGATGGATTGCCGTTCCCTGTTTAAGCCGCGGACAAGTTTCGCGGCAGTCCAGTTCTATAGCCTCCTTAGTATCTTTCGAATGACTTGTCTGTATCGTCGTCATCTTCTTTAATCGACAGAGTTACGCCGCGTTTTTTCCCATCGAGTTCCTGAGTCGTAGCATGATGGATAGCTTTATCGACGGTTTTTTGATGTATATTATAATTGATATGAGGCGGTTTAACCCTCTGTTGAAGTTGCTGGGGTTTTCGCTGCACAACTGCGGTAGAAGATCTTTCCCTGCCGTCATCGTCGATTTTGAAAAACGATATAGTGTGTTGAAGTTGTTCCGACTGGCTTGAGAGTTCCTCCGATGTGGACGCCATCTCCTCGGAGGCCGAGGCGTTTTGCTGGATGACCTGATCTAATTGCTGTATGGCCTTGTTAATCTGTTCGGCACCGGAGTTTTGTTCGTTACTGGCGGCGCTTATTTCCTTTACCAACTCTGCGGTCTTCTGGATGTCCGGAAGCATAGTGGCAAGCATGGCGCCGGCCTTTTCCGCTACCCCAACGCTTGTCGTGGCAAGGTTGGTTATCTCGCCGGCGGCCAATTGGCTGCGTTCGGCCAGTTGCCTCACCTCGGAGGCAACTACGGCAAAGCCCTTGCCGTGTTCACCGGCGCGGGCCGCCTCTATGGCGGCGTTAAGAGCTAAAAGATTAGTTTGCCGGGCTATTTCTTCGATTATAGTAATCTTGCGTGCTATCTCCTTCATGGCCGTTACGGTTTCGGCTACCGCCTTGCCGCCTTCCCTGGCATTTACTGCGGATTTGTCGGCAATCTTCTGTGTTTCATGGGCATTATCGGCATTTTGCCTGACGTTGGAAGCCATCTGCTCCATGGAAGAAGATACCTCCTCTGCCGAGGCCGCCTGCTCGGTAGCACCCTGGGACATCACCTGGGCGGTGGCACTAAGTTCCTGGCTTCCCGATGCAACGTTGTCGGCTGCCGTTCTTATTTCCGATACAACACCGGTAAGCCTGGTCACCATGGTGTTGAGGTTTTCCTTAATTACGTTATACTGGCCCTTGTACTGCGTTTTGATAACGGGCGGGATTACACCCCTGGAAATCTTATCCACGTAATCGGCGGTTACCATCAAAGGGTTCACTATGTTGATTACCGTATCGTTTATGCCGGCAACCAGTTTCTGCCATGAGCCTACAAACAACGCTGCATTGGCGCGGCGTTCGAGATCACCATTGGCTACGGCATCTATCATGCCCTGTGTTTCATGAAGGATGTTTTTTATTGTATCGGCCATCTTTTTCATCTCGCCCAATAACCCCGAAGGGTTGGAACCGAAGTCTATCTCGATATCACCTACGGCTATTTTCCTGGCAATCTCCGCCATAACGGGTGGTTCGCCACCCAACTGGCCGCTTATGCCTTTTGCAATTACAACACCGATGACCATACCGATTAAAACACCGGCCAACAATATGACGATTAACAACATGCGGCTGCTCTTATAGATGGAAAGGGCTTCTTCGGAGGCCTTTTTAGCGTTCTCCTCTTTGTTTTTTGCTAATTCTTCTATTGTCCCTTCCACGGCAATCGATTTATCTCTGGCCAGTCCCATCGATAACTTAGTGGATTCCTTTACCTCGTTAAGCTTCTCTTTTGACGCGACGTCTATAACTTGCTTGTGGGCCGGCTCCCATTCGTTTAATGAAGTGTTGAGCCTTTCGAGAAGGGCCTTACCTTTTTCCGAATGGAATAAAGGTTTTGCTTTATTGAGGTTTTCATGCATCGAAGCCGAGTATTTATCTAAACGTCCTTTCAGTTTCTGGCGATCTTCCTCGGTGCTGGCAAGAAGGTAATTTTTTTCCGCGCGGGTGATATGAACCATGTCTAAAGCCGCCTCTTTGATATACGCGGTTCCAAGGAGCTCTCTTTCATACAACCTGTCCGTCAATTCACTCAACGTGCCCATGTTGTTTACGCCGACCAACCCGACAATGATAGTAATAATGGATACTATTAAGAACCCTAAGACCAGTTTGGACATAACTTTCATTTTGCTATACCAATTCATAATCTTCTCCTTCTCGACAAAGCTTAAGGTTATTGTTTAATAGCCGCTTACTGCATAACCTGCTATAATAAGTATAATCCAGACGTTTTTTTATGGATACAAGCCTGCCCTTTTAATAAGTATGTAATTAAGATGACATACGTTTACCCCTCGATCAAGCCATTTACTACATTTCCGGAACTTCCAGGCGTCCTGGCAACTGTTTATAATACGCAACGCGTGAACCAGGAAACAAAAAAACTCTCGCATAACTTTGCAAGACGGCTGTTGGTAATAAAATATCATATTGCTTTGGTTAGTGTCAATAAGGGGGTTACATAAACACGATAAATTTGTTCTGACTAAAGGATTTTGATTATATAAAGGTTTTGCGATTATTTCCGGACATTCCATTGATCCGGTTGTAGCAAAGCATCCATCCCCCCCCCGCCCCCTTTTCAACGGATGTTCTGCAAGTAGTATAAATTCAAAATAATGCTTAATAAACGAAGGAAAGCGAGTAAACCGCGTAAATTTTGTGTTAATTCATCGATTTTATGCAAGAACGCTATCGAGGCCACGGGCTTACCGTCCTTTCTCGCCGGCATAACCCGCCCGGCCGCCTGGTGTTAGTTTCGTTGTATCCAATATTCATAAGCTTGTGCCTTTTTGCGGGTGAACGGTTTCCATTGTACTTAAATGATATCTTAAAGTAATTACATAGTCGGCAACGTTACGGTATTGTTAAATTACAGTGAAAAATGACATGAAAAAACTACGTACATGAAAACATAAGCGTTTCTTAATAATCCTGTAACAATAATAAGAGTACAATGTAATCTCAACACGATGAATTAAATAGAGGAAATATCAAATAGTAAACAAAAGAATCACCAGAGAACCATCAAAGAATCATCAAACGCCCCATGACTAACGAAACCAGTCAGAAGGTTGTCCTTGTCACAACGATATTCTATTTCTTCATCGAGCTTTATGGAGGGATACACTACCATAGTCTGGCACTTGTGACGGACGCTTCCTTCATGGCCATAAATATAACGGGGCAGTTCATAGCGCTTTACATCGGCAGACTCGCCCGCCGAAGACCTAACAGAACCAAAACGTTCGGCTATGAAAGGGCCAAGGTACTGTCCGGCCTCTTCAACGGCATGCTCGTGGGGTTCCTGCTTTTTTACGTGTTTTCGGACGCTTACCACAAAATACTCAATCCCGAACCCGTAGAGGCTTTCAAGGTTTTGGTAATAGCCGTAATCGGCCTGGGTGTCAATTTCTTCGGCCTTGTCATGCTTTACAAGTACTCCGGTGATATAAACATCAAAGGTGCCGTCATGCTTTTGCTCAACGATACCCTTGGCTCGGTGGGTGTTATCCTGTCTTCCATCATCATAACCTACACGAGCCTATACTTCGTCGATCCGCTGACGGGAGTGCTTATCGGGCTGACCGTGGCTTATCCGACTTACACTCTGATTAGAGACAGCGTGCATATACTTATGGAGGGAAACCCCACCAACGTCGACGCCAGGGAAGTCGAAGGCTACATATACAAGTACTTTCCCGAAGTAGTGGAGGCCAAGGACATCCACATCTGGGGGCTCTCTCCGGAGATGATTCTGGCTGCCCTCAGGATTCGCACCAGACAAATGGACTCACAGAGGAAGACGATAAAGAAACTGAAGGAGGCATTGAAGACCAAGTACGGATTCTACGACATATATGTGGAAAGTTACGAAAGCAAAAGATTATTAAAAAGGTTATTCGATCAACTGTAGCTTACTATGATTAACTACGGCTTACTACGATTATAAGATCAACTATGGCTTATTATAATTATTCGATTAACTAACCTTCTCAGCGGGTTCTTTAACCCGACGGGTTTAATAAGCCGCCTGCCATCGAAGAAAATGGCCGGCCTTAAATTATTAACGGTTAGATTATCAACGAAAGGAAGGACAGGGGCGTGCCGCTCAGGGCCGAGTCAAAAGCACTGCCGGTGAGCATTTTGGTAACGAACTTGCCAGCCTTCGTTATGCCGTCTTTGATAAGCTCGTCGTTGGATATGGTATTGGTAAAATCGGCGTAGCCTTTTCTCTGGAGGTTGCTTATTATTCTATCTTTGGTCGTGGTATCTCTGTCGTAGTTTATTACGAGGCTGCCAATGGTTTCGTTAGCGGTGGTCGATACTACTCCGGCCATTGTGGAAAGAAAGCCGGTTACATCGGATATGAGCGCCTTGTTCCTCTTCATTGCCGGTGTCTTAATGCGAAGTCTTCCCGGTACACTGTGCACATATGCTTTCGTCATATTTTTGCCTCCTTTTCAGTTGTTTGCTTGTTAGCGTGTATGTCTGTCATTAACTTACTCATCTTCATACTAATATTAAAACATAGTAGAATTACACTGTAATGACACTAATGTTACAATTTTGTTTCAATTCGAACAGTTGCCGTTTTTAGGGTGAAATGTTAAGATATCGTGAATAATACATTAAATTATCGTTAATCGGAGGCCGGAACATTTTTTTTGGTGTATATTTTGATGTATAATACCGTAAAACTTAATGGAGGTGGTTTATGGGACTTGACGATTTTTTTAAAGGCAATATCGTAATGGGCTTGGCCGTTGGAATCGGCGTTGCCGTAGTGGCCCCGGTATTGATACCCGTTGTGGCATCCGTCGTAAAACCCTTAACCAAGGGCGCTATCAAAGGCGGGCTCATAATATACGACAAAAGCATGGAAATAGCAGCCGAAATAGGCGAGGTAGTGGAGGACATTTTCGCGGAGGCTAAGAGCGAGCTTTCCGAATCCCTCGAACATGCCGCAGAATCCGTTAAAAACCCGGCGGGAAATGGTTAACCCGGCTATGGAACATACGGCTTTCATAACACATAACATTAACGGCAGACTAAGGCTCAGGGTACCGTCGAAAAAAGGCGACGCTCATTTTTTCGAGTCTGTCCGGAGTCGCCTGGCCACACTCGAAGGAGTGGCCAGTGTCGAGATTAACCCGCAGACGACCAGTGTACTTGTAATGCACAGTACTTCAACGACCGGCATTGTGGAACATTTAAAAGGCCTGTTACGGTTAAATGACCCGCTTCAGGCAGGCAAAGCCAACGCTAACGTCTCAGAACTTATAAGCGAACTCGTGAAAAAGGCAAATGATGGGACAAAAGAAATAACCGGCAAGGGACTGGACATTCCGCGCGTTGCGTTCTTGTCTCTTCTGAGCTTTGGCCTTTATCAATTGAACAGGGGGAACTTTGTAGTACCTCCATGGTATACCGCTTTCTGGTACGCCCACGGTATCTTTACAAAATACCTGTCCAAATAAAATCGGCGGCCAATGTACCGGGATATCACCCACACGGGTGGTGATGAACCGTACTGAAGTTGAGAGGGAAATATCGATTTGGTTTTCTGTGACACGTGGTCATTGTGATCTCCCCTGGGTATCGTATCCAGGCATGTGACCACGTAGTGCTCACCGACGTTGCCCGCATGTCCGGGGATAAACCGTGAGTATATATAACCGCCTGGCACCAATGCCTACGGCAGGCTAAGGCCCCGGCTCAATGCCATAGTGGAATATCAATAAAATCCGGATGAAAAAAATATGAAGACACACGATAACACTTTAATTGTACAGACCTCGAATGAGCAGGCCTCGAGGGTTTATCCGCTTCATACCCACGTGAAAGGCCGTGCCAGGTACAGGGTAAAGGGCCTTTACCGTGCGGAGGCCTTAAAACTGCATCTTTTATCGGCTTTCGAAGCCATGAATGAAATCAGAATCGTTTCCGCCAGCACGATTACCTCTACCGTGCTCATATACTACGGGGAGAGTGTCGATGCCGATGACGTTGCAAAGCATTTAGAGAGCGTGGCAAAATCCTTCGGCTCCGGTGCTCAGAGACGGAGCGAAAAACTTTATCTGAGGGATATACTCAGAGACAATACTTTAGCCAAAGCCCTGTCGGCTCACGGTGGCGGCATTGCCCACGGGGCTTCGGGTGGCAAGGGGCAAGCCGATACATATGAGGAGCAAGCCGATACCCGTACGGAGAAGCCTTCGTGGTTGGAACTTTCATGGCTGGAACTCTGGAAAAAGGGTTTTTTTGCCGGGCATACCGTACCGAAAACCGGCGGAGAGACTCCTACGGAGGCCCGCAGGGAGACTCGTCCGAAAGCCCGCAGGGAGATTTCTCCGAAAGCCCGCCCAACGGCCTGCCTGCCTGCAAACATGCCGGCAAACATAGATGTACAGCCGCAGGACGTTCGGCTCTGGCATGCCATGGACCTGACGGCTACTTTTGACGCACTTGAGACCTCCGCCTCAGGTGGCCTCTCTGTGGCGACTGCCATGGACAGGCTCGCAAGATATGGACCCAACAAGTTACCAGAATCAGAGCCGAAATCCGCGTTGAGTATGTTCGTTGGCCAGTTCAACTCCTTTCCGGTCTTTCTGCTTGTCGGTGCCGCGGTGCTTTCCGTCTTTACCGGTGGCGTGGCCGATGCCATAGTCATATGCAGCGTAATAGTCATTAACGCCGTTATTGGATTCGTTACGGAGGCCCAGGCCGAAAAGACCATCAATTCCTTAAAAGGGATGGTAAGGCCCCACGCGCAGATTTGCAGGGAAGGCGTCTGTGTAGATATAAGCGCCGAGGAAGTGGTGCCCGGAGATTTTTTGCTTCTGAGGCCTGGCACATACATATCGGCGGATGCCAGAATAATAGATTCACGTATGCTCAGCGTAGACGAGAGCGCTTTGACCGGCGAGAGTATGCCCGTGCTGAAGTCCGCCGCCACGATAGACAGCGGCAACGTACCTTTGGCCGACAGAATCAACATGGTATACATGGGAACGCTCGTTACGGGAGGACAGGGGGCCGCGGTAGTCGTAGCCACCGGAGAGTACACCGAGATAGGACTGATACAGACGCTTGTAGGCGAGGCCACCACACCGGATACCCCCATGGAGAAGCAACTGGTACGTATGGGCAACCAACTTGTCATGGTGAGCGGGGCCGTGTGCGGGCTGGTCCTCCTGACGGGTATATTGCGTGGTTACAGTTTTATCGAGATGGTTAAATCCTCCATATCTCTGGCCGTGGCCGCCATACCGGAGGGGTTGCCCGCCGTGGCTACGACCGTTTTAGCCATCGGCATAAACAAGATGAAAAAGCAAAAAGTACTTATACGCCACCTGGAAGCGGTGGAGACCCTTGGCTCCATACAGACGATTTGCCTTGACAAAACCGGTACCATAACGCTCAACCGCATGACCGTAGTAAGAATAAGAGCGGGATTGAGAAATATTAAGGTCGCGGAAAATAGGCTGACCTGCGACGGGGCCGCCTTCGAAATGAACGAGGAGGTCCAAAAACTCCTTTACGTAATCACACTGTGCAGCGAGACCGAAATCGTGAAGAGCGGCACCGGAGACTACATGCTAAACGGCTCATCGACGGAAAATTCGCTCGTGCAGACCGCCATAAACGCCGGAGTTGACGTGTGGGCACTGCGCGAGAGTTTTCCGCTTCTCGACGTCAGCCACCGTGCGGAGGACCGCAATTACATGGTTACCACGCACATGGCTAAACAAAACGGAGGCAACGGCCACAATGGTAGCGACAATGGATCCAACGGATTCAACCTCGCCTTTGGCATCGGAACGGGCCGTTTGATAGCCGTTAAAGGCACCCCAATGGAGGTGCTCGATCTCTGTGGTTACCACCTGAGCGACGGCCAAAGACTTCCCCTGTCCCTGGAAGACAGGCACAGGATACGGGTGGATAACGAACAAATGGCCGGCAAAGCCCTTCGCGTACTTGGCGTCGCTTACGGGGAAGTTGGGGTTATAAACGAAGATACCGGGGTTATAAGCGAAGACGCCGGAGGTATAAACGACGGGGTTATAAACGAAAACTCCGGTTCGCTTTCGTCTCTAACGTGGTTAGGCCTGGTAGGAATGGTTGATCCGGTGAGAAAGGAAGCAAAAAGACTCATCGACACTTTCCACAAAGCCGGGATAGAGACCGTTATGATTACCGGTGACCAGGTACCGACGGCCTTTGCCGTCGGCAGGAAATTAAACCTGAGCATGGGCGGGCAACTGGAAATTATGGATTCCACCCACCTCGACGAACTTGCCCCCGAGGTACTGAAGGCCGTTTGCGAGAAGGTACAGGTTTTTGCCAGGGTTAGTCCGGCACACAAGTTACAGGTGGTGCAGGCCCTTCAGAAGGCCGGTAAAGTGATCGCCATGACCGGCGACGGAATAAACGACGGCCCCGCCCTGAAGGCCGCCGACATAGGTATCGCCATGGGAAACACCGGCACCGACGTAGCCAGGGAAGTTGCGGACATCATACTGGAAGACGACAACCTCGAAACCATGATAATAGCCGTCAGCCACGGAAGAACCATCTATAATAATATCAGGAAGTCCATCCATTATCTGCTTTCCACGAATATGAGCGAAATAATGGTCATGTTCCTTTCTCTGGCAGGCGGCATGGGGCATCCCCTCAGCGCTATGCAGTTGCTCTGGATAAACCTCATATCCGATATTTTCCCCGGTATCGCACTGTCCCTCGAGCCTCCGGAGCCCGACGTGATGGAAAGACCTCCGAGGCCTGCCGATGAACCTCTCTTTGACAAGGCCAGGTTCAGGAGAATGACGTTCGAATCGGCCGCTCTGAGTGCCTCCACGCTTGGAGCGTACGGATACGGGCTTTCGCGTTACGGAATCTCTCCACAATCCAAGAGCATCGCTTTCATGAGCCTTTCCATGTCTCAGCTTATTCACGCGTACACTTGCCGATCGGAAAAGCAAACCATACTTGGCGGCGAGAAATTGCCGACGAACAAATATCTGAACATTGCCGTTGGAGGTTCTATGCTGTTACAGCTTTTGGTTATGGTAGTGCCGCCCTTGAGGAACTTACTGGGAGTAACGCCGCTTAAGGGGACGGATGCAGTCGTGGCAGGGGCAAGTGCCCTAGTGCCGCTTATAATAAACGAATCGACAAAAAAGCTGTTTAAAGGTGGTTCAGTATGAACAAAGACTACATGTTGACAAGCGAATCCGTTACCGAGGGACATCCCGACAAACTTTGCGATCAAATAAGCGACGCCATAGTAGATCACTTTCTCCAGCAGGATCCATTTTCGAAAATTATAGCCGAATGTGCGGTATCCACCGCTATAGTCTTTATCGCGGCCATGTTCGACTCGAAAGCCTCCGTGGATTTTGCCTCCGTGGCAAGGAAGGTGATCCACGAAATAGGCTATAATAAAAAGGCCTTTAACGATAAAACGTGCAGCATCATAACCAGCCTAAAGGAACTGCCCTACGACAGAACCCGTAATTTCGACGAAAAAACGATTACCGGCGAGGAAATGGATAAAATCCCGGTCAAGAACAACGCCACGCTTTTCGGTTTCGCCTGTACGCAGACCCCATCGCTCATGCCTCTTCCCATCTGGCTGGCCCATAGAATGGCCAGGAAACTGACGGAGGTGCGAAGCAACAAGATTCTTCCTTACCTGGCACCGGACGGCAAAGTGCAGGTAGGCATAGAGTTCAAGGACCGAACCCCGGTACGCGTACACAGCATCATAGTACAGGCTTGCCAGGACACCCCGGAGGAGCCTTCGATGGAAAAACTTCGTGACGACGTTTATCGGACGGTCATCGAACCGGTTTTTGAGACGGAGGAGCTTAAACTGGACTCCAATTCGAGAATATTCATCAACCCCGACGGCCCCTTTATAGTCGGTGGGCCGGCGCTCCACTCCGGACTGACCGGAAGGAAAAAAGCGATCGATACGTACGGCGGGTATTCGAGAAATTCCGATGCCGCTCTCAGCGGTAAAGGCCCTCTCAGGATTGACAGGGTCGGGGCTTATGCCGCCCGGTACGCGGCAAAAAACGTTGTCGCTGCCGGACTTGCCCAGGAGTGTGAGGTTCAGATAAGTTATTCATTAGGACTCACGCGTCCGGTAAGCATCCAGGCGGACACATATGGAACGGGAACTGTGCCCGATAACGAAATAACGGCTCTTATCAAGAGATACTTCGATTTCCGTCTCCCTGCAATTCTGAAAACCTTTAACCTAAGGTACCTGCCGACTATAATGAAGGATGGTTTTTATAGAAAAATCTCGGCATATGGCCACTTTGGACGCACGGATATACAATTGCCCTGGGAAAAGACAGATCTTGCGGAGACACTGAGGCAGTAGCGGTTCCGGCGAGACGTGAGCATCTCTTATATGTGCGAGTTTTAGTCTAAACGGGTTATTATACAGAATATTATAAGTAAAATTAACGATAACGATACGGAGGCAATATGGGCAACGGAGAAAATGGAAAAACACTGACATACGATTGGTACGAAAAAGAAGACGATGAGTATGAAGACGACGATAGCTCCATAAAACAGTATGACATAACTGCCGTACCTAATGATTTTAACGTTCGAACAATTTTTGATTTCATAGAGGCAGGACGTGTTAAGATACCTGGATTTCAGAGAAATTATGTCTGGGATTTAATTCGAGCGTCTAAGTTAATCGAATCGTTAATTATTGGGTTGCCCATACCTCAGATTTTTCTTTTTGAAAGAACACGAAATGAATATCTGGTCATCGATGGCCAACAACGTTTAATGACTCTATATTATTTCATAAAACAACGTTTTCCACAAATGGATAAAAGGGCACATTTGAGAACAATTTATGTTGAAAAAGGGAATATTCCTAACGAATTACTTTATAATGAGGAATATTTCACAAATTTTAATCTTGCTCTTCCAAGCAAGCTTCCTAATTCGGAAAACATATATAATAATAAAAACTATAGTACACTTGGCGGCGAAAATTCGGAATTTGCTTATAGGACTATAAGAAATGTCGTTATCAGGCAAAACCAACCTGTTGGAGATGATGATTCTTCTATCTATGAAATATTTAATCGTTTGAATAGCGGCGGTATCAATCTAACTCCTCAGGAAATTCGCATAAGCCTGTATCATTCAAATTTCTACGATGCTCTTTATAAGCTTAACATAAACGAACAATGGCGTCGTTTGATAGGGTTACCCGAACCGGACATTCATATGAAAGATATTGAGTTTATTTTAAGAGGATTTGCATTGCTCATGGAAGGTGATGATTATAGTCCTTCTATGACCAGATTCCTGAATAAATATTCTAAAAATTGTCGTCAGCTAAAAGATAGTATGATAAGTTATTTACAAAGTTTATTTGACTCGTTTATGAATGCTTGCGAGCATCTCTCTGTTAAAGCTTTTTTCGGGAAAAACAATAAATTTAATATATCTATTTACGAATCGGTTTTTGTAACCATCTGTTCAGTACATTCAAAAAAACTGTCTCTCGTCGATAATCACATAAATCCAGAACATCTACAGAAGCTGAAAGAAGACAGTAAATTCATAGAAGCCTCACGATTAAAAACTACATCTAAAGCGAATGTTAATACCCGTTTAAGGCGTGCTAAGGAGTTCCTCATTAACGAGGAAGAAAGTTTATGAATGGTGTAGAAAGGATATATGAAGAATTTAATAGTTTGATAGTTTTAGCAAGTAATAAAGGTGATATTTCACAAATAATTACTATAAACGACATTTTTAAAAAAATTTTGACGTTGTCTGCCGCAAGCTATTTTGAGACAGAGATATGCCGGATTTTAGAAGAAACAATATCAAACCGTTCCAATGATGATAAACTGGTTCTTAATTTTGTAAAAAATAAGGCAATAAAAAGACAATACCACACTTTTTTTGCATGGAATAGTAAAAGCGCTAATAGTTTCTTTGGACTTTTTGGCGATGACTTCAAAAAAAGCGTTACAATGGACATCAAAAGTTCTGAAGAGCTTGACGATTCTATAATGGCATTCATGGATATTGGAAGTAGTCGGAACGATATGGTGCATACTGATTTTGCCAATTTCCAATTAAATAAGACACCGGGAGACGTGTATGAACAGTATAAAAAAGCACATAAATTTATCGAATATATAGAAGAAAAGTTCAAAGAATAAGGCCGACTTTGGAAAATTCCTGACATACTTACGACGAGGTCTGTAAGGAATATAAATACGATATGCTTTCGGAAATTTGAATAAACTCACATTGCAATGTCATTAACTTAGCAAATCGGTTTGTAACATGTTGCAAACCTCCGATACCTCATACGTTTTTTCCTGGAATAATGCCTTCCTTTTCGTATTGGTTCAATGGTTTTCAAAAAGATATCCATCAACTGAGTCAATAAAGTAAGAGGGGTTTCTGCAGTAAAGAGCAAAACAACGGTATTTTTCATTTTTGATAGCGCTTGAGTCATGTTGATTTGATAAGAATACTTTCTTTCCGGATATTGGGTTTTTATCTCTTCATCAGCGGGATGGGTGAGCGTAATAGTGAGATTCAACGCAAAGACCTTTGCATAAAAGTCCTGATACACCGAATCAACCGATTTCCCCGACCAGTTTTCTAACTGCAGGCGGCTTTTTGCTGTTTTATACGTTTCTTCAATGCCCCATCTGAGCCCATAGAGTTCCTTAAATACCCCATGGGAATAGTCCTGGCTCGCCACCAAAGATGTAATCAACACTTCCGTCTCCCCCGTATCAAGCACGATACTGAGCAGACGAACCTCCATCGGTTCTATCGGCAACCCCATCTTCCATCATTGCTTCACCACTTGTGCGCCAGGTTTTAGGTTGACAATATGCTCTTCTAACCCCGTGGCAATAAAATCATCGACTACTTTCCAAACGCCTTTGTTCATCCGGGCACAAAAGTGCGCTCCGCGGCTACGAACTTTCGAAAAAAGCCAAAATGCCGGATACCCACGGTCAAACAGCACCATGTCGTTTATTCCCATATGTTGCATGTGCTCCATTGCAAGCAACCGTTCACCAATGACTTTGGGCTTAATTATGGCGTCAACGATAAAATCCAGCAATTCTCAGTGAAATTGTATATAAGTTATTGATATATAAGCATTACAGCATGAAAAGATCGCGAAAAATTTTGGCTCTATTAGCATTAAATATGTGTGCCGTTATAGAATGCCTGTCCCGCTATCGGCCGCGAATACACGGCTAAACGGCTCTGCTGACAATTTTTGGGCCGACCTTAGCGGCGGAGAAGTTTAAGGAGATAGAAGGAATAGCCATAAGCGATGAGACGTTACGGCGGTGGCTAATAGAGATGGGGGAATGGGAAAAGATACGCAAAAGCAGAGAACATCGGAGGTGGCGTGAGAGGAAGGGCAATAAGGGGGCAATGATACAGATGGACGGGTCCAATCATGATTGGTTTGAAGGCAGAGGCCCGAAGTGTGTGCTTATGGGGTACGTCGATGATGCTGCATCTACGGTATATGGCAGATTTTACGAGTATGAAGGGACAATGCCGGCAATGGATAGTTTCTGGCGATATATAAAAATCAACGGAATACCGCTGAGTTTGTACGTGGATAGACACACGACGTATAAATCGACGGCCAAGGGGCTGGATGAGTCGGGATGCGAGTTTTTGAGCGAGTTTGAGCGTGCCTTAAAGGAGATGGGAGTAGAACTGCTCCACGCTTACTCGCCACAGGCCAAAGGAAGGGTGGAGAGACTCTTTAGAACGCTTCAGGACAGAGTTGTAAAGGAGATGCGGAAGACCATTGAGGAGGGGAATAATTTTTTAGAGGAATACTTGCCTGAATTGTGTCCTTCCGGCAAGCGTGCTTGGAATAAGAAGGTAATGGGGGTATAATCGGTTATCAAGATT
>JADFXJ010000052.1 GCA_015233615.1 Nitrospirota bacterium
GCATCAAAGTTCCCATGATTCCAGAAGCCTTATAGGAGCGGGTGAACGGTTACAAGAAATATATAGCAATAAGTCCTAATGATATCGGGGCTATGTTGTTGCTTATAGAATGCTATATACGTTTGGAAGACATTGATAATGCCGAAAATATATTAGACAGATGTGATCACATGAATATCGAGAGACTACCAATAGATATAACTATGTATAAAGCAACGATTCAAAACTTAAAGGGGAAGTATAGAGAAGCGCTGGAACTATTAAATCAAAGACTTACGGATGCGTCCTTAAAAAGTTTCGAAAGAATAAGGTTATCTCTATCAATTGCAATTTATGAAGCCAATCTTGGTAATTTTAATGAAACTTATAAAGTCTTATTGAATTTATGGCATATCGTAAAACCTGGTTCTGATTTTAACATTAATGATAAATCATTTTACCGATATCTATCTCAATCTCAAATATATATTGAGCCACTTGCAGTACTGATAATAGATCTTGTAAAATCGTATCTAAAAGGAAAAGAATATTTACATGATAAGAAATATTTGGAAATATATGAATATGTTAAGAAGATTCCCGATGTTTATGATGTTCATCCTTTTGAAGAAACAGATATAGAATTTCCCGATGAGAAATATTTCATATTAAAAGTGGTAACAAAACCAATGTTATCCGAAGATAAATTTAATTTCGAACAAAATATTCAAATGTCCTTAAAACCCATATATCCCGATAAATTTATATTAATAGACGTTATTGAGAAAGAAGATGTTTCAAATCGATTACTTTAAGGTAGTGGCAAATGAACTACCTATTGTTAAATTCAATGATAAAAATATTATCACTGCTATTTATAGAACTACAGTTGGAAGATACTATTATTATATTTTTCTTAAATATAGAGAGCAGTTAAGGAATATTTTAACATTAGACGATAAAACTGAATTAGATAAACCTTCAATAAATAATCACATATTAATCCAATCCACTTTAAAGTACTATGATGAAACCGGTATTGCCGAAAAATTGGCTAAACTGAGACGTTTACGTAATAACTGTGATTATGAATTATTTGCTATTATTGACGACAAAACTATCTACGATGCAAAGGTTATTGTTGCATTTCTTGAAAATAAACTAGATTCAATAAAACCTGGCAAGGCTTTGAATGAAGCTTTTACTAAAGCGTTAACAGAGCTTTTTCTAATGAAACCAACAGTTAAACCAAAATAACCAATTAAGCTTAGCTTATATTATTACACCATCAGTGCTCCTATCAAAACATGGAAGAACAATCTATAAGATAATATGGAAGAGGATCTTAAGGATACAGAGAGCAAAGAGAACCATACCGGAGAGTTGATCGGAAACCGTTACAGGGTGCATAATGTAAAAAAAGGCGGTATGGGGCAGGTATATCTATGCTACGACGTTAAATCCCGCAGACCCGTTGCCTTGAAATTTCTGCAGACCCGATTTATCGGCGACAAGACGCTTGTTGCCAGGTTTATGTGGGAAGCCGAGACGTGGATAAGATTAGGGAAGCATATTAATATCGTGCAGGCGTATTATGTCGATAAGATAGACGATAGACCCTTTTTGTGCCTCGAGTACGTCGAAGGTAACAAACATTATGGCTCCGACCTGAAGGGGTGGATTACTAAAAAAGGCCTTGATTTTCCATTAAGCCTCAACTTCGCCATCCAGTTTTGCTCCGGAATGGAGCACGCCGAATCAGTGTTTAACAGCATGAAGCGTCCATTCGTCTACAGGGACATAAAGCCGTCCAATATTATGGTTACGGCTGACAAGATTGTTAAAATAACGGACTTCGGTCTTGTAAAACTGGCTCACGAGTTAGAAAGTAAGTCATCGGGAACGGTTGTCCACGGCAAAAAGACCGTCGATACGATGAACGGTACGATAAAAGATACGTTAAACGATAAGCTGTGCGATAAGGTAAACGATAAGGTAGACGGTAAGCTGACCGATAAGATAATCGATAAGGTAAACGGTAAAATGAGCGATACGTTATTGATTTCCCACCAGGGTACAATAATGGGCACTCCCCCTTACATGGCGCCGGAACAGTGGTATGGCGACGAGGTCGACGGCGGGATTGACGTTTACGCTTTTGGTTGTATGTTTTACGAAATGATTACGGGGGAACCGCCTTTTAAAGCTGCTACACTGGATGAAATGGCGGATTTACATATGCACTCCTTACCGCGCAGCATCCCTTACGCGCCTAAAAAACTAAACGAGATCATACTGAAATGCCTCGAAAAAGACAGGAACAAAAGATATAGCAATTTTGCCGAAATAAAAGATTACCTGCAGTTAATATATGCTGCAATAACGGGTTCGAGGCTGGCCATAATGACCGAAGGTGACAGCCTTGCCGCCTGGGAGCTGGTCAACAAGGGGGTATCCCTCTATAATCTGAGTTATTACGATGATTCCCTCGATTGTTATAACAAGGCGATTGAGATAAAATCCAACTACCCTGAAGCATATTATAACCGTTCGATTCTGTATTTTTCGCTGAAGAACTATGATCAGGCTTTATGGGACTGCAACACGGCAATCCAGCTTAACCCGGATTATACGGAGGCATATTACAACAGGGGAAACATTTACCGCAGCCTTGGAAAGATGGAATCGGCACTTAAAGATTACGATAAAGCGATAAACCTCAGACCGGATTATGCAGAGGCATATTATAACAGGGGTAATATTTATCGCGCACATGGAAATATTTTGGAGGCTATTAAGGACTACGACAGAGCTATCGACCTAAAGCCTAATTCTTACAAATATTTATATAGCAGAGGGTATGCCTTCCATTCGAATGCCAATTTTATTGAAGCCATCAAAAATTACGAGGCTGTTACCGTTTTGAACCCTTCTTTTCCCCAGGCATTTTACAATCTTGCCCTCTGCCTGGAATCGGCGGAGCAGTATGAGAAGTCGATGGAAACGTGGGACAATTATCTTCGGATTGCTAAAAACGACCCGGCACAAAACGATTGGATTAAAAACGCTTTAAGTCATATCGAAAAAATAAAAAAGTCGATCGTTAGTAAAACTCCCGACTAATATCAAGTTGCAGTCAAACGAGTAAAGGACAAGGACGGACAAAAGATTAACACGAAAAACACGAAAATAACGAAAAACACGAAAAAGGACTATGCACTTCTGCACCTTTTCGTGCCTTTCGTGCCTTTGTTCGTGCTTTTCGTGTTAATCTTTTGTCCTTTACTCTTTTGAATGCCACTTGGTATAAGGGCTTGGTATAAGGGCTCGTTCAGAGATAAGTGTGATTTAGAAGACGTTTGTACCTTTAGCCATTATGTTATTATAAACATGGTAGCTACTTAAACAAGGGAGGCCTATTCGCCATGCTATACAAGGAACACATATTACCGCGTATTATCGATATAGTTATGAACAACGATAGACATAAGAGGCTTAGGGCCGAGTCACTGAAGGGACTCAAGGGTAGTATTCTGGAAATCGGTTTTGGCTCCGGGCTGAACCTTCCATACTATCCACCGGACGTAGAGAAGGTCTACGCCCTAGACCCTTCGAAGGTTGCCATCAAACTAGCGGTAAAGAGGTTTTGGGTAAGCCACTTCCCCGTGGAGTTTATCGGCGTTTCCGGCGAGGAGATCCCCATGCAGGATAATTCGGTAGATGCCGTCGTAACGGCATGGACTCTCTGCACCATACCGAATCCGGATAAGGCTCTTAAGGAGATGAAGCGAGTGCTTAAGCCCGGTGGTACGTACAGGTTCATCGAACATGGCCTGGCGGACGACACGAAAGTCGCCATGTGGCAAGACAGGCTAAACGGCATTCAGAACGCGATAGGCGGCGGTTGCAACATGAACAGGAAAATCGACGATCTGGTTTCGAAGTCCGGCTTTAAAATCGAAAACCTGGATAAATTCTACGTCAAAGGGCCAAAAGTATTAGCCTATACCTACAAGGGAAGCGCAGTTAAGGACACAATATAGGTATGGCTTATTATTATGGGGATAATCTTTGGGTTGAGCATGGTTGATGCCAGGTTGTACGCGTAAAAGTAACGTAAGTACAAGAAATTGAGGAGGGGAAAGCCCCTCAGCGAGGGGTGGCTAATCCCTTCCCCTCGCTCGCTTCGGCCGCAAAAAAGGGCGCGTCCTTACGCTACCCCTTCCAGCGAGTGTCTGATATCAAGTTGCGGTCAAACGAGTAAAGAACAAGGACAGACAAAAGATTACCATGAAAGGTACGCAGCATTCCTCCGAAAAGACGAGATTGCAACACTTACGCTTGCAAGGAAATTTTTTTATATCGGAATTTGGGTTACATTACGCTATATGTTATATTATAGGCAACATATTATTAATAACATGTATATTATAATAGATAATAGTTACGGCGTAAAGGATATATCGAATGGCTTATAACCGGTTGAGTAACGAAAAGAGCCCTTATCTGGCGCAGCACGCGGAAAATCCCGTAGATTGGTACCCCTGGGGTGAAGAGGCCTTCGAGCAGGCTAAAAGGGCAGATAAACCCATATTCCTGTCAATCGGTTATTCCACGTGCCACTGGTGCCACGTCATGGCCCACGAGTCTTTCGAGGACAATCAGGTAGCCGCCCTTATGAACGAGGCCTTCGTAAACGTCAAAGTCGACAGGGAAGAACGTCCGGACGTAGACAACGTCTACATGTCGGTGTGCCTGATGATGACCCAGCGGGGCGGATGGCCCCTTACTATAATCATGACTCCGGATAAAATTCCCTTCTTCGCCGCTACGTACATACCAAAGGAGAGCCGTTTTGGTTTGATGGGCATGATAGAGCTTGCCACGCGCATTAAGACGCTCTGGGCCACCAAAAGGAATGACCTCGTTGCCATGGCGGATAAGGTTTTCGATACGCTGAAGCAGACGTCTGAGGACATACCGGAGGAAAGCCCCGACGAATCCATCCTGAAGCAGGGATTCAGGCAGTTGTCGAGCAGCTTTGACGAACAATTCGGGGGGTTTAGCGACTCACCCAAGTTCCCGACGCCCCACAACATGCTGTTCCTTCTCAGGCGCCACGCCAGGGACGGTTCTGCCGGTGCCCTGGAGATGGTCGAGAAAACCCTCTTTCACATGCGCCTTGGCGGCATGTACGACCACGTGGGTTTCGGCTTCCACCGCTACTCTACGGATGCCCACTGGTTCGTGCCCCACTTCGAGAAAATGCTCTATGACCAGGCGATGCTTGCCATGGCGTATACCGAAACTTACCAGGCAACGCTGAATCCTTTTTACTCAAACACCGCCAGGGAAATATTGTCGTATGTCCTCAGGGACATGACTCACCCGGAGGGGGGGTTTTACTCGGCCGAAGATGCCGACAGCGAGGGGAAGGAAGGCAGGTTTTACCTGTGGCACCAGGATGAGCTCACGGACGTTCTCGGTGAAACCGACGCCTCGCTCGCGGCTAGAATATTTAACGTTGAAAAAGAAGGTAATTTCCACGACGAGGTTGCCGGCTCTCCCTCCGGCTTGAACATTCTGCATTTGAACGCGGGATTTGCCGAACTTGCCGCCGCAATTAAGATGACGGAGGAGGGGTTTGCCAAAAAGCTTGAATATATCAGGTTGTTACTCTTCGAAAAGAGAGATGGCCGGATACATCCCCTTAAGGACGACAAAATCCTCGCAGACTGGAACGGCCTGATGATAGCGGCCCTCGCCAGGGCAGGGCGTGCCCTGGGTGAACCCGCATACGTAGACGCCGCTAAGAAAGCCGTCAACTTTGTACTAACGCACCTTGAAAAACCATCGGGACGGCTTCTCCACAGGTACCGGGACGGTGAATCGGCTATCGTTGCCACCCTGGACGACTACGCCTGCCTTACGTGGGGTCTCCTGGAGACTTATGAAGCCACCTTCGAGTCTCTTTACCTTCGTAAGGCACTCGATTTGACTGCTTTCATGCTCGGACATTTCTGGGATGAGAGTAACGGTGGGCTGTTCACTGCTCCCGACGACGCCACAGACCTGCCCATAAGACAGAAGGAAATCTACGATGGAGCAATTCCTTCGGGTAACTCCATAGCGATGTACAACCTTTTGCGTCTTGCAGCCATTACGGGAAAGACGGAGTTCGAAGAAAAGACCGCTGCTATAGCGAGGACGTTTTCCAACAAGGTTAAGAACATGCCCATGGCCCACACGATGTTCCTCTGTGCCCTGGACTTCGCCATAGGCCCCTCATGCGAAGTGGTTATCGAAGGTATGCCGGGAAATATTGACACCGAAGATTTCCTGAAACCCCTGCGTACGATGTTTCTGCCGGCTACCACTGTCATATTCAGAGACAGCAGCCTTAGCGGCGACGATACTTACGACATATCCGGCCTGACCTCGCCCTCAGGTCTTTCCGGGAGTAAGTGCAAAGCGGCCACAGCCTTCGTTTGCCGTGGCAAGACGTGCAGTGCGCCTACTACGAGCGTAGAGAAGATGCTCTCTCTTCTGAAGTGATCCGAAGCGATCATGGCTGAAAAGTTTTCGTTAGCGATTGTCCTGAGAATTTTCCGTTAAATTTTCGTTAAAATTTTCGTTAAAATTTGCTTGACACCGGTCGATAAAATATATGATAATAACTTTCGTGCCGGTTCTTTGAAAAAGAGAGAAGCGATAAACATCATTGAAGATTGATGATGGGCGGGTAGCTCAGTTGGGAGAGCACAGCCCTTACAAGGCTGGGGTCACAGGTTCGAGCCCTGTTCCGCCTACCATATGACTTTTTGACCGTGGCCTGATTGGTATTTTATCGCAGTAGCGCGGTTTTTCGAATAATCGTCAATGTCCTCTTTCTAATTACATGGGGGGTGGTAGTTCAGCCGGTTAGAACGCTGGCCTGTCACGCCAGAGGTCGCGGGTTCGATCCCCGTCCACCCCGCCATCCATTTTCTTACAATTCAATGTAACATAAACAAGCGGTATTCTTCAAAAAACGTAAAGCAAACATAACGCAAGAGGGCTGTTATATAAACACGCTGATGTATATCTCTTTTTGGCAGAAAATAAAATTATACTTCATTAATTTATACACGACAACTGTGGCAATGGTTTATAATGAAGGACGAAGGTTGAATGGATTTATTATTCTTCTCATGAAAAAGAGGAACACTGGTATTGCGTGGACAGCGGATGAAAAAAAGGAACTAAGAATTCATATCAGGCATCTCTCTAAAATGGTTCCTCTGGTGATAATATTTCTGGCCCCTGGCGGAACGTTGCTTATACCCGTTTTAGCCCACATTGTAGACAGAAGAAAAAAAAAAGGGATGCAAACAAAAACGCTTCGGTCAAAAACACATCGGTAACATCCGTCAACACTTTAGTTGAATAAAAGTTGTCGAAGAGGGGGCCAGAGGCCAATCCTGGCTCCGGGGAAAAGCATCCTCTTAGATGTCAATTATGTTCTACTATAGATTTAATGAGTTTCCCGGTTTCCACGGATGGACTAACCCCCAGTATCGTCTCCAATACGTGCTGACACTTATTATATAGGGCAAGGGCCTCCGGTTTCAACCCTGATCTCATGTAAAACCTTATCGCGTGCCTGTAGCTTTCCTCCCGAAGGTTATTCGCATCTATGTTTGAACTCATCTATAATATCCCACAGTGACCACATGTCTATCCAGCAGTAATCGGAGTTAACAGATACATAGCTGTCGGACGTAATAATAACGTCATAATCGACGCAGAGGAGTTTACGCAGGCGATGGAGTGTCGTGTGAAAAGACGTCGCAGCCAGGTCGGCGTTGGGCCACAGTGATTCGGACAACTGCGTTATGCCAACGTCTCTTCCTCCAAGTGCTATGATTGCCTTCAGCATTTCGAGGGGTTTTCGTGGGATTTTACCCGAGAAATTGACAAACTCGTTGTCTATTGCTATCGCAAACCGTCCGAGTGTATAAATTTTTAACGGATAAGGCCAGTTCTCGTTCTTATAGCTTCCTGGGGTAATATTATGAAGCCTGATCGTTTCCTTAATGAAATCCGATTCAATGTTTTTTTCAAGGGCCGCTTTGCATAATTGCTCAAGTTTCCTATAAAAATTTGCGATATCGCGCTCCTGTTTTATCCTCTTGCACGCCTGGTTCATGGCATATAAAAACTTCTCCACGTCAAGCGGCTTTACCACGAAACAATTTATGCCAGGATTGACTAACTCAAGCAAATACTGCACCTCGTCATGGGCCGAGGTAACGATAATCGCTTGTTCGGCGTTACCGTGAATTGCGTTGTTGCGCCGTAGGCAACGATTTGAGGCGTTGATGGGCTTATCGTACCGCCCGCGCCTGCCGAGGGTGTTACCGTGTAAGGGTTCAAAGTGAATGTTGCCGTTACAGTCGCGGCTGCACTCGACGTCAGCGTACACGTCCCCGTGCCTGAACAACCCGCGCCAGACCAGCCGGTAAAAGTTGACCCTGTGTTTGCCGTTGCGGTCAATGTTGTCGTAATCGATTGATTATATGTGGCTGAGCAAATGTTTCCGCAGTTGATTATGTAATATGGACTCGTTACCGTGCCGGTGCCAGTTCCTGACTTCAAAATCGACAAATTGACAGGATTACCAACCTGTCCAGCCCGAACGGGCCAAACATAGTGGGTATCGGACTTAGTGGCGCCATACGCGTCGCTGCCGGTCACGTAGCCGTAGTCCATATTGACGACCCAGGCGTTGAAATTATTGTTGTTGATGGTAGTAGATGACCAATAGTAGTCTAACTGCACAGTATTTCCATATCCCTGGCTATTTAACCATGCTGCAGGGCTAGGAGACACGTTGGAATTGACAAGGCTCTGAAGCTCGAGTACGTTTGGCAGCCGCCAGTCGTTATGGCCAAGGTAATTGGCGTTATTCAGGCAAGTTATATAATCAAGCGCGCTTGTCCACTGCAGTTTGCCGCCAGTGCATGCACCAACTGTAGGCGTACCGGCGTCTTTAGTCCACATCAGACCGGTTAGATTATCCGTCATCGTTTGGTCGCTGTTGTCGGTAAACCTGGGACTTGGCCAGGCAACTCCGGCCTTTTTGTCCGCGTCTTGCCCGGTACCGGTACATGAAATGCCGTTGCCGCTTGCATCCCAGCAGCTTGTCTGCCCGGTTTGCGGCAGGTTTACAGTGCCCGCCCATGCGGCGAAGGTTGGAATGAAACATAACACCGCGACTACTACCGCTAAAAAATACCTTTTTAGCTTCATACATTCCTCCTGTGTTATTATTTGATTCTGACATCGAGTCAGACGAAAAAAGCCCCGGGCCAATATAGATACAAGGACTTTTAAGTTACTTCTTTTGTTTTTTCTAAGGTAATGGGTGCATTGAACGCGAAAAACGCGCCTTTCAATTTTAGATTATCCATCATAAAATCCATCATTATTAAACTCCTCATTTTTCCCATTAACCACTTACCTAAATTCGTATCGCATTGAAACTCTTTACGACAAACGTATTTTAAGTATCACATATATTATTGTCAATATAATTCTAATATATTTCTCATTATTGTCGAAAATTGTGACGATTTTCATAATTTATGCTATAATCATATATGAGAAGCTTTCCCATATGCCATATGCAGGCTTGGCCCGGGAGTTAACCCTACAACGACACTTGAGAAAACGAACCATGCTAAATCAAAGGGTTACAGATTTTGAGGTTACTTAAAGTTACCTTATAAATCAACCACTTAGATAGAAAGTGACGTTGTAAGGTTAATCGCTATGGGTGACGATGAGGGAACGGTTATGTCTGTTTTATATAAAATGCAATCTGGCTGCGTATTTTTGCAGAGGTACGAGGCAATGGCTTACATGCCCGGCATACATCTAAAACAGCACGTTGTCAACGATCTCCTGTGCAGGTATGAAAAAGAAAACAGCAACCGGAGTATGTTTCATTCCAAAGCTAATTTCAGAGGGTGGTAATGCTAACCCGTTGATTTTATACTGATAACAACCGACAACAGTGACAGAGCCTGTAAAATTATGCGCAAACACTGTTGCAATATATCAAGTAACGCGCATACAAACCGTTTCATGAAGCAAAAAAGCACATAGGAGATAACATTTAGATGGATATGGATTTAAGTTTAGGCCACGGGCGCTATGTTAAGCTTAATAAAAGAAGGGAACTGGAATATAAACTTATACCGTTTTTAAGCCCTGACTGTAAGGTATTAGGTGGGCCGTTTAAAGGAATTGTATATAACAACATAGAGCTGACAGGCAGTGCTCTTATCCCTAAGGTGATTGGCAGCTATGAGTCGGAACTACACTCTGTTATAGAGCAAGTGTGCCGAAGCAACTACTCACGTATTATAAATATAGGTGCTGGGGAGGGTTACTATGCCGTAGGGCTTGCTAAACGCATCCCCGAAGTAATTGTATACGCGTTTGATTTAAACGAACAAGTTCTGAATATTTGCAGAACTATGGCAAAAGAAAACAGTGTCTCCGACCGAATAATTTTAGACAACCTGTGTACAATCCAATGGCTTTCAGAGGTTAAGCACACTAACGGAGTGTTGATTTTCTGCGACTGTGAAGGATGTGAAATCGATCTTCTGGACCCCGATAAATTACCTAATTTAAATAACTGGGATGTAATAGTGGAATTACACGATTTTCTGAATCCGATTATTTCGAATACCATAAAACAAAGATTTTCCGGCACACACAATATCTTATCAATAAGAAAGAAGTGACAGAAATCCCGGCGAATACCCGATGTTGGAACCGTTAAGCGCATTCGAGCGTGAAATTGCGCTTGCCGAATATCGGCCGGACGATATGGAATGGCTATATATGGAAAGTAAGTGTGTTAAACGATGATGCAATCAGCGGCAATTGGCGATTTTTGCACCGGTATGATGGTTGAATATACTAACGAGGCTCTTGACATAACTCTGGAAAGCCCGGTTTCAGATATGGAAAATTGAACAATGGTATAACACGGTTTAACTTTAACCGATTTCAACCGATAGGTTAGTATAATAGGTTAATATATAAGTATAACGGTAACTGTAAACTGTAGGCAAGGCCACCGATTTCGATGTGGATCTGATATGTTAACGTGAAAAGGAGGAGTAAGCCGTGGAGTCGGAGAATCTGCTTAAGGACGTAGGGGTTTTGCCCGCCGGTGCAAGAGTGTGCCTGTACGGATCGGGCAGGGGGGCAAACCTCTTTATGGCCCACCTTCGGGCCAGGCGCAGGGACGTAACCGTCGTATGTCTTATGGATACGTTCAAGCGGGGAACGAAGGACGGCCTTCCCGTCATAGGCCCCGGGGACTACGCCCATACACAAGTCTGGAAAAACGACCGGGAAAACGACAGAGAAAACGACATCGCATTCGAATTTAAATCCGATCTTAAATCCGATACCAATTTTGATCTTAAGTTCGACCTTATAATCGTCGCATCCCAGTACCGGCAAGAAATTACCGAAACCCTCAGACAATGGGGAATAGACAATTACCTCGTGGCCGACATGAATCTTCTCACCGGTACCACCGTAGAGGGTCCGCAGTCAGGACTCCGACACCCCGTATATGTAAAGCTTCTCGGAGAGTTGTGGCAAAAGGGAGACGACGACGCCTGGCTGGCCGGCGAGTTCCGTAGGTTAGAGGAAGATGGCAGATTCCTTGACAGGTACGCAACCCTCACCCATCTCCTTGAAATTCACCCCTATCCTCACCACGTAAACGCACTCCTCTGCACATGGGAGATGGAAAACTCCATAGAGACAGTCCGCTCTTTCCCCATTAACCTGGGCATGGACATAACTAACATGTGTAACGTGCGTTGCCGGTTTTGCAAGTACACTGACGGCCTTTTTCCCGCAGACACGGTCACACTCGCCTACGTCAGGCGCATAGAGTGGTTCAGGTACCTGTCGGGTTTCGGATTTGGCGGGGGCACGGCCGAGTCCCTGGTTAACCCCGGATTCGTCGATATCTTTAATTACATAAGGGAAGGGTTTCCACATCTGTATATAAACATTTTTACCAATGGAGTGGCCCTCACACCAGAGGTGCTCCACGTGCTGGCCGGACGGCTCGATCACTTGCACGTATCCATGAATGCATCGAACGAGGAGGATTATGGCAGGGTCGTAGCCAGGGGCAACTGGAAGCGTTTTTCTGCAAACATGAAGTCGATGGCCGAAATATTGAGGGGACACTCGCGGCCCGTTGTCACCTCGTCTTTTGTAATGATACGATCAAACGTGCAGCGGGCCGTTGAGTTCGTAGAGTTCGCCCACGCCCACGGCGCTTCGCGGGTCACCCTGAACCACTATCTGTCCGGTATAAACGAAAGGTACTACGGGGCAGAGACCGCCACCATGGAGGAAAAGCTCAAAAAGACGGATTCCCTCTACTACGATAGGGAGCGGGCTAACGAATATTTCGCCATGGCACTGGAAAGGGGAAGAGAACTCGGTATAGAGGTGGACGTGCCTGTGCCATTTCCATCGCGTAAAGCATACGAAGCGCCTCAAGCGCATAAGGAATCTCAGATATCTCCAGCGCCTCAGGAGTCCCGGGCATCTAAAGCACATCGGGAGCAGGAACTTCAAGCGCATCGGGAAGCGCCTCTTTCCTGGATAACTTTCGCCAACCGGAGCGTTTCCCCTCCGCCCGCAGTGTGCTTCGCCCCCTGGAGCCACATGTTTTTAAGGTGGGGTATCAGGAGTGTTCGCCCGGAGGTATGGTTTTGCTGTGGTTCCGCCGTAGACACGGGTATATACTACGACAAGGATGAGGCACTGTCGGCAAGCGGTCTGCTCCGCATAAGGAATCACCCCTCACTCAGGGCTTTCAGGCGCACCGTTAACCCTCCCGTTGTAAACCCCGTCTGCGCCCACTGCCGCCGCGTAGACAGGTTCGACCCGGATGACGATTTTCCACCCGACCAGGGAGCATTCTACGACTTTAACTGCCTTCCCATGCCCGATCACCTTCAGCGGCCCACACGTATTCAGCAGCGAAGGAGAGAGCCGTGAGCAAGCTTCCCGTAAATAAGCGCCACAAGCGCACCAGTGCGTCTGGACGCCTCAAGCGCCTCGATGCCGTCATGGTGGAAAGGGGTCTCGCCCAAAGCCGCGAAAGGGCAAAGGCCCTCGTTATGGCGGGCAACGTGTTAGTGAACGGACAGCCGGCACTGAAAGCCGGTATCGACGTGAATGAAGATGTTTTAATCACCCTTAGGGGCGACGATATACCATTTGTAAGCCGGGGTGGGCTGAAGTTGGCCCACGCTCTCGAAGTGTTCTCAATCGACACTGCCGGCAAAATTGCCATGGACGTGGGAGCATCGACGGGCGGATTCACCGACTGCCTGCTAAAAGGAGGAGCCATGAGGGTTTACGCCGTAGATGTAGGATATGGGCAGTTGGCATGGGCGTTACGAACAGACCCCAGGGTCGTCCCCGTAGAGAGAACGAACATACGCATCCTTCCCAAAGAGGCTGTACCCGAGGAGGTGGACATCATCACCATCGACGTCTCTTTCATCTCGCTTAAGATAGTAATACCCGCGGCTTTGAAGTTTTTAAAACGGGCAGGCGGGCAAAAAGCGGAAACCACGCCGCCACCGGAGGACAAAAATGTGCCATGTCTTCTATGTCTCGTAAAACCCCAGTTTGAGGTAGGCAAAGGCGAGGTGGGCAAGGGAGGAATCGTACGCGACGAGGAAAGACGCCTTCGCGTCCTTGAGGATATGAAGTCTTTCGTTGCCTCTTTAGGGCTGAAAGTCGCCGGCACTTGCGAAAGCCCCATAAAGGGGCAAAAGGGTAACGTAGAGTATTTCATCCACGTAGAGGTGCCTGATACCAAATTGGTATGAATGAAGAAACCGTCCGACAATAAGAAACGGCCCGACAGTAAGGAACGCCTCAACTGCCGTATTTAGGTTTAGCCTAAGCCGGGAACGTTTACCTTGGGAATTTGTGCTTATCCAGGCTCTTAAGAAAGTTCTCCCGGTCGTTTTTATCGGAAAGCTCGCCTGCAAGCATCGAGTAGAGTTCCTTTATATCGGAGGTCTTTTGAGCGGCTTTTTTTACGAGCAACTTCGCTATCGGGCCAATATATACCGTAAGTTCCGACTCGACGGCTTTAAGTGTCCGCTCTTCCCACGGGGAAGGTTGAAAGGGCATGAAGGCATGTCTGGCTTTAGGCTCCTGAACGTTCCCGACAGACTTGCCACCACTTGCACTCTTGCCTGCTTCAGTGCCGGTAACGGATACCTTCTTGAGAAAACGCGCCCGTTCATCCTCTTTGGGGATAAAGGCTGCCATTTTGGAGCAAAGCTCTTCGATTGTCGAGACTTTGGCGGCGGTTCTATCAACCAGGGTCTCACCCATGGGGCCGATGTATTGGGTAAGCTCGATTTTGATGGTCCTTAGCGTCTCCGGGTCGAAAGCATACGTTAGCGGGAAAGACGTACCCGGAGGCGTTGCATATGGCGGCGTTGTATCCGGAATCACTGCATGTGGAAGCGTTGTATCCGGAGGTGATGCATCCGGGAGTGCCGCATCCGGAGGTGATGCGCTTTCAGTATCCGTTGTCGTGGCAACGATATCACCCGCGTTATCCGAAAAGGCTTGTCCGGGGGATACTATCTCGTAAACGGTGTGCTCCTTGACGTGCTTGTCGTGGCGAGTACCCATAAAGTGGAAGAGTTTCATGTAATCCTGGGAGAGATTGGCTATTACCTCGTAAAATGAGCGGGATACGAGTATCTGGTTAGGCTCGGCGAAACCCATCACTCGCTGTGCATTGTTTATTCCGTCTCCCAGTGGGTTCAAATTGCCGTCAAAACTCCTGACCACTTTCACCGGGCCCAGGTTTATACCTATACGCAACTGGAAAGCGGTACCCGCGCCCTTGTCGCCGCTTAACAGCATGTTGCGCACGTTCATGGCCACGAAAAGCGCATCCTCGGGATCCCCCATAAAGCAAAGGGCCGCACCGTCTCCCGTGTCTATGACGGTGCGCTCGCTCTGGGCAATGTTAGCGGTAGATTCGGAAATGATCTTCCGCAACCGCTCCTTTATCTCCATCTGCTGGGCAACCGGCCTCTGCGTATAACCGACTACGTCCAGAAAGACCACGGTGCACAGCCACGTTCTATTGTGTCCTTCCACCCGACAACCTATTATGTTACGTTTTATTTACTTTTATTTGCGCTTTTTTGTGGTTTATTTGGCTTATTTGGCTTATTCTTCTTTTTCGAGCATCTCCATCGCCTTAGTCAGGCTCCGTCTCATACGGTTAAAAGATGATGCCAGGATGCTCATCTCGTCTTTGCCTTTTGATGGAATCTCAGGTATTTCCGTATTGCCCTTGCTGACTTCGTCGGCTATATGAGACATTTTGCGTACCGGCCTGATGACTATGTAACGAAGCATTACGTTCATCATTATAAATATGACGGCGAGAACCCCCGCGAAAGAACCCATGAAAGCCGTAAAGGCTTTTTTAGCCTGCTTAAAAGGTAGCGACGCGGGTACCGATACTATTCTGGCACCGATAGTCTCGTTTATTTTCCAGCCAAAACCGTTTGCGGAACCATAGCGAGAGATCATCGTCTTTGGGGCTATATCGGGAGTGCTGTGGCATACGAGGCACGCGACGTTGTCCACTACCATGGGCCTGGCCAGGTATAGCGACTTCCCTGTCGGCGTATCTCTGACTCCTGTAATCTCCTGCTTCTTAGGGTTGTTACGGAAGTACTGGACAATGTCTGATTCCCAGTCCACGGTTCTGTTTTCAAGGTTTGTAGGGTTCAGGGTAGCCTCCTTGTAAGTGTATTGAGGGTATTTATCACGCAGTTTGCCGAAAGCCTTCGTCGCTCCATATGCCGGCACGCTCTGGGGCAGGAACACCTTTTTCATCGGCAAGGTAAGAAGCGGTTTGATTTCGTTAATCGTATACCAGCGGATAGCCGTAGCGCTCTCCATCATCAACCCGGCACGTTCGATAACCTCTCTCTGCGCGTTGTTTTGGAGTATCTTCCATGAAAGGACTCCGGATACCGAAATTCCCGCTATGAACAACAGACTTAAGACAAGATTAAACTTTAAAGTTAGTCTCACGGCTACACTCCTTTTCGCTTACTTATCAATGTTAATGAATTGCACGTGAATAAAATGACCCCATTTGAAGCACCACTCCATCCTATTATACTAACGCAATGTTCGATTTTCGATCAAGCGTCGAAAAATTAAGGTGTCAAATCAATGCCATTTTAAAATTAAATAATCCATAGGGTAAACGCATTTCAATACAGATTCCGGCCCGCGAATGCTTCGGACGGCTCAAGTGGCTCCTTAGTTCCTCCGTAGAAGGGGTAGCGAAAGGAAGCGCTTTTTGCGGCCGAAGCGAGGGGAAGGCCTTCCCCTCCTCATTCTTTGTACTTTTGTTATTCGTATGACTACAAATTGGTATTACAAGACAATTGCAGACTAATCATTGGATGTCCTTGACGGAGCGAAGCCTTATGAATTTCGACTCCCGGATTTATTGGAGTTTCGATAGCTAAATCGGGATGTGGAAAATAATCATAAACCTTTATGAATCAAGGGAATAAGGCAAACTCTATCTGAATATTTTATCTTATTCACTCGTTATTTTCAACCTCCTTTTAGCGTAGGTCTTGAGATTGTCAGGGTACTACATGGTATACGGGATTCGACACCTTATTTTTAATAGGGGTCACCTCTTCCCAATATATCGGGTTTCAGGATTTTATTCAGTCCCGGTTTGTGAAAGCAATTTGTCGGCAAGCTCAAGGAACCTGGCTGCGTGGTGTATCTGCTCTGACGCTTCTTTCTTGCCCAATCCTGAAACGGTATCATAATCACCAACATTCCGGCTGTTTTCGCCCTCTATCAGATAACGATGAAATTTCTGAGGTACTCGTCCTGTCTTTACAAAATACTGACCAAACGCCGCAATTACCGCCAAATGTTTTGAGAACGTAAGACCTTCGCCAAGCAGGAATGCCTCAGCGATGTAAAACATGGCGTAATATGCGCGCGAAACTGCGAAATCATAAAAGGCCCTTTCAAAAAGCAGCCGTGAAGCGTTCAGGCTGTCTTTTGCTTTCTTAAGTAGCGCCGCCTGTTCAGATGTCATACCGGAACACCCTCTCTGCGAACATTCAACAGAAGTGGACTCTTTTCAGTCTCATACCGATCTTCCGATACAAAAGTGCTGGAAATCACAACATTGTGACTCAGAGAAAGTGACGAGGTAATCCCGCCCGTTCTTCCAATCTCCTTGCCTGGATTAACGGTTCCTTTCAGTACCACAAGGACGTCGATATCGGAGCCCGCTACGGCATCGCCTCGTGCCTGAGATCCGAAAAGGACTAAATACACCAGGCGAGCCCCGTAAAGTTCATTCAGTCTCGCTCGAAGTTCCGTTATTATTTGATACAATGTTGGTATCACAGGGCATCCTCCCTTTAATCAAATTATACAGATTAAGCCGGCTGCGAGGCTGCTTCTTTCTTAACAATCCCGATATCTATGGATACATTAAAATATTGTACAACTACGGCAACTTTTATTCAACTAAAATTGTTGCCATGTGCTACTCCTCATCCATAATATACATTTCTTCTATCTTGCCGATAACATCTAATTCTACTTTGTCATATTAGCCATGCCGACCATACAGCGGAATCCAGTGGAATGCGATACAAAGGACTAGACTGCCGGACAAGCCGGAATGACGACAGGGGAGGGCGACGGCTTGGCTGGAATACGACATTTCATGCGTGAGACACTACACTAGTAGACATCCAGTAGGAGCAGTAGTTGCCATTAAAAGGGTAGCAAAACTTTACATTGGTAAATGGATTGTTAACCGGTAAAGCAGGATTATATTGTGAGAAATCTGCAAGGCTAAGTAGTTCCTTTCTATTCGGAAGATGCCAGTTACCTGCAACTGAACCGTCAGTCAGACCGCATTGGCCATTGGCAAGGCTGTTTGCCGCGTTAAGTGCGCTCTGCTTATCCGCATTTTGTTGGAATTTTGCATAAATTTTCATAACATAACTTGATGTTCGGCTTTTTATCGAAAATAAAGACATAATGTGGTATCCTTCAAGACATCAAATAACTCAAAGGGATCTTGAGTAATGGCAGGTGTTTGACATAACTCCAATTACAGTTGACACGACAATAGTAGTATCTATAATAGCGTACAGCAGAGTAAATTATTAACCGCTTTTAACGGCAGGGGAGCCCGTCCAGCTAGTGCCCGGCGGCAGTGTCTCGCCTTTCATAAGCAGTGACAGGGCTTCAAGTTGTACATCGTCGTTCATCCTCGAATCGTATAGCACGACGGAGGAAATGCCTATCGAACAGTTTTTGCCAACCCAGAGGTGGGACATCTTCATTACCCTGTCTTCGAACAGGTGTGTCTGCAGAGATGAAGCGTAACCGACGGAGGAGTCGTCCTCGACGTGGATCAGATCGAATTCCGTAATAAAGGTGGTGTCCATGAAGACCCGCTTACCTATGTGGGCGCCAAACAAGCGCAGAATCATGGCGGCAAAGGGTGTGCCCGTGAAGAAAAATAGCAGGGCCGGCACGGTTACATTTTCGTAGATGCCCGTAATAAGTTCGCTGCGCCATACAAAGCTGCTCCAGAGCGGACGCTCTAATGGTTTATATATACCTACCAGGAGTTTCTTGAGGAGCACTACCATTGCCGTCGTGGTAAAATTAGCGGCAAAATATAAAGAGGCAACCGTAAAAATCATCATTCCGTGTGAAAGAAAACGGCCGGCTATCTCGCTCGAATTAATGATAATCCCGCTTGCCAGAAAAACCAACGAGGCGGGCAGGGTAACCCTGAAAAACTCATATGCAAGCCGTCTTGCATAGAGGCCAACGTCAGGCAGGAAAGTCTCGTTTATCGAAAACCGGGTATTTACTTCCCTCCGTGGCAAATACATAGCCGGAGAGCCGAGCCAGCTCGAGCCTGAGGCCATCTCGCCATTTGGAGGAATTGACATTACGCCCAGGAGGCTCATGTCCGGCATATTATAACCAGCCGGGAGCATTGCGGAATTTCCGACAAAGGAACGGCTGCCTATGCGGGTAGGCGCAAGCAGTATATGGCCCCGATAGACCTTAGCCGTACCGACGTGGGCAAAATCCGCGATGAAGCTTTCGTTGTCGATGGTCAAAAGTTCGGGAGTAATATGGGAAGCCGTGGATACCTCCGCCCGTTTTCCCACGCGTGCGCCGAGCAGCCTTAAGAAAGGCAGCACGTAGAGGGTGGCGTAGAGCGACTGGGTGTACAAAAGGCTTGATTCCACAAGCTTATCCGTCAGCCACTTTCTAAAATAAAACCACGAGTCGAGCTTATATATGCCGGGTTTCACACGTGGCATGAGTATCGCCTTTCCCGTAACGACGATGAGACAAATGGAAAGGACAAACAGAAGCCCCGCCGGCAAAGATGCAAGTAAAAACCACAGACCGCCGTAAAGCTGATCAATCCAGAGCATAAGCGAAATGCCCGGCAAAAAGGCCAGTATCGGCACCAGTGCCAGCGCGATGGCACCCAGGACAAAACCGGCTAAAGCGATAACACCGTTAAAACCGGAGTATCCTGCTATGCCGCCATCAGCTTCCACGGTGGGAGGCAGGTTTGATAAACCGCCGGTCGATAAATTACCGGTCGATAAATTGCCGATCGTCTTATCAGCAAACCGATCCTGCCGGGCAGGTGAACCGCTCCAGCATTGGCCCGCGGGAATGGTCACGTCAGATTGGAGTAACGACTGATCGCCCAGCCTGCCGCCATCCTCTATCACGGAGCCCGGCTGCACGATCGACTTGTTACCTACCATGCAGTCCCTGCCTATTTTTACGGGTGCTATAATAAGGAAGCCGTCGGCTATCTTGTAACCCGGTACGTGCGTATCATAGCCGATACTGCTGCCGGCGCCAATCTCGATCATATCGTATAAGGCCAGATGTGCCGTACCTATGTAGCATCCTTTGCCAACCCGCGCACCCATCGAGCGCGCAAAGACGTTAATCAGTGGCGAGCCCGTCAATAATCTTACAAACGAAATATCATGGAACTTTCGCACTATCCACCATCGAACGTAAAAACTGCCCCAAAGAGGATAACTCCCCGGCTTAACCCTGCCAAGAATCAACCATTTGCTGATTATCGGCAGCAGGAAGCTCATAACCATTAAACCGGTCAGGCCAAGTGACACCCCTAAAACGCCACGCTCCAGCAAACTGTCGTAATAATAATAGCTATTGATGCACGTTAGAAATAACATAATGGGTAAAGCCATTATCGTAACAATGGAATATATGGCCGCAGCCTGTATAGTGCCACACAAAGAAAAGCGCCACCCGGCGGTAGAGACGGAGTCGGGTAGGGAGGAAAACCGGGAGGAAGACCCGGATGAAGCCTGAGATGACGACCCGAAGGAAGACCGGGAGGAAGCCGAAGATGCGGTATCGACTGCGTCCTTGCCGCTGGGGTTGTCCTTGCCGCTTAGGCGGCCCGAAAATATGGTTTCCGGAGCTTCCAAAGCGCATCCGGCTAACCCGCGTACCGTTGGGTTCTTGTATATGTCGGACATGCTAATATGGGCAAACCGGGGATTTTTGCGTAGTGCCGAAACCGCCAGGGCGGCGAACATGGAATGGCCACCCAGGTCGAAAAAGAAGTCATCTTCGACGGACACTTGAGCAAGATTAAATACGTTAGCCCACACTGCGGCGACAAGAGATTCATCCGGCATATTCGGCGGTGCGTAGGTCTTTGCGGATCTGCTGCGCCGGCCGCCCGGCTGCGGCAAGCCGGATTTGTCAACCTTGCCGCTGGAAAGCAGAGGTATGGACGGAATTATCTCGATAATATCCGGTATCATGTACGAAGGCAATCGAAGGCGGAGCTTTTCATACAGGCCGGAAACAACGCTTTCGTTTTTACCGTTATTACCGTTGCTTTCTCTGAGCACGACGTATGCGATAAGCTCCCGGTGATAGTCGGGGGAACTCAGCGTGGTTACAACCGCCTGTTTAATTGCCGGATTATCTAAAATTGCGGACTCTATTTCGCCCGGTTCGATACGGTATCCCCGTATTTTAACCTGGGTGTCGATACGTCCTAAAAATTCTATTTCGCCGTTTTTGGTAAAGCGTCCAAGATCGCCGGAGCGATAGAACCGTGCCGGGGGGGTATCGCCTGCAGACGGATGGAAGCCGGCGTGTCCGGGCGGATAGGGGTTATCGACACCGGGCCGTGGTGAGCCGCCAGGGCCGCCACAGGGATCGAATATGAATTTCTCCCGTGTCAGGTCGTCTCTGTTTAAGTAGCCACGTGCAACGCCGATTCCTCCGATAACAATCTCACCCGGTTCACCGTCGGGCACGGGCTGAAGTTCAGAGTCGACGATTAAGACCCGGTACGTCGGCAAAGGCCTGCCTATTGTGATCTTACGGCCCGGCAACAACTCTGACCACGTAGCGTTTACCGTAGTCTCGGTGGGCCCGTAGGTATTGAGTATTCTGCGGCCATTATTGCCGAACCACCGTGCCGCCAGTTCCTGTGTAAATGTCTCTCCACCCACGTTAAGCAAGCGCACGGACGGTATATCGACGTCTATAGTCGACAGTATGGTTGGTACACTGCATAAAACCGTAATCTTTTTTTCGATGAGAAAGTTTGCAAGTTCGGAGCCTATGAGGTTTACGCCACCCGGGCAGGAAACGAGGGTTGCCCCGGCAAGCCATGCGCCCCATATCTCGTCAAAGGAAAAATCGAAGGATATGCTGAATCCCTGGTAGACACGATCCGTAGGTTGTATATTGTATATATCCTTGCAAACGGCCACCTGGTTGCAGATACTTCCGTGCTCGACGGCCACTCCTTTAGGCCGTCCCGTTGAACCGGACGTGTAAATTACGTAGCATAAATCGTCATCGGAAACGTTACTACCGAATTCGTTGCTTTCCGGGTTCGATTGGATATAGAAGGTGCCGGGAATATGTGGGGTTGTGGCAGAGTCCGCGGCTATATGTACCGGATTGCCGGTGAGCACCACTGCCAATGAATCGGCATTGCCGAGTAAGGGTAATAAATGCCCGGACGTTATAATCTTAACGAGATCAGCGTCCTCAGCAATGTATTCGATTCGATCTTTCGGATAGGAAACGTCGAGGGGTACGTAGGCTGCGCCGGCCTTGACAACTGCGAGTATGGACACGTAAGTAGAAACGGAGCGCTCAAGTAAAATCCCTACGCGATTTCCTCTTGCCACTCCTATGGCACATAGGTATCGTGCGAGTTTGTTGGCCCGCAGGTTTAGCTCGTTGTATGTGAGCAGTTCGTTTTGGCACTCGAGGGCTACGTTGTCGCCGTAAATCTCCACGCTTCGTTCGAACATCCGATGCAGGGCAAATCCTGCCTTAATTACGTGCAATCCGGGCTTATCTGCACAAGATCCTGTTTTATCGACGAGTAATCCTGCCTGATCTGCTCGTGATCCAGTCTTCTCTACGCGCAATCCGGACTTGAGCATATTATTCTCATCTATTTTTAAAACCATTTCGCCCATATTATTTACCATCAGGATATCCGGGGATGCCACTTATATAGTCAAAGCACAAGAAGACTTCATCATCGATTTTATCTTACCCTGCGGATACTTGTCAATTTCTTTTTAGATTTCTGTTTAAGTTCCACGAATCGCTTCCAACAAGGCATATATATACATGGTTATAGTATCTTCTATATAAAATGTATGTTCATTCGTATCCCGCCACAATGATTAGACACAAGAAGCACGAGAAAGGTTTAATAATATCGACTTGGTATAACTCAAGTTGGTATAACTCAAGCGATTTGTAAATTAGAAATGGAATTGCTATAATGCAAAGATGGATTTACTTAAAAGAACTCTTTCGAAAAAACTGAGCGAATATCTGCGGCTCTTTTAATTCCGCAGATCAGGCAGGGTATTATTTTTACCGTACCTCACAGGGGGATGAAATCGATCTTCTTGTTCAGGCCGGCAGTCAACTTCTGGCATACGAAATAAAGGCCTCAACTTCGGTGGATTTGCGGGGATTAACCGGATTTCAGAAGGCGCTGGAAC
This sequence comes from Nitrospirota bacterium, assembly GCA_015233615.1. GTDB lineage: Bacteria > Nitrospirota > Thermodesulfovibrionia > Thermodesulfovibrionales > Magnetobacteriaceae > JADFXJ01. The sequence goes on from JADFXJ010000052.1 coordinate 23,220, forward strand.
AATTAAACCTGGACAAAGGTGTGGTCATTTATTTCGGTAAAGATAATTACACGCTCAACCGGCAGATAGAAGTCAAGTCGGTTATTTCTATTCTTAATGAATAAAGGAAACAGGAGCTAATCTGGAACCAATACCGTTCGGCATTAAAATTACGCGATGCTCAACTTTTTTCTGCCCTTGTCCTATCCTTGTCCACCTGTCCTTGTCCCGCCCCCTTTTCTGTCATTCTCGCGAAAGCGGGAATCCAGTCCTTGCCCTTGCTCGTTATTCCGGCCAGAGCCGTCAGCCGCATTCGCTGCCCTGAATCCCCTATCCCCCTCTTGTAAAAGTAAAAAAGTGGATTTTTATAGCCGGCCTTATGATAAACTATGGAAAAGTAAAAACCGGTCTGATTTGAGCGAGAAATGAGGAATAAGGAATGCATATCGTGAATACTGGCAGGCAGCATTTAGGGAGGAACGGCAACCATGAGCACAAAATTACCTGAACTACCTGAATTAAAGGTGTATGTTTCATCAACTTCCGATGATTTGAAATCATATCGTGCTGAGGTAATTACCGCACTGAGGAAAATGGAAGGCATCAAACCGGTATGCATGGAAGATTATGTAGCGCAGGACAAATTTCCTGTTGATAAATGTCTTGCGGATGTAAGTACGTGTAATATCTATGTTGGGATCTTTGCAAGGCGTTACGGTTTCATTCCTCGTGGTGATGACAAATCAATCACTGAACTCGAATACAGGAAAGCAGTCGAGGTAGGTATTCCACCTCTGATTTTTCTGCTTAAAGAAAGCATCATCAAATGGCCTGACAAGTACTGCGACAAAGGAAAAGATAAATTACGCATCAACGCATTGAAAAAGGAGTTCAAGGACTTACACTGTTTTAGTTCAGACGGAATTGGACATTTCCCTTAATGAGTTAGTATATTAC
>JADFXJ010000181.1 GCA_015233615.1 Nitrospirota bacterium
TTACGCTAAAGGAAGCGTTAAACACGATTATCTTCAGGGCGGAGGAAAGCCTCCAACACCTGAGTTCTCCCAGCCTTCGCGATACAAGTTCCGGCGATGGCTTGAAGGACTTACTCGGCAAGGTACAGCAAACCATAGATGACACTCTGGCCACGCTCAGAGACTTTAAAGTATCGGATGCCCTGAACATCGTCCACGACTCGAAGATCAAAGACACCCTGCAGGTTTTACAGCAGAAGATCGGCCAATCCCAGGATATGATTAACTCCTTAAAAGACGGGCACCAGAAGGTTTCCATTAACCCGGCCGACGATCAGAAAGCCCTCTTGCTTCGCCTTAAAGATTTTCTCCAGCACGACAAGACATTCGATATGATGAAATACTCCGGCACCCGGCAGGAAGACGTTCTTAACACCGTGGACAAGTTCATAAAAAACATAGAGCATTTCCAGGTGAATTCAAGGGTTAACGACATGGTCTACACGTTTTTACCTTTTGCCTGGAAAGAGCTGAAGGACGGTGAGTTCCTCTTTAAGAAAAACAAGTACAACGCTAAGAAGTCTTATACGTGCGATATAAATCTGGATCTGGATAAAATGGGAAAGCTTTCCATTTCGACGACGGTTTCGGAGGGTACATTCTTCATCTCCTTTAACGCCGAAAAGTCAGAGACCAGGGATGCGATAGTCCAAAACAGGAATGAGCTGGAAAAACGTTTTGCCGGTGTCGGGTTAAAACTCAGCGTAATTAACATTGGTCTGAAGCAAAATATAGACTTCAAGGAAACTAAGGTCGAAAAGGGCCTGAACCTGAAGGTATAAGCCTGCCGTGGCGAAAGTCTGAGCTTGCCGGAGGGCTTAAAACTTAGTGGATCAACCGGCTTATAAGTGGAAAACGAATAGAGATGGAAAACAAGCATAAGAAGGCTGCGGCGTTAAAGTACAAGCTGAGCGTTCCCGGTGCGCCAAGCGTTGTAGCTAAGGGCTCGGGCTCCGTGGCGGATAAAATAATCGAACTGGCACATCAGAGTGGTATACCCATAAAAGAGGATAAGCAACTGGTGGAGATTCTGTCTGCCCTGGACCTGTACCAGGAGATCCCACAGGAACTCTACAAGGCCGTGGCCGAGATACTCGCTTTTGTTTATTCCCTTAGCAAGAAGAATTTCTAGGACTTTATTTTGCTCTGCGCCTTAGCGGTGACAATATTTCCTTCCCCGGATTTAAATCAGTGATGCCAAAGCACTTATAATGTTATGCGAAAAGAGCCTATATTGAACCTTATGGACGTTATTCTATCGAGGCCATGTTGTCTTTTACCGTTTTGGCGTTAGGGTGGTCGGGCCCGTAGAGTTGCATGTACAAGGCATAGGCTCTGCGGAAATATTCCAGGCCCTTTTCTTTTTCGTCTGACTCGCTCCAGGCTGAGCCGAGGTTGTTCAAGTCTCTTGCCACGGAGTGATGGTTTTCGCCGTTTATCTTTACGTCTATGTCCAGAGCTTTAGTGTAGTAGTGGATTGCCTTGTCAAGGCTGCCCAGGCTTCTCCAGGCAAGGCCAAGGTTGTTGTACCTGATGGCGACGGATGGGTGTAGCTCGCCGAATACGGCCAGGTCTATTTTTAGCGCTTTGTTATAGTAGCCAATACCTTTGTGCAGAAAGCCCATAGTACACCAGGCAAGCCCCAGGTTATTGTAGTCCACGGCCACGTCCGGGTGGTTTTCTCCGTACACGGCCACGTCTATTTCCAGGGCAAAACCGTAGTATTCGATACCCTTTTTCTTGTTGCCGACAATGCTCCAGGCCGTGCCCAGGTTAGTGTAGTCCCGGGCTATGCTGGGGTGCTTTTCGTTGTCATTGTGTAGGCGGAGGTCTATCTTTAAGGCCTTCGAATAATACTCGACGGCCTTGTCCAGGTAGCCGAGAGTTCTCCAGGCGAGGCCCAGGTTACTATACATAGTGGCCACGTCGGCGTTGTTTTCCCCGTAGTGGACCAGGTCGATTTCCAGTGCCTTGTTGTAGAAGTCTATGGCCTTGCGAAGGTCGCCTAGAACGCCCCAGGCCAGGCCCAGGTTGTTGTAAAGGATAGATATGCCAGGATGCCCGGGGCCAAATATGGCCATATCTATTTCGAGGGCTCTCTCGTAGAAGTCTATAGCCTTTGAGGCGTCACCCAAAGAGCGCCAGGACATGCCGAGGCTGTTGTATCTCGTGGCTACCCGAGGGTGTTTTTCGCCAAAAAGAGCTCTGTCTATTTCGAGTGCTTTTGAATAATATTCAATTGCCCGGTCGGATTTACCTGCTCTGTTGCAAAGCATTCCGATGCCGTTATACCTTTCCGATATGGCGGCGTGCCTGTCACCGTAGGCAAGTACGTCCATTTGTAGTGCCTCAGCCATGTTTTCGATGGCGGCCTGCTTGTTACCGAGTATATCCCACGCCTTGCCTAGTTCATCATACAGGCGTGCCGTGTAAGTGTGCTCACAATAGTAGTCGTTCAAGTCGATGGCTATGCCGTCGATTACGTCGAAAAAATTGTCCTTGCAGAGCTTTTCGGATATTAACACGGCTGCACTTTCGGCCTCCGGTCCTAATATCCCCCTCGATGAGGCATATTCGACGAGCTTCCTTTTCAAATCGATTCTTTTGACGGATACTCTGTCGGATTCGAAGGATATCCAGTCATGTATGTTACCCGGTAGGGTCTTAAGTCCGTCGTAGATGAGCACGGTCAGAATACTCCTGAGCGCGGAGTTGTCCTTGCTGCCGAAAGTTACTTCGAGGCACGTATCCATGAGCTTGCTTAAATGATTAAATTTGGCCATTTCCTTTACTCCGATGCCGCTTGTTTGCGTGCCTGTATAGGGCACACCGGTTTAGCGCTAACGGATTTCGCCTGACGCAGATTTAGCAAAGGTCTCGATAATGCCGGCTACAAGCACTGACCCACGGTATAGGTCCTCCGTGTGGATATATTCCTCGGTGGTGTGGGGCTTTTGCATGCCGGATGAGAGAGTGGCGGCCTGTATGCCGCTTGCGTTAAAGATGTTGGCGTCCGAGCCTCCGCCGGTTATTACGTGTTCGGGCTTAATGCCAGATTTTGAGAAGGCCTCGCCCAGCAGAGCGAGTAACGGGTCGTCAATGGAGAACCTGAAGCCTTTGTACTGGCGTTTTTCTTCGATTGTTATCCTGACCTGGTTTTTTCTTGCTATCTTCCTGGCGGTATTGAATATGGTCTCTTTCGTCTTCTCAAGGACGGTCTCGTTGTGGCCTCTGACCTCGCCCTCGACGATGGTCTCTTTAGGCACGATGTTGTTGGCGGTGCCGCCGTGAATTTTCCCGACGTTGGCGGTCGTCTCCGCGTCTATCCTGCCGTCGGGTATAGCGGCTATAATCCTTGATGCGGCTTTTATGGAGCTGGTGCCTTTTTCCGGCTCTATGCCGGCGTGGGCGGCCCTGCCGGTTATGGCCATTACGTAGGTATCGTGGGTAGGAGCGGCTACGACTATTTTACCGATGGGGCCGTTGGTATCCATGACAATGGCGTGGCGGCCCTTCAGCAAGTGATAGTCGAGGTTTTTGGACCCCTGCAGGCCCCGTTCCTCCGCTGACGTAAAGACCACCTCCAGATTGCCGTGGGGTACTTTGCTTTCGGAAAGAGCTTCGAGTGCCTCTATGATTTCGGCTATGCCGCTTTTGTCGTCGGAACCAAGCACGGTCTCTCCAACTGTGCGGATAATGCCGTCTTCGATAGAAAAATTAAGACCGACCGTAGGCTCAACCGTATCCATGTGGGCACTCAGTATCAGCGTTGGAACGTCCCGCAGTGAACCCCTCAGGTATCCGATCAGGTTGAAGGACTCCCCGTATTCCTGTACCGTTACTTCCAAACCGAGGCGCAAAAGTATCGACGCCAGATGTGCGCCTATGGCACGCTCATCGAAGGAAGGGGAATTTATCCGTAACAGATCTATGAACGTGTTTATAACGCGATTTGTGTTTATATACTTAACTGCTTCCATGTTTTAGTTTACCTTTTCCGGTTCCATTTTAACCACGTCGAAATCCGCCGGTTGCACCTCAGACGTTTCCGGCTTCGTCGGTACCGGCTTGTTCACTGTCGAAATTCCGATCTCTGGAACCGAATATGGCACTTCCGATTCTGACCATTGTGGCACCTTCTTCAATTGCGACCTCGAAGTCGTGAGACATGCCCATGGAGAGCTCTGTGGTTTCGTAACCCATTTCGAGGGCGTCGTCTCTTAACTCTCTCAGACGTCTGAAATAGGGCCTGGACTTATCCGGGTCATCGTGGTAGGGTGGGATTACCATGAATCCATCGAGCTTCAGCCAATTCAGAGTGTGCACGGCCGACAAAATTTCCGGTATGTCGCTTATACCGGCACCTGACTTAGTCTGTTCCTCCGACATTTTTACCTGTAAGAGCACCCTCTGTACCTTTCCAATAGCCCCGGCTTGCCTGTCCAACTCGCAGGCAAGTTCAACGGAGTCAAGCGAGTGGATGAGGTCGAAGACTTTAACCGCGGCCCTGGCCTTGTTTCTCTGCAGATGACCGATTAAATGCCACAGTACGTGCGGCGCGGCAGGCAGTGCGGCTATTGCTTCGGCCTTTTTAACGGCATCCTGGACGTAACTCTCGCCAAAATTCCTGAGCCCTGCGTTTACGGCATCATTAATTGACTCTACCGGAAAGAACTTCGACACTGCGACGAGATTTACAGTGTTAGGGCTCCTGCCGGCACGCGTTGCCGCGCGGCTTATCCTTTTCAATATGGCCGGGACGTTGTTTACCATGACGTTTGCGTAGGTCATCTTGGCAGGATGAAGTAAAAATTGTTACCGAGTTCCAGAGGTTCATAACCAAAAACCCCGCAGTGTATCTCCACGGCGTTTTTTATAAACGTAAGGCCGTGTCCCGTACCGGGGCGATTGGCGATATTCGAACCACGGTACCCCTCGTCGAATATCTTTTCCCGCTCCTCTTCTTTTATATGCGGTCCGGAGCTGAAGACGTTATACTTCACGCCGTCTTTACCCTGGCCAAAATAGTCGGTGAGTATCTGCCTTCCGTACATGACGAACTTCTTTTTCTCGCCGTCCGGGGTAACCACTTCCCTGGTATACTTCAGTGCGTTGGAGAAGAGGTTTGCATATACCTGTGCTATAAGCCCCAGATCCACAACCGTAATTATCTCCTCGTCCGTCGAGTCTTTCTGGCAGCACTCCACGGTAATACCCATGTCGGCGAAGCGCTCCTCGAAACGGTCTAACTGGGGCTGAATGACGTCCTTTTTCATTCTGCACGGCTTCGTGCGCAACGTCAACTGGCCCTTGTCAAAGTGGCTCTTCCTGAGGAGTGTTTCCAAAAACAGGGACGTGTTGTTGTAGTGCTTGTCGATGTTTGTGAATTCCTCGATAAGTCCCCTATTGACCTCGGTGAGTTCGGACATAAGCCTTTCTATGCAAATTCCGTCGCACTCGTCCTCGGATGAGAGCATGGTAAGAAGCTTCTCGATCTCCATGTTCTTTACAATCTTGCCCTTTAACCGCCTTAAGAATAGTTTGAATATCATGTTGGGCACTATTATGTTGTGTTCGATGTCGGCTACGAGGTTTTTTATGAACTTCACGTGCTCGATGT